>CAZPPO010000031.1:0-15236 GCA_964588475.1 uncultured Eubacteriales bacterium
GTGTGATGGAATTGGCAGACGTGCCGGACTCAAAATCCGGTGGTAGCGATACCGTATCGGTTCGACCCCGATCACCGGCACCAATCAAAAAGCACCCTTCGAGGTGCTTTTTGGCTTATAGCGGTTCCTTCAAAAATTCTTTTATAACAGCTACAAGTCCTTCTTTGTGGCGTTGCGAACATCTCTTAACCATTTCTTCGGTGGTATCACCATTGATACTGGGCTTCAATTCTGCAGAACCCGCATATTCAAGGTCAAAACAGGGAATCCCGAGGTGGTAGGCCCAGGAGGGCAGACTGCCCGCAGTAGCTTTGTAAATAATGCATGGTTTGTCAAAAGTCAGCTCGGAATCTGCAAAACTACGAAACGCTTTTGAATAGGCTCCCATATAACGAAGACATTTTTCCGAAAAGTTCCTGTCCTCTTCGCATTCTTTTGCTACCAGCATACGATCCTCCGTAACAGATGCAAGAGCATGATAAGAAAAGATTGCCTTGGGAGAAGTATTGGTGATAAAAATTTTCACCGCCAGAACCTCAAGCTCCGATTCGGGAAAGGGACCCCGATAGGTGGGAGAATACTCCCATTGGGTGGAAAAATTATAGCTATATTCAATCTCATCCCACAGCGCATCAAAATTGCGGTTTAGGTCTACTGCGTTGCCGTTGACTCGAAGGTACCAAGGCACACCCTGTGCCAACCGTTCTCGCTGGTCTGCGTTTACGCTGACCAAAGCGGCAATCCCAACTTGTTCAAGCAGAGAAGGCGAGCGTTCAAGCAGCTGCCGAACTGCCGGAAGAATCAGTTCGGGTCCGGATTCTCCGGCATGAATACAACCCACGCAAGCAATCAGACGATCTTTATTGCCGGCAATAATACCGTTTAAGGGATAATGTCCGGTAGTTTCTCCGAAGCATTCAAGCTCAACCAAACGGGGGAATTCCTTTTTTAAGGAGTCCATATACTCTTGTATTTTGGCTTTGCTCCACCAGACCTCGGGATCCCTGACCGTCACAGCAAAAGGACCGGTGAAGGCTGTGTCTTCCTCACAGGTGCTTACCCAGTAAAGATAACAGTCCCGTATCTGTACAGCATAGTCTTGATAAATATGTATCGAGTGTTTGGCGGGAAGAAATCCTTCAAAAATAAGCTGTGCACCGTCTTTGCTGATTCCATCAAAATATTCACTGTAATGAACGCCAAACCGGAAGCCATTGACCTTTTTGCGATATATACATACCGATTGTTTTTCTTTTGCATACTGCCGAAAATGTATAGTCACTGCCTTGTTGGCAGACTCCGCCTTAAAATCGGTTATTTTTTTCTCTGCCATACCTATAATGATTCCTTTCTGTGAAGAATGCAAGAATGCACTTTGTCTGTTGCGGCTATTATGGTATTGTTCAAGCAGCTGTCTTGCCAAGGGCTTTATCTGACATACGCCTCAAGACGCAAAATCTTTATTCCCTTTGATAAAAAACGCGCTTCGTATTCTGTTATGACATTCCCTTCAAGACCGCTTTCGCTAAGGTCATGTGTTACATTTTGAAGCCTCCAGCCGTCATTTTGAAACTCAAAAAGAGAAAATTCAAACAGGCTGTTATTATCTGTTTTCATAAAAACCGAGCCGTTTTCGATGAGGATGCTCTTATAAATCTGAAGAAAGCCTTTGTGAGAGAGCCTTCGTTTATAATGGCGTTTCTTGAGCCACGGGTCGGAGAAGTTGAGGTAAATTCTTTCGATTGAGCTCTCCCGGAAAACCTCTGCAAGCCTTGAGGCATCAAGACGGCATAACCGAACATTTTGGAGAGAAAGACTTTTTGCTTTTTCGGCGGCTGTTACAAGAACGTCATTTATCCTTTCGATTGCAATAAAATTAATATTCGGGTACAGCCTTGCCATACCGCATATAAAATCACCCTTACCACAGCCGATTTCAAGGTGTATTGGCGCATTCCTGCAAAAAAGAGCACTTGGGTCGTCCTTAAATAGGTCTGCGCTGTGTACAACTGTTTCACCGCATGCGTCAAGGCGCTCCTTTGCGTGTTTCTTATGCCTGTTTCTCATTTTATATTTTATTCCTCTTATATTTAAGCTGTAATAATTTTATATTATGGGACGAAGCTTGTCAATTATTTCCCGCCTTCGTATTGTTATTTAAATCGGTAATGTGGTATACTTTTTTAAGCTTATTAATAAGGTTGTGGTTTTTTTGTTTACCTTGCCTCGCTTTCGTGAGCCGGACTTTGGTAAGGAGCCGTTTCTTTCCGCGCCCGACGCAGCTTTAATGTCTGCAGGTGACGGGTATCTTCCCGAGAACTTTTATGCTACGACAATTTTCCCCGAGTACGCAAAAATTGGCGGCAGGTGGATAATGGTCGAGGACAGCCGTATGGATTCGTGCGTTGTTATAAAGGAGGGTATACCAAGAGCCGTCGAGCCGCGAAAAATAGTTAAGGGAGATATGGTTATCGTAGGCAGAGCAGACGACGGAAGAAGCGGAGTTTATGTTCACTCAAACGCCTTCCTACAGGAGAATAAGAGCGATGACAGCTCAGTTTTCGCCTTCAGAACGGGCAAATCACGGGAGTCCTCTTATTCGGAGGATTATGACAAGCTTTACAGTATCTTAAGGCATGATAAGCAAAAAGGGAACATCGTATGGGTATTAGGTCCCGCGTGTGTATTTGACCATGACAGCCGCAACGCTATGGCAAGACTTATAGATAAAGGCTATTGCCACGCGCTTTTTGCCGGCAACGCTCTTGCCACGCATGATTTAGAGGCGGCGATATTCAATACCGGCTTAGGTCAGGATATTTATACGAAAAAACTGATGACTAACGGACATTATAATCATCTGCATACGATAAACCTTGTAAGAGAACAAGGTTCCATTAAAGAATTTTTAGGAAAATATAAAATCAACACAGGTGTAATGAGAAGTCTTATTAAAAACGATATTCCGTATGTTCTTGCCGGCTCAATTCGCGATGACGGTCCGCTTCCCGAGGTAATATCGGATGTTTATGAGGCCCAAAACGCAATGCGCGAGCTTACTAAGAGGGCGACTGTCGTCATAGCCTTGGCAACACAGCTTCATACTATCGCCACGGGGAACATGACACCCTCCTTTGTTAAGGTAAAGGGTGTTGTACGCCCGGTATACTTTTACAGTGTCGATATTTCCGAGTTTGCGGTAAATAAGCTTAGGGACAGGGGTTCCTTAAGTGTTACGGGAATAGTCACGAATATTCAGGATTTTCTTGTCAACATGGAAAGGAATTTGGACTGATGAACAAAATCAAGGAAAAGGACGGCGGTAACAAGGAAAATGCAGGCTTAAAGCTTGACAAAAAAACGATGATAAGCATAACCTTGGTGCTCGTCTTAGTGCTTGTTTTTGCGGGAGCTATGACTCAAATATTACCCACAGGTGAGTTTGAACGAGCTGAAAACGGCCAGATAATAAGCGGAACGTACCGTGTGAATACAGATTACAGAATACCGCTTTGGAAGGTTGCGCTGTCTCCTGTTCTTTGCTTCGCAAGTGAGCAGGCAATGACCGGAGCGGCTATTATCCTATTTATTGTGCTAATTGGAGGAGCTTTCCTCATACTTGATAAGTGCGGCATTATGAAATACATAATGGCGTCATTAGTTAAAAGGTTTGAAAAAAGAAAATATCTGCTTTTGAGCGTTATGGTATTTGTGCTTATGGGAACGAGCTCAATTACGGGAATTCTTGAGGAGTCCATTACGCTCGTTCCGCTTGCCGTTGCCGTATCACTTGCGCTAGGCTGGGATTCGCTTGTAGGACTCGGGTTAAGTCTTATTTCGGTAGCCTGGGGCTTTACGGCGGCTACCTTTAATCCATACAATATTATGACGGTGCAAAAGCTGATTGGTGTGAAGATATTTTCAGGCTTGTGGTTAAGACTTATTATCTTTGCGGGCGTATATTTTTTGCTCGTGTCTTTTCTTATCCTGTATGCAAAGAAAATAGAGAAAAATCCCGAAAAGTCGCTTGTATATGAGAGTGACAAGCTGATAAGAGAGAGGTTTTCCGTCGGCGAGACGCAAGAGATATTGAACAATACGGCGATAAAAAAGGCTACAAGAGCTTTTGTTATATGTATGTTGCTCGATATTGTGTTTGTCGCCGCCGATTTTATTTTTGAAATGAACGGGGCAATTTCTCTGCCGGCTATGGCGATTCTTTTCACGGTAGGCGGCTTGCTTTCGGGTCATCTTGCCGGACTTCGCGGAAAAAAACTGTTTAAGAGCTTCCTTGTCGGAGTTAAGACTATAGCACCCGCTATTCCTCTTATTGTTTTTGTTATAGCTGTGGCGTATATTCTCGATAAGGGTATGATAATAGATACAATATTAAACTCGGTATACGCAATAATAGCGGGAGCAAGTCCTTACCAGGCGATTTTCATTATTTTTGCTTTTGTCATCGTTCTTGAGTTTTTTCTCGGAAGCTCGACGGCGAAGGCGTTTCTCGTTATGCCTATTTTAGCTCCGCTTTCTGATATGATAAATGTTACAAGACAAAGCCTTGTTACGTCATTTTGTCTTGCCGACGGCTTTACGAATCTGCTTTTTCCGACAAGCGGCGTTATGATTATAGCTATTGGCTTAGTAGGCGTATCGTACGGGAAATGGCTGCGCTGGTCGTGGAAGCTGTTCTTAATAAATGCAATATTTTCCTCGATGATCCTTTTGCTTTGCGTAGCGGTAGGATACGGGGCAAATGATATGATTTAGGGAGATTACGCCGTGCTTTCAATTACGCAGTATTATAAAGAAAAAATAATTCGTCCTGAAAAAATTCTTTGCATAGGCGAAGGAAATTTCATAAGGGCTTTTGCCTGTTTTCTGCTTGATTTGATGAACGAAAGACAGGTCTATGACGCAAGCGCGGTTTTATGTCAGCCAATAAAGGATGGCAAATGCAATCAAATTAACTCGCAAAATGGGCTTTATACAGTTATTGAGCGCGGTATAGAAAAAGGTGAAAGCATAGAGAGAGCGCGGGTAATTAGCAGTGTCTCCCGCTGTATTAATCCTTACGAGGATTTTGAGGCGTTTTTACGGATAGGAAGTAGCGAGGATTTGCAGGTTATTATTTCAAATACGACGGAAGTCGGAATAGCCTTTAAGGATACTGATAAATTCAACGATGCTGCGAATGTATCTTATCCCGGAAAGCTTACGAGGCTGCTTTTTGAGCGGTTTTCATTATGGGGAGAGGGTCACGGCTTGCTCATATTGCCGCTCGAGCTTGTAGACCAAAACGGCAAAAAACTAAAAGAATGCGTAAATGATTATATCAGGCTTTGGAATTTACCGGATAAATTCAAAGAATGGACTATGAGCGAGTGCGTTTTTGCCGATACGCTTGTAGACAGAATAGTATCGGGTTATCCTTCAAACGATGAAGAAGCACTGCAGAAAAAACTCGGATACCAAGACTTTCTTGTCGATACAGCCGAGCCGTTTTTCTTCTTGGCAATTGAAGCTCCCGAGGCGGCCTCGAGCGTGTTTCCCGCTGATAAATCAGGTCTTGATGTGGTTTTTTCGGACGATATTTACTCATATAAAAAAAGAAAGGTCAGAATACTTAACAGTGCTCATACACTCTCGGTTCTCGCCGCATACTTGGCGGGATATGACAGCGTATTTGAAATGATGAATGATAAGCTGTTTGAGGAGTTTATAAAACAGACTCTGGATACCGAAATAATTCCGTTGCTTGGGCTTCCTCTTGACACAACAAAGGCTTTTGCACAATCGGTTCTGGAAAGATTTAGAAATCCGTTTATAAAGCATAGGCTATTAGATATTTCTCTAAATTCAGTTTCTAAATACAAAGGACGCTGTCTGCCATCGGTTCTTGACTTCATAAATGCGAAAGGCAGCGCGCCTTATAACCTTGCCTTCGCGCTTGGGGCGCTTTTGAAATTTTATGAGGGTGAGTGGGATGAAAACAAATATTACGGCAGAAGAAACGGGCAAAGGTATGAAATTAGGGAGGACATGGAGGTTCTCGAATTTATAAGTAAATCAAAGCCCTTGGAAATACTGAAAAATACAAAGCTGTGGGGAATTGATTTAACCTCTCTTCAGGATTTTTCTCAAAAAGTCGTAGAGGCGTATGAAAATATTAATAATTACGGCGTCAATAAGGCGTTAAGGCTTTGCCTGTCACACGAAGTGAGTAAAGGAGCGGTTTTAATAAATAAAAGTGACAGTGTAGCCGTTGCCACCCTTGAGCTTTACAAGGATAATACGGTTTTAGGCACAAGGCTTTTGGAGGATATACCGCCTTTTCATAAGTTTGCGCTGCGCGACATACATAAGGAGCAAGAAGTAATCAAATACGGCAAGCCAATAGGCATTGCATCAAAGGATATAAAATCCGGCGAGCATGTTCATCTGCATAATCTGAAAACAGCTCTTAGCGGAATATCTGAATATTCATACACACGACCTATTGCACAAGAGCAGCACAAGTATGAAAACAGCTCCTTTTTGGGATATAAGCGTCAGGGGGGCAAGGTAGGAACACGAAACGAAATATGGATTGTGCCGACGGTGGGCTGCATAAACGACACGGCACGGATAATAGCCGAAAAAACCAATGAATTGTATGGCGGATACTGCGACGGTATATTTGCCTTTTCCCATCCTTACGGGTGTTCACAATTAGGAGAAGACGCCGAAAATACGGCAAAATTCTTGTCTGCTCTTTGCCGCCATCCGAATGCGGGCGGAGTTTTACTTTTAGGTCTCGGCTGTGAAAACAATAATATTTTCGTTATGAAAAGATACCTTACACGTACAGATAAATCGCATATCAGATTCATCACAGCTCAGGATGAGAGTGACGAAATCAGCGCCGCTCTTGAAATGGTGAAGCAGCTGTGCCTGAACGCCTCAGGCGAAAGGCGCTCTCGCGTTCCTCTTTCAAAGCTTGTAATAGGAATGAAGTGCGGCGGTTCGGACGCATTATCAGGTATAACGGCAAACCCGCTTTGCGGCAGTGTGTCCGATTTAGTCTGCTCTTTAGGAGGCTCTGTTATCCTCAGCGAGGTTCCGGAAATGTTCGGGGCAGAAGAACAGCTGCTCCTAAGATGCGAAAGCAAAGAGGTCTTTGACAAAGCGGTACTAATGATTAACAGCTTTAAGGAATATTTCTTTAAGCACGGTGAACCGATTTATGAAAATCCTTCACCGGGTAACAATCAAGGAGGAATAACAACCCTTGAGGAGAAGAGCTTAGGCTGCATACAAAAGGGTGGGAAAAGGAATGTGACGGATGTACTGAGCCTTTACGGTGAATGCGGGAATAAAGGGCTGTCACTTCTTTGGGGTCCAGGCAACGATATAGTATCCTCCTCAAATTTAGCGGCGGCAGGCGCCACATTGCTACTTTTTACAACCGGCAGGGGAACGCCCTTGGGTTCGTTTGTTCCGACAATAAAGATTTCTTCCAACTCGTCTGTCGCAAACCGAAAAAAGGGTTGGATTGATTTCGACGCGGGAAGGGTTTTGCTAAACAATGATTTTAATCTTTACCGCGATGAGCTTTTAAAACTGATTATAAGGACGGCAAGCGGAGAAAAAACAAAAAGCGAACAAAACGGATACAGGGAAGCGGCAATTTTTAAGAGCGGGATAACGCTGTAATCGATTCTTGTTTAATAATATAAGGAGTGATTGTGTTGAAAAAATTTATGGATGAGGATTTTCTGCTTACAACGGAAACGGCGAAAGCACTTTTTGCGGCATGTAAGAACGAGCCGATATTCGACTGGCACTGCCATCTATCACCGCGGGAAATATATGAGAACAAGGAGCCGGAGGATATAACAAGCCTGTGGCTTTTAGGCGACCATTACAAATGGCGCGCAATGCGCTCGTTCGGTTTAGACGAGAAATACATAACAGGTGATGAATCTCATAAGGAAAAATTCAAAGCATGGGCGGCTACTATGCCTCACCTTATCGGTAATCCTCTTTACCATTGGACTCATCTTGAGCTTCAAAGGTATTTTGAGATATTTGAGCCCTTAAATGAAAAGACCTGCGACAGTATTTGGGAAAGAGCCAACAAAAAAATAAAAGAAGGCGGCTTCACACCGCGCGAGCTTATAAAACGAAGCAACGTCTTTTGTGTTTGCACTACGGACGACGCCGCCGATTCCCTCGAATACCATATCGCTCTTAAAAGCGACAAAAGCTTCAAAACAAAGGTTTTGCCGGCTTTTCGTCCGGACAAGGCTCTTGCCATCGAGGCCTCGTCATTCCCCGATTGGGTAAGCTCGCTTAACAATGCTTCGGGGGAAACCGTATATGACTTTAAATCTCTTACCGAGATATTAAGGGAGAGGGTTGACTTCTTTTCATCGCTCGGCTGCAGGGCCTCGGACCACGGTCTTACGTATATTCCCTTCAGAAGAGCCGGAGAGAACGAGCTTGACGCTATCGTGAAAAAGGCGCTGAAAGGCGAAAGGCTTGATACCGAAGAAATCGAAAAATATAAAACAGAGCTTCTTATTTTTCTTGGTGGTCTGTATGCGCAGAAGGGCTGGGGAATGGAGATACACACAGGTGCCATGCGCAACAACAACACCTATATGTTCAACAAATTGGGACCTGACACCGGCTTTGACTCGATTGGCGACAATTTTGTCGCCCACAATCTGTCAAGACTGCTTGACAGTCTTGAGCTTCAGGGTAAACTGCCAAAGGTTATACTGTTCACCCTTAATCCGAAGGACAATTACGTCTTAGGCTCGATGCTTGGAAACTTTCAGGGAACGAGTGCGCACTCAAAAATTCAGTTCGGCAGTGCATGGTGGTTTAACGACAATTACGACGGTATGCGCGAGCAGATGAAGGCGCTTATGAATCTTGGAGTGTTCACAAAATTTATAGGCATGGTGACAGACTCTCGAAGCTTCCTTTCATATCCGCGTCACGAGTATTTCAGGCGCATATTATGTGAGCTGATGGGGGATATGGTCCAGCAGGGAAAATACCCCGCCGATATGGATTTTTTATGCCAAACCGTACGGGATATTTCATTTAATAATGCCGTTAAATATTTCGGACTGTAAGAAAGTTTAATAAAAATTATTTAATTATTTAAGTACCTGGCCTTAACAACAGCGGCACCGATTTTTTTGACCCTGACGAATTCGCCGCAGGGCGAGCCGGTCAAAAGCTCCTTTGAAAACTTGTACCGTTCGGGCAAATAATAGTCTATTTCATGACTGTTGCGGTTTATAATTACAATAATTGCGCAGTTTGATTCTTTGCTTTCTCTCGCAAAGGCTATACAGCCGAGCATTGCGGATACAGGTACGAAATCACCGTCTTTAAGGCATGGCAGAAGGGAACGCAAACGCCCTAAAAGTCTGTAATGCTCTATAAGCTCGCCGTCTTCCCTGCCCCAAGGGTAACAGGCTCTGTTAAACGGGTCACAGCCGCCTGAAAGTCCCGCTTCATCTGCGTAATATATAGAGGGAAAGCCGGGGAGCATGTATTGCATCACAGTAATTGCCTTCAGGTATGCTTTACCTGCTTGATATTCCTCGGGTGTTATTTTATATTTTGACTGCAGGGAACGCGGTTTTTTCTCTATTTCGCTGTTTGTAAGACGCGTTATAATTCTTGCTGTATCGTGAGTTCCTATATGATTCATAAGGGAATTGAGTATCTGACGAGGATAATTTTCGCATATCGATACTAAGCTTTCCATAAGCTCCTCGGCTATACCGTTCCTCATGAAGCGCACCATCGCCTCGGCGAAGGGATAGTTCATGACGCTGTCAAGCTGATTTCCAAGGAGATAACGGCGGCGCGAGCCGTAGCTTATTTTGTTTGAGGCATCCTCCCATACCTCCCCGATTATAAGAGAGTCGGGGGCTTTTCTTTTTACGCTTTGGTACAGCTTGTCAAGAAACAAATCGGGCAGCTCGTCAGCAACATCAAGCCGCCAGCCGGATATACCGCAATCAAGCCACTTTTGAACAACTCCGTTTTCCCCGAGGATAAATTCGAGAAATGAAGGCTCTGTTTCATTTATTTCAGGCAAGGACTTTATATTCCACCAGCAATTGTATTTTCCGTCACTTGTGAAGGTAAACCATGAACGATAGGGACTATTTGAGTCGTTGTAGGCGCCGCCCTCACCGTAACGCTTTTCCCTGTTGAAATAAACGCTGTCCGAGCCTATATGACTGAAAACTCCGTCAAGTATAATCCGTATTCCGTACTCTGACGCTTTTTTACACAGTCTCTTTAGTGATTTTTCATTGCCTAAAAGAGGATCTACTTTCATAAAGTCCGCCGTATTGTAGCGGTGGTTGGAATGCGCCTCAAATATAGGGTTGAGGTAAATGACTGAAACACTAAGCGAGCTTAAATAGGGAAGCTTTTCGATTATTCCGTCAAGGTCACCGCCGAAGTAGTCGTTATTTTGAATTTTTTCTTCTCCAATATTCCATAATAACGGCTCGCAAGGGTCTTTATGCATAACCCTGTCTTCAGGAACATTTTCCTTTTTTTTGCCTGAACTAAAAAATCTGTCCGGAAATATCTGATACATTATTGCGTTTTTAATCCAATCGGGAGGAGTACTTAAATCCGGTTCGTAGACGGTTTGCTGCCATTCGGTACCCAAGGGTGAATATTCGCCTAAGCCGGAGTTTTTTAAGTATATTTTTCCCGTTCCAAAAGGTGTTTGGTACTCAAAATGATAAAAATATAAGCCGGGCGAGGGAAAGGAGTAATCGGTTGTCCACCATTCCTCTTCACCGTTTTGTGTAATATTGCTCCAGGCTAAGTCGATTTTTTGAGCGTTTGCGAAGTCCTTGCGGACAACAAAGCTTGCCCCGCTACAGGAAAAGGAACGGGGTAAGAGTATGGAAAACTTTACATTTTCGTCTTTTGCCAAAGCTCCGAAAACAGACTTATGGTGTAAATCTCTTGAATTATAAGGGCAGCTCATATCCTATTTCCTATATCCATTGGGGTTATTTTTTTGCCATCTGAAGGAATCGGCACACATATCATCAAGATTTTTTTCGGCTTTCCACCCAAGCTCATCTAATGCTTTTGAAGGGTCGGAATAGCATACAGCAATGTCTCCAGGCCTTCTGGGCTCCTCCTTACAGGGTATTTTAAGCCCCGAGGCCTTTTCAAATGCTCTGACAAGGTCATAGACACTGTAGCCAGTTCCCGTTCCGAGATTATAAGTAAAAATACCCGTGCTTTTCTTTAGCTTTTCGACGGCTTTAATGTGGCCTTTTGCAAGGTCAACCACATGGATATAATCCCTCACGCCCGTGCCGTCATGTGTGTTATAGTCCGTTCCGCGGATAGGAAGGTAGGGGAGCTTTCCTATTGCGGTTTGCGTTATGCGGGGCATGAGATTATTCGGAATTCCGTTAGGATCCTCACCTATTAGGCCGCTTTCATGGGCACCGATGGGGTTAAAGTAACGAAGCAGACAAATTCCGAAGCTGTTATCACATTTATACAAATCGTTTAAGATCAGTTCAATTACATATTTTGAGGAGCCGTAAGGATTTGTTGCCGCTCCAACAGGCATGTCTTCTCGTAAGGGAGAGGGGTTGTTTTCTCCGTAAACCGTCGCAGAGGAGCTGAAAACGAGCTTTTTACAGTTGTGCTCTAACATAGCTTTACAAAGAGAAACGCTGCCGTATACGTTGTTGTCATAGTAATCAAGCGGTATTTCACAGGATTCGCCCACAGCCTTAAGTCCCGCAAAGTGAATAACAGAGTCTATTTCATTTTCAGTGAATATGCGCTTTAAAATTTCCTTATCACGTATATCACCCGGGTAAAAGCGTATTTTTTTACCGGCAATTTTCTCCACCCTGTCAAGTGCGGTCTGTGAGCTGTTAGAGAAGTTGTCTATAGCGACAATGTCATATTTGCCGCATAAAAGCTCTAAGCATGTGTGTGAGCCAATATATCCCGCTGCTCCAGTTACAAGAATTGCCATATTCTTTCCTCCGAAATATCTGTTTTATTGAGCCGATAACTCATCAGCTTGTGTTGTAGTGGTAGTCGTTGCGGCAGTTGCTGAAGTCGTGGAATTAGACGTTTTTTTGGTTGTAGTAGTTGTTGTAGTTGTTGTAGTTGTTGTAGTTGTTGTAGTTGTTGTAGTAGTTGTTGTTGTTGTAGTCGTTGTGGGAGCCGTTATTTTAGCTGTGGAAGACGAATTAGAGGCCACATCAGTCAAGTCAGCCGTCGCGCTCGGGTCTAAGGTTTCACTCGGACCTATTGCCGTTATAAGATAGGAGTCATCAAAGGTTTTGTCGGCAGGCAAGGTTTCCGAAGGAAGAGTCGTGATTGCAGTCGTATCCTCAGAGAATAAACCGTCCAAAGCGCCCGTAATTTTTAAACCTACGAATATACTCGCCAAAAGGGCAAGCGCAATAATAACGAGGGCGGCAATCATACCCTTTTTACTGATATTTCCCACAGGACGCCCGTTGTTATCTTCAGGCTCGTTGTCCTTCTCCTCTATGTCGGCCTCTTGCGCAAAATCTGATATATTTTTATCCGTATAAAGGGCTTGCTTGATTGCAGCGAGGTCCGAGGTGGCTTTTTTGATAAGCATAAGAAGACCGAACGCTGCCTCCTCGAGCAAATCGGCTCTGGTTTCTTCTGGATTTGCATAAAGCTTTCTGACTATTGCCTTATGCTCGTCGGCAACGCAAATAAAGGAAAAGGCTTGGGTATTTTCGTCCTCGTCAAGATCCTCATAGATATCGGAAATAAATACACCGATGTCTGTTCCCGCAAGCTCCCTTGCGATTTTAGCTGTTTGAGCGGCATATTCACCCGGCTTTCCCGCAGTTTTATCCTCAATATGGGAGACAAGCTTGAAGTATTCCTCCCAGCCGTAACAGCTTTCGAAAATCGCCTTCAGGTATACGGTAGCACCGGTTAAGGGTACTGCGACATTTTGGGAATTTTCTCTGAGCTGCCTAATAAGAAGAAAGGCTTCGTCAACGTGCTGTACGGGGACGGTCTTTTTTTCCGGCTCTTGAGGTGACGGGTCTTTTTGGACCGTCCCTTCTTTCACGAACGGTAAATCTGGATTATCAAGCATAAAACCCAGTCTGTCCTTATCAAGGGGAAGAAGAACAATATACTGTCCTTGTGATTCCACATAAAAGCCACAATACATACCGTCACGCGAAAACAAAACCGAGGAATCCGAGGGAATCAGACAGTGGCTGTTTATAGTATCCTGAGAAAGAACAGAGTCACCTAACGCTAACTTTATTGCTAAATTATGTTCTTTTTGTAAGCCGAAAACCTCGATAACAGCGTCCTTCAAATCGTTATAGAGTGCTGGAGCTGCCGTTATGATATGAACATCAGTTGAAGCTAAGGCTTCCTCCAAAGCTGTGAACAGCTCTGTTTTGTCGAAAAAATCTTCGAATTTAGCCATTTCTCCGGGGGCGAGCGCCTCCTGTATGATGTTCTTAGCAGTAGCAAAGGATGCGTCCTTGTCAAAGACATAAGAATAAAATCGGATATTCACGGCAGTATTCCTCCTATTATTCAGGGTACCATTTTTCATCGTTGGCGTATGGGTTTGCTTTACCTCTTTTATCATAAAGCGCTTGGGGATATTTAACCGGAGAAGATTTGCTTGCGACAAGAGAAAGGTCTACTTGTGCATCTTCGCCCTCTCTTAGCATTCTTGCAATCACTACAAGCCTTGCGTCCTTAAATTCATAAGTACAGGTCATGAGGGTAAGAATCTTGTCTGAGGGGAGTATATCCACTCCCGTTTTATATAGGGTGCGCTTGTCAATTTCCGCGATATACTTTTCAAAGCTTTCCTTACTGATATTGTTGAACAGACAGTTAAGTATATAGCCGTTATCGCCTTCGGGCTTTGCGTTGATAATAACAGCGCCGTATACCTTCCATTTATAATCGCCGTACGCCGTATTAAACTCAATAACGGGCGACTTTTTATAGCCCTCCTGAGTCCTGTAATATTTAAGGTCATGAAAGCGCGAGCCGTCTTTCATATGATGACCTATCAGAACAGTATTTTGGTCAAGGCTTACCATATTGTTTTTTGCACAGGCAAAAACAGCACCGTATTTGGATTGCTTTCCGTAGAAATCGTGGTTAAAATAATAGTCATCGTCGCTGTGTCTTAAAACGGCTGTGTTTATTCTTGTGCCCGGGATTTTCAGGTATCCGGCGAAATCCTTATTAGCTGCGTAAAGAAGCGCGTATTTGTAGTTAAAGCCGGGGGGAAAATCCACTCCCTCAAGCTGAGGATATTTCGAAATCATTGCCCTGAGAAACTCTTCGGTAGAAGGGTCGATATTCGGCAAATCGGATTGAGAAAGAGTTAATTCTTTGATTTGTGTGTCACCGTTTTTTGTTTCATAATAATCAATTGCACGCTTTACTATTACAAAGCCGGAAGCAACAAACGCTACGGCACATATCAGCAAAAGCAATATCTTAAAGAATCTTGCCGGTTTGTTTTTTCTTTTTTTGGAAACCTTGCCTATTCTGCCGCCGACAGTCGTTCTTTCATTTTTAATTACGCTTTCCTCATATGAGCGAAAACGGGATAAGTATTCCTCTCTTATTTCCTCAGACGATTTGTTTTTGTTATCCTCATCAGAAAGCTCGTCAAGGACATCCTCAAAAGCTTTATTAGGGGGAACTTGCGAACTATTCTGTGTATCCTCGTCTATGGGGAAAGTGCCATCATTTCCCTTAATTATCTCGTTGTCCATTTCTTTTTCCTTTCATGAGACGGAGCGTTTCCTCAAGTAAGTCAGCAGCCTTATGTGCAGCCTCGTATCTGTTTGAATTTCTGACATCGTTGCTGAAGTTGTTTTTAAGCTCTAAAACTTTTGTATCATTTCCGGCTGTAACCGACACATATATAAGCCCCACTGGTTTTTCGGTATTGTCGCTTGCGGGTCCCGCTATTCCTGTGATTGCAACACCTATATCCGACTCAAAAAGACGGCAAACACCGCGAGACATCTGCGAAGCCGTCTGCTCGCTGACGGCGCCGAATTTTTCGAGCGTATCGGCGGAAACACCGAGCAGCTTGTTTTTAACCTCGTTGCAGTAAACGCATATGCCTCCCTTATAGACGGAGGATACGCCCGGGACATCGGTGATTATTTTACTCA
>CAZPPO010000032.1:0-15224 GCA_964588475.1 uncultured Eubacteriales bacterium
ATTGACAAAATAAGCTGAATCGTGTATACTTATAATACAAGTTATACAATTCATACTTATTGAACGGAGGATATAAAATGAATAAACATAAAGGCAAATACGCTTGGACGGTCAAGGTGGGTGAAAAAGGACAAATCGTAATACCCAAAGAAGCCCGCGATATATTTGACATCAATCCCGGTGACACTTTGATTATTCTGGGTGATGAGCAACAAGGAATAGCGATACCTCCTAAAAACGCTTTAACAAAGCTTGTTACAACGCTTTTTGATGGCACTATGCCTCAGAGGGAGGACGAGGAATGAACGCTATCACAATTACAAACCTTTCAAAAAAGTACGGAGGATTTACGGCGGTAGACAATTTGAACCTGACGATTGAGCAAGGCGAATTGTTTGCCCTTTTAGGTATAAACGGCGCGGGGAAAACCACAACTATAAAAATGCTGTCCTGTTTGATTAAGCCAACGAGCGGCAATGCAGTATTGCTCGGTGATAGCGTGAGAGAACACCCGCAAGCTGTCAAAGAGAAAATCAATATCTCGCCACAGGAAACAGCTGTGGCCGCCAACTTATCAGTAATCGAGAATTTAGAGCTCACAGCGGGCATTTACGGTCAAGATATTAAAACCGCAAAGGAAATGACTGAAGAAATGGTGTCACAATTCGGACTTGATGGTGTTCGAAATAAAAAAGCAAAGCAATTATCAGGTGGTATGCAAAGACGGCTCTCTATTGCAATGGCTTTGATTTCAAATCCACAAGTCTTGTTTCTTGATGAACCCACTTTAGGGCTTGACGTACTTGCTCGCCGGGAATTGTGGGCATCTATTCAAGCATTAAAAGGAAAAGTGACCATTGTTCTTACGACACATTATTTAGAGGAAGTGGAAGCGCTGTCCGATCGCATTGGCATAATGGCAAATGGTAAATTGGCGGCTGTTGGAACGGTAGCTGAATTGACCGAGCAGACCGGCACAAATAAGCTGGAGGATGCTTTTGTTGTTCTTTCAGGAGGTGCGGTATGAGAATTATTTTGTTTGCAAAACGCAATATTAAAGAGATTTTGCGTGATCCTATCAACCTCTTTTTCGGATTAGGATTTCCGTTAATACTGCTTGTGCTGTTGTCTGTAATCAACGCAAGTATTCCTCCCGAAGCGAACAATCCGATGTTTTCGATTGAAAATCTCGCACCCGGTTTAGCAATGTTCGGAACTGCATTCATGGCATTGTTTACAGGTATGCTGGTATCCAAGGATCGTACTTCGTCCTTCTTAATGCGCTTGTTCGCCTCACCTATGACATCTTTTGATTTTATATTAGGTTATACTTTACCAATGCTCGTTATGTCTTTGGCGCAAGCCGCAATAACTTTATTAGCTTCATGTATTGCGGGGCTTGAACTCACCGGCAATCTCCTACTTGCCATCCTTGTGACAATGCTGACCTCGCTTTTGTTTGTGGGGTTCGGTTTATTATTCGGAAGTTTACTGAACGATAAGGCAGTAGGCGGCATTTGCGGTGCATTGCTTACGAATGTTGCAGGATGGTTGTCCGGGGTGTTTATTCCGATTGACTTAATAGGCGGCGCTTTCAAAAAAGCGGCTGAGATTCTACCGTTTTATCATAGCGTGCAAGCAATCAAAGCAACCTTAGACGGTAACTTTGTTGAAATACTGCCGCATTTGATAATTGTATTGGGTTATACGATTGTTATTTTTATACTTGCGATTATTGTTTTTCACCGTAGAATGAGCGGTGATAAGGCGTAGAGTTTATATGGTGAGAGTGCTTGAGCTTCCAAGCAAAGCCGCTATTCCGTAAAAATAGGTTCTGGAACAGAAATGATCCGCAGAGATTTGGATGCTATGGCTGAAATCGATGGCATACAAGAAAAGATGCACACCCCTCTATAAATCGTTAGCGAGGGTATCGGTTTAAGGCAAAATTTCTCGGAGAAAGTGTGCATTTCTTGTTTCAATGAACCCATGCGATGTTTCCGTCTTTATGGAAAAGTGCGAAAAAGCCTTATTTCAAGCCGTTTTTGGGCATAAAACAAGAACGCTAATGTTGATAGCCAGCGTATCAAAATTAGCGTTCTTATATGCCTAAGATGTATGATTTTGATACAAACATATGTTACTTTGTGTAGCGTGTGTTTTTACAAAATCCCTTCGCACCATATGTTTGTTTGGTAGTCGTATTACGATGCCCTTGGTTTAATTTAAATGGCTTCTTATGATTTGACTAGTAAAAACTTATAATGAGACCCTTTCGGCATTAATAATATAAAATATCATTTAACACTTAACCAATTGCGAAAGTCAAAAGAAAACAAGAGGAACAAGAGAAAAAGAGAGCGGAAGAGAGATTAGAAGAGAAACAGTCATCGGCAGACGAAAAAAGGTTCAAAAAAGCAAAGCGAGCAAAAAACTCACTTAAAGAAGCTATTGAGAAAAAAAGTTAAGCAGCAAGCTTACGCAATGATTTAAAAAGCTTGAGCTCGTTAATAGCTTTGGCAAGAACAACACCCATAATGAATCCCGAGTATTTTTTGCAAAATTAAAAACCAAATAAGGCTTTCAAGGCTATATTTTCTTGAACGCCCGAACCGCCGATAAAATGCTAAATGAAATTCATTCGGGATAATTTCTGTTAAATTGATGTGTTCTGAAAGCAAGCGTAAAAGCGTTGGCTTATCATTTTCTTCGGCATAGAGCACATCGTTGTAGGTGTCGAAAAGCGACATTTGCACATTTTTATTTCGCATGATTTTTTCTCCTCTTTTTTTGTTTGTTGAGGTTCTTTACAACTCAATTATACCATAAAAGTGGAGAAAAATCAGTAGTTCTTTTTACTCGAAATCCTTGATTTATATAGGTTTTTTGAGTTTCGCAATAGACTATTTAACACTTTCAAGGAGAGCATTTCGTTCATTTTATGTAATCCTTTCTCGCTACAATCATCCAAAACAACATAAATAATAGAGACAATAACGGTTGCGTATTTAACAATATATCAATGTATGGAAGTGAAAAATTAAAGTAAAATAATACTAATGCAAGCAACCATAAAACAACCGTGATTAAAGAAATAATTCTCAAGATACGAAAAGAATTGTTGTTCCTAAAACATAAAACCCATGATATTAACAATAATATACTAACAATAGGAATAAATATCCAGTTAAAAAAGAAAAATGAGTCGTTTAAATTTGTTAATCGTGGAAAAAGCCAGACAAAAAAAACAAACAATGAATATAACATTAGAATTATAGAAAATGAAAATATTGCAATCCGTTTTTTATTTAACATAACAATACACCTCCAAAATTAATTACAACAGAAAATATACCCAAAAGACATTCTATCATACTTAGAATAATCGCATCTAGTACAAATTTCATATTGAAACACTTCACGCAAACAACGAGGAGCTGAAGGACGAGCTCGGTGCGTAATAACTGATACTGTTCCGGATTCTTTTTTGTGCCCGAATAAACACAAAATAGATAGCTTGGTATCTACTTTTTTTGCCAGAAGATCACTTTCAATTTTATTTCTTATTATTTGTTCAATGTTATCATCAAAAATGAGCTCTTTATTTATTGTCTCAATATTGGAAGTCGCAGCAAATGAAACCGTTGATGTGCTACATAGCCACTGTTGAAACCGTCACGGTCTATCACGATGGCAAAATGGTGTTTAAATTCAAGGATGGCACGGAGATTGATGGGTAAAACTCATAAATTTTCAGCAGCTCGTTCCATGTTGGGGCGGGCTGTTTTTTTGTGCAAAAAACCATTTGCACCCTACCCAAATACAACTCACCCGTTTTGGACCCTTTTTAGCTAAAAAGGGGTCCATTTTTCGAGGAATAGTTAAAGTGAATTTTTGCAGCAGTGCTTTGAGGGGGTGCAAAATCCATCTCAATAACCAGTAAAAACACCAAGAAACCTAGTATCTACGCCGTTTTTAAGCTTATACAAACAATATCACTTGACGAATGTGGCGGAGAAGGAGGGATTCGAACCCTCGAAACGCGTTTAACGTTTACACGATTTCCAATCGTGCGCCCTCGACCGGACTAGGCGACTTCTCCGTGCCGTTGAGAAAATTCATTTGTTTTTATGATTTCCTCGCCACGCTATTATAACTAAACCGGCACTTCAAAGTCAAGCGATTTTTTGATTATTATATTGTTCTATGCTACAATTTATGTTAAAATAATACCGGTTAACAAAAGCATAATAACTCCGGGTACGGAAAGTGTTGCTGCCACAACAACCGTAAGTAAATTGACTCCGATGCTCAGAGTGATAAATTGTCCTACAACTCCAACGGCACACAACGAACCTAATCCCCCAATTATACTTATTAGCAGTGACTTAAAAAAGCGACCGCTTTTCTTTGCAAAAATAAGAGCTAAGCCTATTAATATTGATAAAATTCCTATTAAATAACCGGGAAAATCAGAAAACAATTTAAAAACCTCCCCCTGAGTTAATTCTATGCTCCAAAAACTCGAAAAATAATAGGCTCTTTGTTTATTTGTTGTCCGTAATGAATATAATAATTAAAGAAGTGATGGGAGGATGAATCGTAATGAACAGACATACCAGAACATATGAGCAGTATTGCTCTGTTGTAGGGCACAATATTATTATTGAGGAAACCATGTTTCACAATGGAACGAAAAGTTCAAAATGCCTCAATAAAGCTGCTTGCGAAAAAAACGGTGGCTGTACAAACAAAATTCTATCACAAAAAATCCTTAAAACAGTTAAAAAATAAAGTGCATGGATTGTTAATGAAGGGCGGTTAAAATATTGCCTAAGAGCAATAAAGCAGGAATATATATTCATATTCCTTTTTGCCGAAATAAATGTCCCTATTGTGATTTTTACTCAAGTGTTCAAGATAAAGACACAATAGGCAGATATATTTCGGCAATTATTTTTGAGTTGAAAAGTCGTGATAGACTCTCTTTATATGTAAAAGGTGAAATATCCGCCGACACCGTTTATTTTGGCGGCGGTACTCCGTCCTTGCTTTCGGGTGAAGACTTTGAAATAATTATGGATTCTCTTTATGCAAATATCGAGCTTTCCCGCGATAGTGAAATAACGGTAGAATGCAATCCCTCCTCTTCATCCTACAGTCTCTTTTGCGCTCTCAAAAGGACAGGTGTTAACCGTATTTCCCTCGGACTTCAGTCCTCTGTTGAACATGAACGAAAGGCTCTTGGGCGAAGCGGTACGATGGATGAGGTTATAAGAGCCTTAGATTCATGCAAAAGCAGCGGCATAGATAATATTTCACTCGACATCATGCTTGGCATCCCCGGGCAGACGGAAGAATCACTCGAAAAAACGCTGGACTTTTGCAATAAAAGTAAAGTAAAGCATTTGAGTGCTTACATGCTGAAAATAGAAAAAAACACTCCCTTTTACTCAATGGGCGATAAACTCAATCTGCCGGACGAGGACAGCTTATGCCGCTTATATGAGCTTTGCTGCAAAAGGCTTGGGGAGTATGGCTTCAAGCAATACGAGATATCAAACTTCGCTAAGGATGGTTTTGTCAGTCGCCATAACATCAAATATTGGATGCTTGATCAGTACATAGGAATAGGACCGGGTGCTCATTCCTATTATGGCGGCCGCCGTTTTTATTTCCCTTCCGACACGAAATCCTTTATTGACGGCTCAAAACCTGTTTTTGACGGATTCGGCGGCGATCTTGACGAATACATAATGCTTTCTTTAAGACTCACCTCCGGTATCGACCTTGAGCAAATGAGCAGCAAATACGGAAGCAACAGCGTCTGTGCTATAAAGGAAAAGGCGCGCCCCTATATAGAGCTGCACCTTGTTGATATTAATGAAAATTCTCTTTACTTAACGCAAAAGGGATTCTTACTGTCAAATACTGTTATAGCCGCGCTTATCAGCTGAGATTTTCGGATTTAATAATTTCTCTCTCATTAGTTACAAGAACATAAGAAATCTCCTCTAACTTTGAAAGAAAAGTCAGTGCTTTTTCTTTTCCCATAATGAACAGAGCTGTTGAAAGCGCGTCGCACATTGACCCATCCTCCCCTATTATGGTTACCGATGCTAAATCACTATCTGCAGGAAACCCCGTCTTTGGGTCAATTATATGGTGATAAATCTTACCGTTCTTTTCAAAGTAACGCTCGTATGCTCCGGAGGTTACAACAGATAAATTACCAAAACTCAAAAATTCGTAAATAAATTCGTTTTGCGAAAAAGGACTTTTAATAGCAACGCTCCAAGGCTCCCCATTAGCTTTATTTCCTATTAGAATTACATTACCTCCAAGTGAAATTACCGCAGATTCCACACCGTTTTCTTTAAGGATACTCTTCAAACGGTCGCCCAAATAGCCCTTAGCAATAGCGCCAAGGTCAATACCGGAATTTTCAGGCATTGTTACGCTGCTGCCATAAAACTCAATGTTCTTGTTCCCTACAAGACCCAAGGCCTTAGTAATGTCATCGTTTTCGGGAACAGCATACTCACTGCTGTAAAAGCCCCAAAGCTTTACAACGGGATAAACCGTTATATCAAACGCGCCTTCCGTAAGCCTTGAAAGCGAAACGGAGTTTTTTATCATTAGAACCGTTTCCTGTGAAATGTTGACATTGTCTCCCTTTGAAGCGTTTATTCTTGCAACGTCGCTTGCGGCAATATTAACCGAGAACAAATTTTCCTCACGAAGAATTTCATCATAGCAAACAGAAAACAGCTGATTTGCTAACATCTCATCCACATCATACAGTGTGATTTTCATCATAGTGCCCATAGCGAAAAAAGTCTTTGAAAATACTCGTTCGCCCTTGTTACAGCCAAAGCACAAAAGAAGAGTGACAACGGATAATATAGCACTTACAGCTTTCTTAATCATGAATTATTAACTTTCCATACCTTTTGAGTATTAGAGCGGTGTTCGGAGGCTGTAACAGCATAATAAATTGTACCGTTCTTGTCGTGCTGGAAATAGTTGTAGTTTGTATCCTCCGGATAAAGGGCAGCCTTTATGGCGTTTTGACCCGGGTTTGCTATGGCCCCTGCAGGAAATCTGTAACAAAGATACGTATCGTAGTTTTGAACAAAAAAGACATATTCCGAAGCCGAACAATTCGGTTTAACAAAATCCTGCAGATATGCTGTTGAGGAATCGCATTGTAAGGTCGGGTAAACGCCGGGATTTTTTAAACGATTATGAAGAACGGATGAAATATGAGTCATCTGGTCCTTTGAATAAGCCTCCCTTTCAATTATCGAAGCTAAAATTATGATCTGATCCGCAGAGTATTTAAGCTTATCCGCTTGTTTTTGGAATGCAGCGGTCCATTTGGATTCAAAATTGTCAAGAAATCTTTTTACTACACTTGATGGGGACTCTCCAACATAAAACTCGTATGTGTCGGGGAATAAAAATCCCTCAAGAGTTCTATGGCGCTTATCCTTGTTATCAATACCCTTAAGGAAAGCGTACTCATTTGAAAAATCTATATTCTCAATAGTCTGTATAAATGCGTTCTTGCTGCAAACCTCATATGTTTCAAGCTTTCCGGCTATTTGTTCAATTGTCCAACCCTCGGGGAACGTAAGCCTTACCGTTTCTGTGGAAATAGAGGGAAGCCTGATTTTAGCAAGCATCTTTTCGACCCCCATATCGGGGCTTAGGCTATAGACTCCTGAAGTATAACCCTTATTATCAATATCAAAAACAAAAGCAAATAATTTGCAGAAGCTTGAATTTGAAATAAGACCCTCGTCGTCAAGAACATCGATAACCTTATTGGTGGTGCTTTGACCGTCAATCTTAACTTCTAAAATCATACTGTCTCTTGAAATTCCTAAAATATCGTTAATGGCGGTAATTGCATAAGTAATAGCCAATATGCTAATCACCGTAATGATAGCAACCACAAAAATGAAAGACGAGGCAGTAGGAACTATATTTTTGAGCTTAAGATTCATTTTTTCAAGCTTGTTCAGCTTTTTTTGTGGCTCGAACCTTTGTGAAGAAGATGTATTTTTCACTTTTTCTTCCCCGGACTCCTTTGAAACTGACTTAGGAGGATTGGAAAAATATATTTCTCCGTTATACTTCATTTTTTCATCTTCATCAAAATTCAGAGAAAACTGTTCTACGCGATTTTTTCTGGCGTATTCGGAGCGAGCTAAATCAGGATTAAAATTAGCTTTCTCTTCCTTTTTTTCCGGTTTATAAATCTTTATCTCGTCATCCTCAAAACTTTTCAGAAGCTCTTCTAAAGGGTCATCATTATTTTTTCTCTTATCACTCAAACTTATCACCTCTGTTCGTGAATATTATAAGTATCTTTCTCGGTAATCAGCATGTGTATATTTCTGTCATTTTTACCGTGGGGTAAGCTTTCCTTAACACAATCACTATAGCATATTCCTATGGCAGTCCCCGTATAATCCTTTAGAAATCTGTCATAATATCCTTTTCCGTATCCTAAACGAAAACCCTCCTTGTCAAAGGAAAAACCCGGAACTATACACACAGAACCTTCAAAATCCTTTAGCGGATTTTTATTCGTTTTTATTGGCTCGAGAACCTTGAAGGCTCCCGGGGAAAGCTCGGCGAGACTTTGTATCGGATAAAAATTCATTAAGCGGCTCTCCTCTTGACATTTTGGAACCGCAACTGTTTTTCCGCTTTTTAAGGCAGTTTCTATCATATAATGTGTATCCACTTCAATAGGTGTGGAAACATAAGTCAGTATTAACGCTGCCTCTCTGAAAGCCCACAAATTCATCAGGCGGTTTTGAATTTTTCTGTCCATAATACTTTTTTTGATTTGGGGCATAGATAACCGCTTTTTTTTAAGATCACTTCTTAATCTTGCCTTAACCGGTCTTATGTCTAAAATTTGTTCCATTGGATACTCGTGAGGACATCGTTTGCTTTGTCCTTTCCTTTCAGATATTCCGTAATAGCTGCGGCAAATTCCCATGTAACGCCTGCGGCTTTACCGGTAATAATATTGCCGTCTACAACAACATTATCCGAAATTATCACGGCACCGTCCATTTGATTTTCTAAACCGGGATAGCATACAGCTCTTTTGCCTTCTAAAATCCCTGTATTAGCCAAAATAGTCGGAGCGGCACAGATTGCGGCAATGAGTCTGTTATTTTCATAACAAAATTTAACAGCTCGTGTTATTTCCTCACAAGCTCCTAAATTCTCTGTTCCTTTCGAACCCCCCGGAAGAATAATTCCTTCTAATTTATCGCCTAATGACACTTTTTCATATAGAATATCAGCTTCAATCAGTATGCCATGCGCTCCGTGTGCCGCAATTGCACCTGTGGACACTGTAAGCACATTAATGCCTGCGCGTCTTAAAAAATCGATTGTGGCTATTGCCTCAACCTCTTCAAAGCCCTCGGCTAAAAAAAGATATACCATAACTCTCTCCTTTTTAAGCTTATCTTATAAACTTAAGCCGTTGTTAATATGTTAATATAATCGCAGCTACAACAAGAGTCTTTTCTCCCTCGTTCCTTAGAGAATGCTTCTGCGATGCCCCGCACAGACATGCATCCCCTTCATACAACGTTACCTCAGTGCCGTTATCGTCATAGGTTGCAACGCCTTGTATAACAATAAAAATTTCTTCCTCATTTTCATGGATATGCTCCCCTATAGAACAACCCTTTTCAAGCGTTATTGTGGCAATAAGCCGTGCTTTGCCCTTGTATTCTCCCTGCTCAAAGGCCTTGGTAACCTTAACAGTTCCGTCACCGCCGCGCATTTTAACCTTTGAGTCGCTTGTCATATCATTTTTTCTTTTTATCAAGAGAATATTGCTCCTTTTTTACACTATTATGCCTTATAATAAATACCATAATTTTGCGGAAAAAGCAACAAAAAAAGACATTTGTTCTTTTTTTGTAACAATTAGTATTTATATTATTCCTCTCAATTTCTTAAGAATTGTCTTTTCTTTTCTTGATACTTGTACCTGAGATAAGGATAGGATTTGGGCGACCTGAGCCTGAGTCATGCCTCTGAAATATCTCATCTTTATGATTTCAGCTTCTTCTTGAGGTAAGCTTTCAATGGTTGTGTGCAGTGATAATTTATCTGTCATATCAGCTCTCGTATCGTACCCGACAATATCCATTTGTCTCTCGTTTTCCGAATCGTCGAATACAGTCAGTGACATTGGCGGTATTACCGCATTTAGCAATTGAGCCGTCTCAAATGTTGACAAGCCTGCAAATTCTGCAAGCTCATAAACAGTGGGCTCCTCACCCTTGGTTTTTGTCAGCTCATCTCTAAAGCGAACGAGATTCATGGCTCTTTCCTTTTGAGTACGTCCGATCTTTATGCTTCCCCCGTCGCGAAATATCCGTTTTATTTCTCCGAGAATAGCGGGAACCGCATAGGTTGAGAACGCAAACCCCCTTGTTTTATCATAGGAATCAGCGGCTTTAACCAGACCGACACAGCCTGCCTGAAATAAATCGTCGTATTCTACGCCCTTCCCCTTAAATCTTTTCGCGCACGCATGAACAAGTCCCAGATTGTTTTCAATAAGAGCATCCCGCTCGCTGCCCAGCTTTGTTAACATTTGATATTAACTCGCTTTTCAAGGATAACCGACGTGCCCTTACCCGGCTTTGAATAGACCTTGAGCTTGTCCGTAAAGCATTCCATAACGGAAAAGCCAAGTCCCGCCCTGTCACCTCCTAAAGAGCTGTACATAGGCTCCATCGCTTTCTTAATATCTTCAATACCGCAGCCGTTGTCACGAATCCTTATCCTTATTAAATTATTGTCATATATTCCGCAGGTTATGTAGATGTTTCCTATTTTCCTCCCATAGCCGTGCACTATTGAATTTGTTACCGCCTCACTAACCGCAGTCTTAATATCACTGAGCTCTTCAAGTGTCATATCTATTTGTGAAGCAAAGGCGGCTACGGCTACTCTTGCAAATCCCTCATTTACTGAATGACTTTTTAATATAAGCTTCATTTCATTTTGCGGCTTTAACATTTTCTTCACCTCCCTTGATTTTTGCGATTTTCTCAATTCCGGAAAGTCTCATAATTTTCATGTATCTAAAAGACAGACCTTTTAGCTCAAGCTCTCCGCCGTATACACAAATATTGCGGTAACGCCCTAATACAAGCCCGACTCCCGAGCTGTCCATAAAAGTAACCTCTGAAAAATCGAGCACGAGAGTTTTGGGCTTAAATCTTGAAATTGCTTCGTCAATAGCATTTCTGAGCGCTACTGCGCTGTGATGGTCAATATCACCCCTTATTGAAGCTATTAACCTCTCTCCTTGTTTTTTTACTGTCAGCGGCATATGTAATATCCTCTCTTTAATTATTCCCTAATTATGTAAATATATTCCTGTCTTTTTTAATAATATAGTATCCATTAGAATTTAACGTCAAAAAAAGTCTGCCAAAAACAAAAAGTTTTGACAGACAAAGGAGAAAAAAGTCTTTAATTATCTCTTTCACGTAATATAAAGCGAATGGGAGTTCCCTCAAGCCCGAATACACTGCGAATTTGATTTTCTATATACCTTTGATAGCTGTAATGAAAAAGCTCTATGCTGTTTACGAAACAAACAAAGGTCGGCGGTCTCGTTGAGGCTTGAGTGATATAGAATATTTTGAGCCTTTTGCCTTTATCTGTTGGGGGTTGTACTCTCAGAGTTGCCGACGAGAGTATATCATTTAACTGCCCGGTTGTTATGCGCATTGAATTTTGAACGTCAACGTATTTAATAAGCTCATAGAGCCTTTCTAACCTTTGACCCGTCTTTGCCGAAACAAAAATAATCGGGGCGTAACTCATAAAGGAAAAATCGCTCATCAGCTTTTTTCGGTAAACATCCATCGTTTTTTCATCCTTTTCATAAGCGTCCCACTTGTTTACACAGATAATACAGCCCTTTCCCGCCTCAAGAGCTTTGCCCGCAACCTTACTGTCCTGCTGGGTAAAGCCTTCAAGAGCATCAATCATAATTACGCATACCCTTGCTCTGTCTATTGCCATATCGGTTCTCAGATTGCTGTAGCGTTCTATAGAATCGTCAATTCTTGATTTTCTTCTTAGTCCTGCAGTATCAATAAAAATAAACTTACCGAAGCTGTTTTCAACATAGCTGTCCGTAGCGTCCCTTGTAGTGCCCGCGATATCGGTTACTATCATTCTTTCCTCGCCGATTATTTTGTTTACAAGCGAGCTTTTTCCGACATTGGGCTTACCGATTACCGCTACCGCAATAACATCCTCACTCTCTTCATCCTGCAAACTGATTTTCGGAAATTTTGAAACAATTTCGTCAAGTAAGTCTCCCGTGCCGTGCCCGTGTACTGAGGATACAGGAAAGGGTTCACCCAACCCGAGCTTATAAAAATCATATAATTGCGCGGGAGGTTCCCCGAGTGAATCGCACTTATTGACACAAAGAACAATTTTTTTTCCGCTTTTTATGAGTATTGTAGACAACTGCTCATCTGTTGCGACCACTCCCGAGCGAACATCCGTAACAAACACTATCACGCTTGCACTTTCTATGGCAAGCTGTGCTTGCCGCCGCATTTGAACAAGCATTTCATCGTCCGAATACGGTTCAATACCTCCTGTATCCACTAAAAGCATTTGATAGCCGCACCATTCGCAATCTCCGAATATTCTGTCTCGAGTGACGCCTGGAGCGTCGTCTACTATGGAAAGACGCTTTCCTATAAGCTTGTTAAAAAGAGTCGATTTGCCTACGTTAGGCCTGCCGACTATAGCAACTACGGGCTTTGTCATACTATAACCCTCCTGCATTGTTAATGCTTAATTTGAAAAAACCATATGCTCAAGTAAAGCATAACCGTTGTTTTCTACGGGTGTTACCCTTATGGACAATTTCTTTGAAAGCTCTTCAAGCGAAATATCATCAAGAAATAAATCGCCCTCATATCTCAGACAAGCTCGCGGGATTAACAGCTCTTCACCTAAGTCAAGTGAGGACAAACCGTCTATAATATCTCTTCCCGTAAGAAGACCCGCTACGGTAACACTCTCCCCGAAAAGCCTGTTTTTAATCGATACGGTGTTAATTGTCAGTCTTTTGTATTTGTCACAAGCAAGAGCCGATAGCTCAGATATAAGAGGAAAGGCGGCTTGTCCGGTTGCGATTGTGATAATCCTTTTCTTTTTCGGTTTTCTTTTGCACTCAAAAAGAGCTTTTGTAAATTCGCTTTTTAATAAGGCAAGCATACCCACCCCATTATCAAGCTGATTAAGCTCTCCGTAAGCTTCAAGCGAGGGTATCTCCCTTTGCGCTGTCAAATATAACTCATCAGCGGCAAAAACAAGACGATAACCGTTATTATAGAACATGAAATGAGCGTTGAACTGCTCAATTAAGTCTATTACCCTGCCGGCCGTTTCCTTTGTAAAGCCTTCAAGCTTATACAGCTTCTCTCGATGGGAGGTAAGCCCTACAGGAACAACGGCTATACTCTGAACGCAGGGATAAAGCTCCCCGAGCTTTGTCAAAGTATCCTTTAACTGCTCACCGTCATTTATACCAGGACAAACCACAATCTGAGCGTTAATCCTTGTACCGAAATCGGCAAGCTCTTTTAGGTATTTTAAGCTTTTTCCCGCATCCTTATTGCGCATCATTTTAACGCGCAGCTTCTCATTCATCGTGTGAACCGAAATGTTTATGGGGCTTATATGCATTTCTTTTATTCTATCAATTTCCTGCTGGCTAATGTTTGTCAGCGAAACATAGTTTCCGAAAAGAAAGGAGAGTCTGACATCGTCATCCTTAAAATACAAGCTTTTTCTCAAGCCCTTGGGAAGCTGGTCAATAAAACAAAATATACAATTATTATTACAAGAATGTTCTCTGTCTATTAGAAAATCGGAAAATAATAAACCGATTTCATCGTATTCGTTTTCTTTGACAATTACCGTCTCAAACGCAAGACCTTCGTTATCGACAAAGGAAAGACAAAGCTCCTTGTCAACCGTATAAAAACGGTAATCAAGTACATCGTTAACCTCTTTTCCGTTAACGCTTATAAGCTCATATCCGCTCTTTATGCCTTTTGCGGCTGCATACGAATTATTCTGTACAGCGTTTATCAGGACAGACAAAACTACACCCCTTAAAAACTCACAAAAGGCGGAGAAAATTCTTCCCCGCCTAAAGCTCTCTAATGCATTTTATTCTTCAATCTGTATGACTTGCCTGCCGTTATAGTAACCGCATGACATGCATAGCCTATGGGATTTTTTTAAGCTTCCGCATTTTGAGCATTTTTCAAGCTGTGGAGCGTCTATTTTCCAAACGCTTGATCTTCTCTTATCGCGTCTGGTTTTGGAGACCCTTCTTTTAGGTGCAATAGCCATTGAACAAACCTCCTTAATGACAAATCGTAATTAATCCAAAAACTGCAGCAAGCCCTCAAGACGCGGGTCAATCGGCTCTTTACAATCGCAATGGTTAAGGTTAAGGTCATTGCCGCAAATAGGGCAAAGTCCCTTGCAACTCTCCTTACACAAAAACTTGTTCGGAAGATTGAGTACTATCTCCTCTGTTGCAATTTTATCAAAGTCGAGCATCATATCTTCAACCGTGATATAATCGTTATCGTTATCCTCATCCTCGCTGTTAGCACGAGAGCATAACAGTCCGCGGATAATGGGCAATTTTAATTGCTTTGTGACTTCCTTGGCACAGCGGTCACAAGCTGCTTTGTAAGCAAAATCTACCCGTGCGTTAACACTTACTATACCCGTAGTATTCTTAATGCTTCCAAATATCCTGACGGGTTCACTTATGGGGCTAATACCCCCGTGTGAAAGTGCAGAAAGGTCAATAGTATAGTCAAACGAAACAGACAGCCCTTCATTATTAAAAATCGGCTTAATATCAAAAACCATACGAATCACTTCCCTAAACAGGCGCACGAGTTATTATATTATCAATTATTATATTTGTCAAGAAAAAACTGAATCTTTTCGTCAAAATAAAACTTACCATCAATTAATTTGCAAATAATATTGACAACAAAGTAGGACTGTGATAACATATTTTAGCCTGCGGAGAGATACCGAAGTGGTTATAACGGAACGGTCTTGAAAACCGTCGTACGGCAACGTACCGTGGGTTCGAATCC
>CAZPPO010000033.1:0-11816 GCA_964588475.1 uncultured Eubacteriales bacterium
AAATAAATTATTACATCAGAAGCTTAATCGTGAATAATAGCTTTAAAACAAACATTTCAGTTGTGAATAATCGCCCTGACCTGAGCATCAGCGGGAAGCTTAAACTCGTTTTGCCCTTAGGCTTCAAATCCGATAAAACAGTTTTTAATTATTCCTTAGAAAGCAGCTGTTACAAAATTTTTCCCATAACGATAACAAAGGATAAAGCAGACAGGAAGGGCATTATTCTTTTATATTTCAATGACGGTAATAACGAGTTTTTCGATTCTCTTGAGGTAGGTCCCCATAACCCCTCCATGTCTATGAAAACGGACGGTGATAATATTATTGTAACCGTAAGAAATGACACAGACTGCACGCTTTTCGGTGAGCTTGCTCTTGCCTGTCCGACAGAGTGCTGGGGCTTATCGGACAAAAGAAGTGACGCCTTGTGCAGTATCGAACCGTTTTCCCATAAGGTCAATCTCAAGCCTAATTCACATTATGAATACATCTTTACAGTCAAACAGGAGCAGTCAACGGTTTTTAACGCTTATTGGGCTTGCGCTAAGCTTATGATCAACGGAAAGGTCTATTATTCCTATGCGAAAAAATCAGGCAAAGGAAGAAATCTTAAGGCACATGAATTTGTATCAGAGCTTACAAATAATCAGAATTCTCAAAAGGCGTATTTAACATTAAAGGATGGTATGTGCGATGATTGATAGCTTATTAGAGTCAAGAAATTTGCCTGATTTACTTCATTTTGTTGACAAAACAACGGTTACAAGAGAGAATTGGAACCTAAGACGGGAAGAAATAATCCGACTGCTCTCTGAGGAATACGGAACTTTACCGCCTTCTCCTGTTTCCGTCAGTCACCTGCAAAAAAGTGAGGAAGGCTTTTGTGCCGGAAAGGCAAGCCTTATTGAAACCATCATTCTCTGCGAACTAAAGGAGGGAGGAAGCTTCTCGTTTCCTATCAGGTCCGTTATTCCTCATAAAGAGGAAAAACAACCGTCCTTTATTCTGATAAACTTCAGAAGCGATATTCCCGACAGATACCTCCCGAGCGAGGAGCTTTGCGATTTAGGCTTTGCGGTGCATTCGTTCAACTACAAGGATATAAGCTCTGACGACGAAAACTATAACGATAAGCTTGCGCAATTTTACTGCGGAAAAAACAAAAATCTTGAAAGGGGTAAAATTGCGCTGTGGGCTTGGGCTGCTATGAGAGCTATGGATTTTGTCTTGACTATGCCAAAAACCGACCCTGATGAAATCGCCCTAATAGGACACTCAAGACTTGGAAAAACGGCTCTTGTTGCAGGTGGACTTGATACTCGCTTTGCTACGATTATTTCAAATGATTCCGGCTGCTCGGGCGCTGCTCTTTCAAGAAATAAAGAAGGAGAAACGATTAAAAAAATCTTCAATCGTTTCCCCTATTGGTTTAAGAACAGCTATGGTGAGTATGCAGACAAGGAACACGAGCTGCCGTTCGACCAGCACTTTCTGCTTTCCCTTTGCGCCCCGAGAAGGCTGTATATTGCAAGTGCGGCTCTTGACCTATGGGCTGACCCCTTGTCCGAATTTCTAAGTGCCTCGGCGGCAAATGCCGCATACGAGCTTCTCGGAGAAAAAGGGCTTGTCTTTGGTAATATTCTGCCTGAAGAAAATGCTCTTCTTCACGAAGGTAAAATCGGGTATCATAAACGCAGTGGTACTCACTACCTTAGCAGATTTGACTGGAACGCCTTCGCTCGATTTATAAAAACCGACCGCTGAAGCTTTTGACAAATCACTCCCCGAAAAATTTCATTTCAATTGCAGCGCAAAGCGCATGGTAAACGGGTAAGGTAAACTCCTGAACGGCATAGGGTTCACTGGCGGGAAGTCTTATGCAAATCGTCGAGTCCTCTTTTAATTTTCCCCCGTCCTCACCCGTTAAGGAAATCACATTGCACAGGAGCGAAAGTGCTACACGCGCTGCCGTAATAACATTTTCGGAATTTCCCGATGTGCTAAGGGCGATAAGGGTATCGCCTTTTTTTGCGTAAGCGAAAACCTGCTGGGCAAAGAGCATATCTGCCGATACGTCGTTGAGGTAAGCTGTAATAAGAGATGTCTGGCTTACAAGAGAAATAGCAGGCAGAGCGTTTTGCAGATTATCCGCAATATACTCTGCGTTGTCGTATCCGGAAAATAGAGACCTTTGTTTCTGGGATAGCTCTCTTTTTAGCTTGAACCCTTTCATAAGCTCGCCCACTATATGCTCACTGTCTGCCGCGCTGCCGCCGTTTCCGCAAACGAGAACCTTCCCGCCCTTCGCGTATGTGTCATAAAGGCAAGCGTAGGCAGACCTTATATCATTAAGACAGTTTGTCAGCGCAGGATATGCTATTAATAATTCCTCAAAATTTTTCATAACTTATTTTCCGTCAACTCGATATTATCAACGATAATGCCCAAGGCAGCATAATCGCCTATTGAATCCCCAAGCATTGAGGGAACGATTTTAAGACCCTCGCTGCACTCCCTTAAAGCCTCCCGATTTACCGTTTCTTTAACTATCGGAAGGTAAAATTCGACGTTACGTGTAAAAATACTTCCTATAATCACCATTTCCGGATTTAATATATCGGCTATAATGGCAATGCCTTTCCCAAGGAACTGTGCGCTTATCGTAACAACCCTTTTTGCAAGCTCATCACCCGCATACATTGCATCAAATACTGCTTTTGCGGAAAGCCCCGCCTTTTCATTTACAGCCGACAAAGAAGATTTATTGCCGCTCTTTGTCCATTCCTCGAGCATACTAAGGGCAAGATTTGCTGTTGCGCTACCCGAACAATAACCTTCAAAAGAGCCATGCTTTCCGTAGCCTAAAGGTCCTTGCTCAGAAAGACTTATATGACCTACTTCGCCCGCCATATCGTTTCTTCCCGTGTAAAGCTCACCGTTTATAATTATACCCGCGCCCATTCCGGTGCCGCATGTCAAAAAAACGACGTTTTTATACCCTTTCCCCGCCCCAAAACGATGCTCAGCCAATGCGCATGCATTTGCATCGTTCTGAAGATAAACAGGGACATAAAACTTCTTTTCAAAGAATTCCTTAATATGTATATTATCCCAGCCGGGAAGATTGGGAGGCGACTTAATAATTCCCCTTTCACTGTCAAGAGGTCCGCCGCAGCTTATTCCTATTTTTGCAATGTCAATTGCGCTTAAATAATTTCTCTTTAAAAGCTCTTCTGCGGATAAAGCTAATTGCTCAAGAATAGCTTTGGGGCCTCTATTTGAAGCCTTTGTTTCAAATTCGAATCTGTCTGTTATTCCCTCGCATATAATCCCGTTAGCCGATATGCCTTTAGCTAAAACTACAGCGCATTTTGTGCCTCCTATATCGATTCCAAGTAAATACATTAGTACTCACCCCTTTCTTGACAGTATAACATTTTACATAAGAATTTCAAGTAAATCCTTGATACTTTCTTAAAATATCGTTTCCTCGCCAGCTCTTTTAATAGTAACCTTTGCCGTCACCTGAACATCGGAATTACAAAATGCGCCTGTCCAGTCATCCATAACGAGCCCGAAAGCTTTTGAATCGGTTATCCAAAGTCTTCTGCCGAAACTGAAAATATCTGCCCTAAGCTCATTACGAGCAGCATTAATAGCAGAGGCGGCAAGAAATACCACCCTTTCCTCCGCCATCTTTTTTATTTGTTTCAATTTATCTTTATTTATATCATTGATTTTTATGCTGATTATTTCTTTTATATTGCACTGCATGGAGATATTAATGTCAACGTGTACTGTGCCTTCTTCATAAAAGATTCTCGTTTTTGTTTTCGTACTCTCAATTTTAAGTATAACGCCTCTTTCGTTATTCATATTAAGCCTTATTATCCCTTTTTTCATTTGATCGTTCAAAAGCAATGCGCCTACTGTTTCCGCCTCACTCATATATCCGATTAATTGGTTTTCCTTGCTGAAAACAGCTGTTCCGTGTAAAGTCAAGGCGTTTTCCTGCGTGTTCTCCTCAAGAAGGACATATGGAATGAAAAGAGCTTTACTCTTATCAAGAGAGCAGTTAATTAGTTCAAACAAACGTATTCTGAAGGCTTTCCCGTTTTCGTTCGAATCTCTTAGAATGCTTTCCAACACCTGTGACACAATCATGTCCTTCCCCATGTCCGTTGAGATAATTTTCTCGGCCGTATTATTTTTGGCAACAGCTAAGTAAATTGTTGATTTCGCGTTGTATTCTCTGATGAAAAAATCAAGTAATTTCGTTATATCATCCTCGAGTGTTTTCTGTCCGATTACTAAAACCCTGTTATGCGAGTACAAGGGCTTCTTTCCGCTTATTCGAACAACATTATCCAAGGCTTCAGCTATACTTTCCCCATAACTGACATAGACCCTTGCCACCGATTCCGAAGTGCTGCTTGCGCCTAAAATAGAGTTCTTAGGATTGTTTATTGCCTCTACCGTTACTTTATATCCATTTTTACTTTTATCGATACCAATGCCCTGAATAATCAACAAATCAACCATTTCCGTGCCTAAGTTTTGGCATCCGGTAAGAGAAAATATCATAATTGAGCAAAGCAAAAATACAATTACTCTAATAAACGACCTTTTCTTCATTATTTTTATTGTTCCTTTCTTTTTTTCGGTGCGCTATCAGTATTACACCGGGAAATAAGCTTAATAAAAAAAAGCATATAATCATCAATGTATATCGCTGAAGCAATATTGAATACCTGCTTATACTATTTGATACAAATAATGAAACACCGCCGATGCTTGCCAAAACAACTGCCGACCTTGTTCCCTTTTTCAGTTTTGGAAAAATAACGGATAACATATTTGTACAAATATAAATAATAAATGTTAATCTTATTACTATACCGAATATCCATACAGATGTTATGGCTGCGTCAAGTCTTTTAAATATTCCGATATTACCGATTGAGGAAATTGAAAAGGAGGGAAAAAGCTGAATGTTTACAAAGTTTCCAAGAGTTGAGACAAGCATAAATCCTTCAAATGTTGTCAACAAGGAAACCGTAATAATATATACTGTAAAAGCCTTTGTAGTGTTTCCTTTTATTTTTGAAAGTAAAAGCGGTATCATACCCAAGTCAAAAAAGTATGAAGCTGAGATAAAAACATCTTTTACAAATGTACCGACTCCGTCCACAAAAAAAGGCGTCAAATTCAAAAAATCAACTTCTTTTAGAGAAAAAATTATTATAACAAAAATTATCAATCCGACGAAAGTCAACAAAAACAAACTTGTGCGACCAATAGTCCTAAGCCCTAACATTGCGTTGTAGGTGCATACAATCAATAAAATAACAATAAATACTGTCATATTTATATCGGGAAGCATAACAGAGCTTGTAAAAAGGTCAAAACGTGATGTTGCCCGTATACCGATATATATATATATTAAATAATATAAACACGCCATCACTTTTCCGTAAACGGGTTTGATTTGAGCGGCCGCCTCTGTTATTCCGGTAACCCGAAAATGCTTAATATACAGAAACACCGGAATACCGACTATTAAAACAACAACAGCAGACCAAAACGGTCTTAATATTAAATCAGAATCGGCAAAAACAGTATCGCTAGTTACGATAATCATTACCGAATTTATCAATCTGCCTATCATTATACAGGAAAATATGCCATAAGGACTGATAGCGTTTTTGTTCAAATCGCTCACCTCTTTTTGATTATCTTTTGCTTTCCTACGGTAAACAGGTATTTTGAGGTCAATGCCTCCTTTGTCCGTAAAAATGTATCCCTGAAAAGAGATTTGTTATAAGGAATAAGGGGAGACAAATAGGAAACACCGTATTGCTCAATCGAGAATATGTTCATAATCAACGCGCCAAGCCCTATTGTGACTCCGTATAGGCCCATTGTGCCGCCTAAGATAATTAAAGTGAATCTAAGTATAGAAATAGTCTGATAAAGCTCTGTTACAACAAACGAGCAAATTGCCGTTATTGCAACTATAACGAGCATCGGCGCCCCGATAAGCCCTGCGGAAACAGCAGCCTCACCTATAACGATAGCTCCGACTAAGCTTACAGCCTGTCCTATACTTTTAGGCATTCTAAGACCTGCCTCCCTGACTATTTCGTATATGAAAATTATTATAAGCGCTTCAGTCATAAGCGGAAACATGGTGTTGCTTTCTGACATAACAATGCTGAAAAGCATATAATCCGGCAGAAGCTCATGATGAAAAAGTCCTATCGAAACATATACAGCGGGAAGCGTTGTGCTCAAAATAAAGCAAAGTATTCTCAGCATTCTTAAAAAAGAGGCAAAAACAGGTCTGTTTAGATAATCATCGAGAACCTGGAAATTTTCGATAAAATAATAGGGAACAGTCAAAACAAAGGGGGAACCGTCGACCATGACAGCGACTTTCCCTTCATTTATTTTCGCAGACAAAACATCCGGGCGCTCTGTTTTTCCGACCATTGTAAAGAGTGATTTCTGTTTTTTATCAAGATAGTATTGTAAATATAAGGAATCAATAAGCACATCAAGATCGATACTGTTTAGCCTGCTTCTTACCTCATCTATCAAGCTTTTCTCTGCTTTTTGATTAATATAGCACATAACTACGCGTGTTTTGCTCGTTTTTCCTATTGTTAGTGTCTCGAATTTTAGATCTACAGTAGTCATCCTTTTGCGAAGAAGTGCGATATTAGTCTTTATATTTCCGTTAAAACCCTCTTTTGAACCAAATTCCTGTACTTCTGTGTCCGGCTGCTCGATTGCGCGTTGGGGTATTTTTTGAATTCCGAAAATAAGACATGTTTTTTCTGCATCTATAAAAAGAACGACATTTCCCATAAGAGTTAATTGTATAACCTCATCGAGATTTTGATTTATTTTCGAATCTGTATTAATTATTACCTGTGAATGAATGAAAGAAGCGGTATCTCTTTCGGGTATTTCTTCCTTGTATTTAAATAACGGCTTCAGGACTGTTTCCGCCGCCTGCTTTGATTCACAAATACTGTCAAAATATACAAGGGCGTATTTTTTCCCATTAACGCAAACATTTCTTACGACAAAGTCCGGGCTGCTTCCGAATTCGTCCGAGAGAATCTTGACATTCTCGCGGACATCTTGCCTTACCGCTCCGTGTCTGAGCGTTTTCAGTTCATCAATACTCATCATAGAGTTGTTTTTATTCATTAAACCACCTTGAGTTTTATTCTTCACGGAACAAATTGATTTATTCAGTAAAAAATGTCAATAATATAGGAAATAAAGTTTAAGGAATGCTTATTAATGGTAATTACTATCATTAGGACCGTTTTTTTATACTTGTTAGCTGCGTCAGCAGTCAGACTTATGGGAAAAAGACAAGTCGGCGAGCTGCAGCCTATGGAGCTGATAGTCACAATCTTGTTATCGGAATTAGTGGCAATTCCTATGCAAAACAATGATATTCCGCTTATGAACAGCATAATGAGCGTACTGGCTCTGACCTCCATAGCGGTAATAATCTCCGTTATAGTCTTAAAAAGTATGAAACTCAGGAATCTTTTTGAGGGTAAACCCCAGCTGGTCATAAAGAACGGCAGGCCCGATAATCAACAGCTCAGAAAGCTCAGGCTCACACTTGACGACATACTCGGAGCTCTCAGGCAAAAGGATATATTCAGCATTAGCGAGGTTAAATACGCGATAGTAGAAACTAACGGCTCCTTAAGCGTTATGCTAAACTCCGAGAATAAGCCGCTAACGCCTAAAGACTTAAATCTTGAGGTAAAAGAAGCACAGCTTGATTGTCCGGTTATAATTGACGGCAAACAAAATGATGCATTTTTTGCGGAATGCTTTTTGGACAAAGGCAAGCTCGCAGACCTCCTTAAAAATAATAAACTTAAGGCGGACAGCATTTATCTTCTTACCGTAAGCTCTTCGGGAATAATAACTCTTATCGAAAAGGATGATAGTAAATGAAACGGTTTGTAATCGCTGTTATTCTCTTAATATCAGCTGTTTGCTTTGCTGTGTATGCAGATTATAAAACTGAAGCAATTTTTGGGAATATCAAATCTGAGCTAATTGAATTAGAAAAGCTTGCAGATGAAAAAAATTTGCAAGCGACAAAGCTTAAGGCTAATGAAATTAATGATGTTTTATCCTTACAGAAAAAAACTCTTGGAATTCTGACAGACCACAGCCTCACTAAGCAAATAGAGATAAATATTCAAAAAATCCATAAAGAGAATAGTTTTGACGAAATTAAAAGAAATTGTACTGAGGCTGTCACCTGTTGTGAAATCATTATGGAATCATTTAAGGCATACCTCAGGAATATATTTTAATAACAATTTCTTGCCTATTGCAAATAAATAATATTTATTGTAAAATATATCTAAAGAAACGAGGTGGTTTAATGGAGTGGATTTGGTTAGCTCTGCTATTGATTTTCGTAATTATCGAAATCATAACCGTTCAGATTGTAACAATTTGGTTCGCGGTGGGTGCGCTTGCGGCGTTAATTACATCACTCATTACTGACAATATTCTTGTACAGGTAATAGTTATGCTTACAGCTTCTCTCCTTTCACTTGCTTGCACGCGCCCTTTCGTCAAAAAAATAATGAAAAACAATATTCATCCCACTAATGCCGATATGTACATAGGTAAAGAGGGTGTAACAACAGAAGAAATAAATAACCTTTTAGGTAAAGGCAGCGCAAGAATCAAAGGTACGGATTGGACCGCGAGGTCCTCTCAGGATTCGGTTGTCATTCCCGTGGGTTCAAGGGTTGTTGTAGAAGAAATAAGCGGGGTTAAAGCAATCGTAAGCATTTCAGAAAATTAATGAAAACGGAGGTAAATTATGCAGATATTAAACAGTATTATTTTAGGCTTACCGCTTGAAATCAATCCCATTACGGCAATTGGAATTCTTTCTCCCTTTGTCCTGCTAATTCTTTTAATAGCATTTAACGTAAAGATCGTGCCTCAATCAAAAGCGTATGTCGTTGAACGGTTCGGGGCATATACCTCAACATGGCAGACGGGAATTCATTTCAAAATCCCGTTTATTGAGAGAGTTGCTAAAGTTGTTTCGCTTAAAGAACAGGTAGTTGATTTCCCTCCGCAGCCCGTTATTACTAAAGATAACGTCACCATGCAAATTGATACCGTCGTATTCTTTCAAATAACAGACCCCAAGCTTTTCGCTTATGGCGTTGAATACCCCATTTCAGCGATTGAAAACCTTACCGCTACTACTCTGAGAAACATTATCGGCGATATGGAGCTTGACCACACCCTTACCTCTCGCGATGTAATAAATGTTAAAATCAGGTCAATTCTTGATGACGCAACCGACCCTTGGGGAATTAAGGTAAACAGGGTTGAGCTTAAAAACATTCTCCCCCCGCGTGAAATACAGGACGCAATGGAAAAGCAAATGAAGGCAGAGCGTGAGCGCCGAGAAGCAATTCTTCGTGCCGAAGGAGACAAGGCAAGCAAGGTTCTTGTCGCGGAAGGTCAGAAGGAGGCTCAAATACTTGCGGCAGAAGCAGACAAGGCATCGGCAATTCTTCGTGCGCAAGCCGTCAAAGAAGCAAAAATTCAGGAAGCTCAGGGTGAAGCGGAGGCAATTTTAGCGGTCATGAAGGCACAGGGGGATGGAATTGAGTTTATAAACAAATCCAAGCCTTCCGACGCATATCTGTCAATAAAGGGACTTGAAGCGTTTGCCAAGGCTGCCGACGGAAAAGCAACAAAAATTATTATTCCCTCTGAAATTCAATCCCTCGCCGGTCTTGTTGCAGGACTTAAGGAAATTGCATCAGACGAAGCTAAGTAGGCGTTCGTAAAACAACGGATGCGCAAACAGCGCATCCGTCTTTTTAAACAGAATATTAAATATTGGAGCAAAAACACATTTTGACTTGTCAAAACAATAAAAATGTTATATTATAATTTTGTATTTTCTGCTTTAACACAAAATAAACAAAAGGATGTTAGATATGGCTAATGATATTAAAACCAGCGCCGAGGCTTACCGTGAGCGCAGAAAAAAGCAAATCGCCCAAGCGGCTAAAAAAAGCTCTAAACGTTCTGCAACACGTAACAAATCCGTAAAAATCGCCGTTACTGTAGTTAGCTTGCTTATAGCTATTAGTCTTGTGTCTTATTCGGCAGGCAGTCTGTTACTTAATGTTTTCGGTTTGCCTCAAAGACTTATTACCGTTAATACCGTTGACGGCTATAAAATCAGCGCCGCAGAATTCAATTACTATTATTCAGGTCTTTATAATGACATATGGCAGTATTCAAAGAACTATGAGGAGCAATATACTTCTTCATACGGAGAAGGCATGGGAGCTTATCTTACGGGCTACGACTTCAACAAATCTCCTTCAGCGCAAAAATACGCGGGAGACGACGAATTCGACGAGTTTGGCGAGGATGCAACTTGGGCTGATTATTTTAAGGCTGCCGCTTCTCGGCGCGCATATATTACAAACTATTTTTATGAAGAGGCGTTGAAAAAGGAATATAAACTCCCGGAAGAGGACCTTAAGGCAATCGACACTGAAATTGACGAAGTCAGGAAAACAGCCAACGAAAATGACTTTTCTCTTAAAAGATATTTATCCTTTATTGTAGGCGAGGGTGTAAATGAGTCTCTTTTCAGAAAACTTAGGGAAAAAGACAAGATAGCTTTGAATTATCAAAATGAATTATCTACAGAGTATAACGATTCCGTCACAGACGAAGAAATTCAAAAGCTATATAAAGAAAATAAGGAGGATTATGATTCCTTATATTTCAGACTATTCACTCTGAGCTTTACTGCCGAGGAGAGTACCGATGCAGACGCAAATACTAAGCAAGAGGCAAAAGCAATCGCGAATAAAATGCTTGACGAAATTAAAACCTATAAGGATTTTAATGCCCTTGCGTACAAGTACGCTCCGAAAAGCGATAAAAAAGACTATGAGAGAAACGATGCCACCGCTGTTAAAAATGTGACCTATACAACAGTGGCTGACAATATAAATAAAGACCTTGCAGATTGGCTGTTTGACAAAGACCGCAGCTTAAACGATAAGACCGTTATACTTGATGAGAGCGGTAGCAGATACTTTATAGCCTGCGTTGAAAAGGCAAAGACGCTGAATCAAGACCCAACTGTCAATGTCAGGCATATACTCGTACAATTTGATAATAAAGACGAGCAGGGCAACGAGGTTGAACTGACACAGGAAATGATAACGGCTGCCAAAACCGAAATTGAATCAATCTACAACGAATGGAAAGACGGAGAAAAGACCGAAGATTCCTTTGCAGAGCTTGCCAAAACTCGCAGTGATGACCCAGGCTCAAAGGATAACGGCGGTCTTTATGAAAGAGTCTATAAGGGTCAGATGGTAACCGAATTTGAAGATTGGTGCTATGATTCTTCCCGCAAATCCGGTGACACCGGTATTGTCAAGACCTCCTACGGATTCCATCTGATGTATTATGTTGGCAGTAATGATGAGCCCCATTGGAAATATACGGCACGTACCACTCTCGGTTCGCAGAAATACAGTGATTTTGTTGAATCGCTATATAAAAAGGCACACGATTCGGAAGATCCGAATACGAGATTTCTTAATTACTTCTCAGCAAGACTCTTAGAAAACATTAACCGCAACTATTCTTCCTCTGTTCCTGCTCAAACAGTTCCAAGCATAACACCCGCCGTAACTACAGCGGCGGCAGATACTGAAGAAAACGCTACAGAATAAACGAAACAAAAAAACACA
>CAZPPO010000033.1:11826-15014 GCA_964588475.1 uncultured Eubacteriales bacterium
GCGAAAATCGTACTTGTCTGTGTTTTTAATTTTTTAAATCGTAAGATCCTTTTTTATAACAGCATCAACGGCCTTTACGATACTGTCCTGAAAGCCATTTTCCTGGAGAGCAAGAATACCTTCGACCGTAATGCCTCCGGGTGAGCAAACCTTGTCAATAAGCTCCCAGGGATGCTCCTTGCTAAGGCGCAGATACTTTATGCTCCCCTCGATTGCCTTATATACAACCTTCTGAGCGTCTGACCGCGTCATACCGTTTTTAACCGCAGCCCTCGTCATAGCATCGGCAAACAGAAAACAAAACGCGGGCGAGGCTCCTCCTATCGCGTCAAATACCGGAAAAAGCGTCTCCGCAATTTCTATTACCTCACCCGAGCAGCGAAGCAAATTTACCGCCGCTTCCCTCATTTTCTCCTGTACAAGGCTATTACAGCAGTAAGCGCTAACAGCCTCACATATTGCGGCGTTAAGGTTGGGCATAACCCTTATTATAGGTACCGATGAGCCGCAAAGCTCTTCAAGCCTTGCAATTGACTGCCCTGCGGCTATTGAAATAATCAAAGGTTTTTTAATTGATACAGCTCCCGATATTTTCTGTATAACCGAGGCTATTACATTAGGCTTAACGGCAATAACAAGGCAATCACAATCGGAAACCAAACGCGAAGCGTTTAGAGATATGTCAATCGCAAGCTCGTCCCTGAGAAGGGCAAGCTTGCTCTCGTCTATATCGTAGGCCTCAATTTTGTCGGGAGGGATAAAGGTTGAGCGAACCGCCCCCCTTATAAGCGCCGAAGCCATATTCCCCGCCCCGATAAATCCGTATTTAATTGATTTTTGCATTTTCCTCCTCCAAAATCGAAGTACAGTTTGGACAACGTACAGCTTCAATATCTATTTCAGTTTTGCAGAACCCGCATTTTTTAGTAGTCGGTGCCGGCTCGGGCGTCTCCTTTTTACCTAAATCCTTAACCTTGTTGATAAAGCGAATGAGTAGAAAAATTACAAAAGATACAATAAGAAAGTTTAACAGTGCGCTTATAAACACGCCATAACCCAGTGTGGCGGCCCCCGCTTTTGTTGCAGCTTCAAGACTCTCATATTCCTTGCCGTCAAGCGCATAAAACCACTCGTTAAAAGAAATTCCTTTTGTTATTAAGCTGATAAGCGGCATAATGATGTTGTTGACAAGAGAATTAACAATCGCGGTAAACGCGGCACCAATGACTATACCTACAGCAAGATCTATTACATTCCCTCTTAAAATAAATTTCTTGAATTCTAAGAAGAATCCTTTTCCGTTTTCCTTTATCGACATATTATCACTCCTTACCGAATAAAATAGCATACATTAACTCTTTATGCAATAAAAATAATTGATTTTTAATGTTGTTTGGGTTATAATATGGAAAACCATTTTTTAGGAGGAAACTCCGATGCTTCTTGTTGCCGATATTGGAAACACTAATATCACACTTGGCGTTTACAAAAACAAAAAACTTCTGTTTGTATCCCGACTAAGTACAGTCAGGCAGAAAACTGATGACGAATACGCGATTAATCTGAAGGATATTTTTTCTCTTTATTGTGTTTGCGATGATTTTTCCGGGGCTGTAATCGCTTCTGTTGTGCCTGAGCTTACCAATGTTTTTAAGGACGCTGTATATAAGGTAACGGGGAATACAGCCTTAGTAGTTGCACCGGGGCTTAAAACGGGATTAAAAATATCAATAGACAATCCAAAGGAATTAGGTGCAGACTTAGTAGCAAGCGCCGTAGGAGCAATTTCAAAGTACCCTCTCCCCTGCCTGATTATTGATTTGGGAACTGCAAGCAAGCTTAGTGTTATTGATGAAAACGGAGCTTTCTTGGGCTGCGCAATAGTCTCGGGCGTAGAAATTTCACTTGATGCTCTTTCAAAAAGAACCTCTCAGCTACCCGCTGTCAGTCTTGAAGCCCCTGCTAATGCAATAGGCACAAACACTATTGACAGCATTAAATCCGGTACGCTCTTAGGCAATGCCGCTATGCTTGACGGACTTTCCGACGCTTTAGAAAACGAATTGGGAAAACCGTTTAAAACACTTGTTGCGACGGGCGGTCTCTCAAAGGATATAATTCCGCTGTGCAAAAAGGAAATTATACTTAACAAAACACTGATTTTAGAGGGTTTGTACGAAATATATTATAAAAACGTGCAATCATAGGCTATTTGACAAGACTCAAAATGAGCTTGAATCAAATATATCGCAAAACCAAAAACTGAATATGCAGAAGATGCGAAATATGCACCGCATCCCTTAAAGGGAGCGATAGCAAGGAGGAATCGTCAATGTCAACCGCAAGCTCACAATCTCGCCGCAAAATACTGTTGTTAGTTCAGTTTTCTCTGCTTTTGGCTATTGAGGCTATTGTTTGCTTCACCCCGCTTGGCTCTCTGCCTGCGCTGGGTCCTATTGTAGCCACGTTGTCTCATATCCCTGTTGTCCTTACAGCTGTTCTTTTAGGTACCGGTGCCGGTGCGGCAATGGGGTTTATGTTCGGACTGTTCAGCTTCATTGTTTGGACCTTTACCCCGCCTTCTCCTGTTATAGCCTTTGTTTTTACTCCTTTCTACAGTCTGGGCGAAATAGAAGGAAATTTTTGGAGCCTTGTAATCTGTTTTGTTCCGAGAATTCTAATAGGAGTTGTAACGGGACTGTGCCTGTCTTTACTTAAAAAGCTTACTGAGCGGTACAAAAAACTGAATGTCCCCGTTTACGCAGTGTCCGGCTTTTTAGGCTCTTTGGCAAACACAATATTTGTATTGGCGGGAATATACCTTTTCTTCGGTAAACAGTATGCTTTTGCAATAGACTTAAGCTACACGCTTTTACTGGGACTTATCGGCACCACCATTCTTACAAGCGGCATTCCCGAAGCAGTTCTCGCAGCGGTATTCGCCATCTCGGTAGGAATTCCCTTGAAAAAATTTATCGAGAAGCAGCGCTAAACATTTTGACCTGTTCTTTAGAAGTATTATAATGACATAGAAAAACGACATTCTGAAAAGATGCCGTTTTTTTGTTATAAAAATACCGTATCTCCTTATAGAGAAAAGCCCTGAAAACAAAGCGTTTTCAAGACTTTTTTTGGCGGACAGGGTGGGATTCGAACCCACGAGCCCGTGAGGACTACCTGATTTCGAG
>CAZPPO010000034.1:0-6206 GCA_964588475.1 uncultured Eubacteriales bacterium
TAGCGAATACGGCGGAAACAAGGAAGCTGCGCAAAAGGTCGGGGAGCTTCTTGCCGAGCGCGCAGCAGGTAAAAATATAAAAGACGTCGTATTTGATCGCGGTGGTTACATCTATCATGGCCGTGTCGCAAGCTTGGCCGAGGGCGCTCGAAAGGGCGGGCTTAACTTCTAAGGAAAAAGGGAGGAAAAATTTTGGCTAGATATGAAGCAGCTCAGGAAAAATCTGAATTCCAGGAAAGAGTAGTTTCTATAAACCGAGTAGCAAAAACTGTGAAAGGTGGACGAATATTCAAATTTGCCGCCCTTGTAGTTGTCGGTGACGGAGCAGGCAGAGTCGGTTTCGGATTAGGAAAATCAGGCGAGGTTCCGGATGCTATACGAAAGGGTATTGAGGACGCGAAGAAGAATTTGGTTAATATTTCTCTTAAGGGCAATACGATTCCTCACGCAGTAATCGGTAAGTTCGGAGCGGGAGAGGTTCTTATGAAGCCTGCCGCGCCCGGAACGGGAGTTATCGCAGGAGGCCCCGTCCGTGCCGTTGTTGAATCCGTAGGAATCAAAGATATAAGGGCAAAAGCCCTTCGTTCCAATAATCCTTGCAATGTTGTAAGGGCTACAATGGAAGGGCTTATGAGTCTTCGCAATGTCGAAGAGGTTGCCAACGTACGGGGAAAATCTGTTAAGCACTTTAAGGATTAAGGAGAGTGGGAATTATGGCAGAAATTAAAGTAAAGCTTACAAAAAGCCTTATCGGGAGTAAAAAGGGTCAAATTGCCACAGCCCACGCATTAGGACTTCATAAGATAGGCGATGAATCCTCACAGCCGGACAATCCGCAAACGCGGGGGAAAGTTGCTAAAATTGGTCATCTGATAGAGGTAACAGAAGAATAACAGGGGAGGTGCAAGATATGAAGCTGCACGAGCTTACACCGGCCGAAGGGTCAAAAAAGAGCGTCAAACGTGTCGGCAGGGGTTCAGGTTCCGGTTGGGGTAAAACCGCCGGTAAAGGTCATAAAGGTCAAAAATCGCGGTCCGGCAAGGGCATGAGACCCGGATTTGAAGGCGGACAAATGCCTCTTCAAAGACGTCTTCCGAAGAGAGGCTTTGTAAATGTATTCGGCAAGGAATTTGCTGTTGTTAACATTTCCGCTCTCGAAAAAACCTTTGAAGACGGTGCCGTTATTGATACCGATGCTCTATTGAGCTTTGGACTTATAAAGAAGACGCTTGACGGCGTCAAGGTTTTGGCAAACGGTGAATTAACAAAGAAGTTTACCGTAAAAGTAAACGCTTATTCCGAAACGGCAAAAAACAAAATCGAGGCTGTCGGAGGAAAGGCGGAGGTGATCTGAAATGTTGAAGACACTTGTCAACGCGTGGAAGATCCCTGATTTACGGACTAAATTGATCTATACCGCTTTTGTAATTTTGGTGTTCAGAATAGGCGCAAATATACCTGTTCCGTTCCTCAATATTACAGAGGGTATTTTGAGCAATACGCAGGGTACTACATTTTTATCTTATCTGAGCATGATGACGGGTGACGCTTTTAATTACGGTACAATCTTTGCAATGTCTGTTACCCCATACATTAACAGTTCCATTATCATGCAGCTGCTGACTGTCGCAATCCCCGCTCTTGAAAGGCTTCAGAAGGAAGGGGAGGAAGGCAGGAAAAAGATTGCCTCCATAACGCGTTATGTTACCGTTGTTTTAGGATTTATGCAGAGTGCGGCTTATTATATGTATCTGCGTTCACAGAACTATCTTATGACAGATGCTTCAGGTGCCGCATTTACAGGATTCTGGGCTGTCTTTCAGGCGGCAATCGTTATACTTTGTCTTACGGCAGGAACTGCCCTTGTTATGTGGTTAGGCGAACAAATCAATGAAAAGGGAATAGGAAACGGTATTTCCATTATTCTTTTCGCGGGTATTATATCCCGTATCCCGACTGAAGCGGCAAGACTGTTCAGTATGAACCCTTCGGTAAACAGCTACTTTTTCAGAGGCGGTGCGCATGGCGTATATTATTATCTTGCTCCGCTCGTAGTGATTATTTATATTTTTATGCTCGCTTACATCGTTTGGATGGATAACGCAGAACACAGAATACCTGTTCAGTATGCAAAGCGTGTTGTAGGACGTAAAATGTACGGCGGTCAAAATACACATATACCCATTAAAGTTAATATGAGCGGCGTTATGCCTGTCATTTTCGCAAGCTCTATTCTCTCAATCCCGCCGACAATTGAAATGTTCGTTCAAAACAAGATTAAAGAAGACGGGCTCTGGGATAAGTTCTTCGGAATTTTCCAGGCTGATAATTGGAAGTACGCGGTTATTTACTTTTTAATGATTATCTTCTTTGCGTATTTTTACGCTGCAATCCAGTATAACCCAGTTGAAATGGCGAACAACATCCGCAAAAACGGCGGCGCTATTCTCGGCATTCGCCCGGGTAAGCCCACGTCGGACTATATCGGCGGCATAATAGGGAAAATTATTATTATCGGCGCCTTGCTTTTAAGTGTTGTTGCACTCTTCCCGATTCTTTTCTCGATTATTACGGAAACTGCATTAGGAGAGGGAAACGGGATGAATATAACACTCGGAGGTACCTCGATAATCATTATGGTCGGTGTTGCGCTTGAAACTGTTAAGCAGCTTGAAAGCCAGATGATGATGCGTCACTATAAGGGATTTTTAGATTGATTTATGACGCTTTCTATGGAAAGGACTACGACATGAAGCTTATACTTCTGGGCGCTCCCGGAGCAGGAAAGGGAACTTTGGCTGAAATACTTGCCGCTCATCTTAATATTCCGACTGTATCGACGGGCAATATTATAAGAGAGGCCTTGTCAAACAAAACCGAAACCGGACTTAAGGCAAAGGCGTTTATTGAATCAGGCAAGCTCGTCCCTGATGATGTTGTAATAGGCATCATAAAGGAAAGACTTTCTCAGAAAGACTGCATAAGAGGCTTTATACTTGACGGTTTTCCCAGAACAATACCCCAGGCCGATGCTCTTAAGGAGCTTGGATTGAATGCAGACATAGTTGTAAACATCGAAATTTCCGACGAGGCAATAATAGGCAGAATGGCAGGCAGACGCGTGTGTAAAGCATGCTCGGCGACATATCATATAAAAAACATTCCGCCTAAGGTTCCCGGAATTTGTGATCATTGCGGCAGCAGTCTTATAAGTCGCAAGGATGATGACCCGGCAACGGTAAAGGAACGATTGAAAATATACCACGAGCAGACAGAGCCTCTTATAGATTATTACTATAAAAAAGGGCAACTTTTCACCGTTGACGGCAATGTGTCTATTGACGAAAGTATTAGTGCCATATTGGGTGCCCTGGAGGAAAAAGAATGATTGTGCTGAAATCTCAGCGGGAACTCGAGTTAATGATGACCGCTTGCAGAATTTCTGCCCAAGCTTTACAAGTTGCGGGAAAGGCAGTCGAGCCCGGAATTACGACAGGTGAGCTTGACCGGATAATCCGCGATTTTATAGAAGGAAAAGGAGCAAAACCTACATTCCTGAATTATAACGGCTTTCCCGCCTGTGCGTGCATATCCATAAACAATGAGGTAATTCACGGAATTCCGGATAATAACCGCTATATACAATCGGGCGATTTGGTCAGTATTGATTTAGGAGCCTGCAAAAACGGTTACACTGGTGATACTGCCGCTACTTTTGCAGCCGGGGATATTTCGCGGCAGGCAAAGCGGCTGATGGAAACTACCGAGCAAAGCCTTTACGAAGGCATAAAAAAGGCGGTTCCCGGCGGCAGATTGGGTGATATCGGATACGCGATACAAAGCTACTGTGAAGACCGAGGTTTTTCCGTTGTAAGAGAATTCACGGGACACGGAATAGGTGCAAAGCTTCACGAGGATCCGGCGGTTCCGAATTACGGCACACGAGGCAGAGGAATAAGGCTCGTACCCGGAATGACTCTTGCCATTGAGCCGATGATAAATATCGGAACACATGCCGTGAAAAGACTGTCAAACAACTGGACGATTGTCACAGGGGACGCAGAGCTGTCCGCACACTTTGAGCACACGGTGGCTATTACCTCAAACGGTCCGGTTATTATGACAAAAGTCGGGTGATCGGTATGCAGATCAAAGTCGGTACAGTGGTTATCTCGAGAGCGGGTAGAGATAAAGGTAAATGGATGGCTGTTTTACAAGTATCAGATAATCGTGTTTTGGTTATTGACGGCAAGGAGCGTCCCTTAGAAAGACCTAAGCTCAAGAACATTAAACACCTTGCCCCAACACGATACGAAGTGTCACAATACGATATGATGTTTAACAGCAGACTGAAAAGAGCCTTATATTCACTATCGGTTAGGCACAAAAGCGGGAGGGGAGTTAGCGATGTCAAAACAGGATATGATTGAAATCGAGGGGACGGTAGTAGAGGCATTACCTAATGCAACATTTCAGGTAGAGCTTGAAAACGGTCATAGGATTTTAGCCCATATTTCCGGTAAACTGAGGATGAATTTTATCCGCATCCTTCCGGGGGATAAGGTAACGGTAGAAATGTCCCCTTACGATTTAACCCGAGGCCGTATAACATGGCGTTCAAAGTAATTTGACGAAAGATTATTAAGGAGGGCTTTATAATGAAAGTCAAACCTTCTGTCAAGAAAATTTGCGACAAATGCAGAATTATCAAACGCAAGGGTAAAGTAATGGTTATCTGTGAAAATCCCAAGCACAAACAGCGTCAGGGTTGACCGACGCAGAACATAATTGGAGGTGCACTGACAAATGGCGCGTATTTCAGGTGTTGATTTACCCAGAGACAAGAGAGTCCAGGTAGGACTGACCTATATCTTTGGTATCGGCAATAAAACTGCCGCTGACATTTTAACAGCAACGGGCGTAAATCCTGACACAAGGGTAAAGGATTTATCAGAGGACGACGTTTCAAAACTGCGTGAATACATCGACCATAATATAAAGGTCGAGGGTGAGTTACGACGTGGAACAGCGTTTGATATTAAAAGGCTTGTGGAAATCGGTTGCTATCGTGGCGTACGTCATCGTAAAGGACTGCCCGTAAGAGGACAGCGTTCCAAAACTAATGCCCGCACGCGCAAGGGTCCCAAAAAGACGATAGCCAATAAGAAGAAATAAGTCTGAAGGAGGATTAATCGAATGGCTACAAAAGGCTCCGGAAAAAAAGTTACTAAACGTCGTGAGCGCAAGAATATTGATAAAGGTGCAGCTCATATCCAATCTACCTTCAACAACACAATAGTGACCATTACCGATACTCGCGGAAACGCGATTTCATGGGCAAGTGCGGGGGAGATGGGCTTTAGAGGTTCAAGGAAATCTACTCCCTATGCCGCCCAGACTGCCGCCGAAACGGCTGCTAAGGCTGCAATTGAGCATGGAATGAAAATGGTAGAGGTTTATGTTAAGGGTCCCGGTTCGGGGCGTGAAGCGGCTATTAGGGCACTTCAGCTGGCAGGTCTTGAGGTTACTATGATAAAAGACGTAACACCTATTCCCCACAACGGCTGTCGTCCGCCTAAAAGACGACGCGTATAAAAATTGGAGGTGTAACGCAAATGGCAAGATATACCGATGCAGTATGTAAGCTTTGCCGTCGTGAAGGGCAAAAGCTCTTCTTGAAGGGCAGCAGGTGCTATACAAATAAATGCGCAATAGAACGCCGCGCATATGCTCCCGGTCAACACGGTCAAGGTCGTAAAAAGGCTTCAGAATACGGTTTGCAGCTTCGTGAAAAGCAAAAGGCAAGGCGTTATTACGGAATACTTGAATCGCAATTTCACAAATATTTTCTTATGGCAGAAGGGCGTCGCGGAGTAACCGGCGAGAGCCTGCTTCAAATCTGCGAAAGCCGTCTTGATAATGTTGTTTATCTTCTGGGCTGGGCAAGCTCCCGCGCGCAGGCAAGGCAGCTTGTTAACCGTGGACATTTTAGTATAAACGGCAAAAAAGTTAATATACCGTCATATCTTCTTAGAGCGGGCGATGTAATAGCCGTCAGGACAAAGCAACTCGAGATAGATGGCATGAAGGATATTATCGAGATCAACGCAGGTCGTCCCGGGCCTCAATGGCTAAGCCTTGATGCTCAGGCAGGAGAGGCGAAGGTTCTTAACCTACCGTCGCGCGACCAAATCGATGCACCGATT
>CAZPPO010000034.1:6216-7092 GCA_964588475.1 uncultured Eubacteriales bacterium
TCAGGAGCAGCTGATAGTTGAGTTGTACTCTAAATAATTACTGTCTTCGAGTTAATCAGGCAATTCTTATACAATTAACTGCATTATAAGGAGGGTTTTGAATGATAGGTATTGAGAAGCCAAGAATTGAAATTATAGATTCAGGTGATAATTCGAGTGAATACGGCAAATTTATAGTAGAACCGCTCGAAAGAGGCTTCGGCACAACTCTCGGTAACAGCCTGCGCCGTGTTCTTTTGTCCTCACTTCCGGGGTACGCTGTGACTTCCGTGAAGATAGACAATATTCTGCACGAGTTTTCGGTAATTCCTAACGTTAAGGAAGATGTAACGGAAATCGTTTTGAATCTAAAGGGAATAATTCTTAAAATTCACGGTGACGGTCCTAAAATTATGTATATAGAAGCGGACGGTCCGGGAACCATAACGGCAGGTGATATAAAAACAGACTCAGAGGTTGAGATACTCAATAAGGATTATCATATTGCAACACTTGATGAAGGCGCTCATGTTCAGATGGAGCTCACTGCCGACAAGGGAAGAGGATATGTATCGGCCGAGCGCAACAAGCAGCTTATGGAACCCGTAATCGGAGTTATTGCCGTAGATTCTATCTACACTCCCGTATTAAAGGTGAATTACACTGTTGAGAATACCCGTGTGGGTCAGATTACCGACTATGACAAGCTTACAATAGAAATTTGGACTAACGGTTCAATTTCTGCAAACGAGGGCATTTCTTTAGGCGCTAAGATTTTAACGGAACATTTGAACCTTTTTGTTGATTTGTCCGATGAGGTATCAAATACGGAGATTATGGTTGTAAAGGGCGATGACGGTAAGGAAAAGGTTCTTGAAATGACAATCGAGGAGCTGG
>CAZPPO010000034.1:7102-14991 GCA_964588475.1 uncultured Eubacteriales bacterium
GATCTTTCAGTCAGGTCTTTTAACTGCTTGAAGAGAGCCGGAATTAATACTGTTGAAGATTTAATTAACAAAACCGAAGAGGATATGATGAAGGTTAGAAACTTGGGTCGTAAATCACTAAATGAGGTAGTATCAAAGCTATCCTCCCTCGATTTAGCCCTCAGAAACGAGGACGAATAACAGTCCGCATTCAAAGGAGTTGATAATATGCCCGGGATTAGAAAACTTGGCAGAGCGACCGATGTAAGAGACGCGATGCTTCGAAACATGGTTACTTCACTATTGGAAAAGGGTAAAATTGAAACAACGGTTACAAGAGCAAAAGAGGTTCGCTCGATGGCCGAAAAAATGATTACCAACGCAAAAAATGACAGTCTTCAAAACAAAAGAAAGGCTTTCGCGTATATTACTAAGGAAGCAGTTGTCAAAAAGCTTTTTGACGAGATAGCTCCTAAGTATAAAGATGTTAACGGAGGATATTGCCGTATTGTTATGACTGCACAGCGCCGCGGTGATGCTGCGCCAATGTGCTTTTTAGAGCTTGTTTGAAGATTATTTCCGCCCTCCCTTTGGGAGGGCTGTTTTTTTTTGTAAAAAAATAAAGGTTAAAATTTTTACAAAAGATAACTATAAAATCTAAATTAAACTCTTTAAGTTTTTAAGCTTTAGTGGTATACTATGAAGAGGAGTTTAAAAGCTAAAAAATGAGAGGAGCCGAATTGTGGAAAAATTCGTCATTCACGGCGGCAAACACCTTTACGGAGATATAAATATAAGCGGAGCAAAAAACGCCGCACTGGCTATAATTCCTGCTGCTGTTCTTTGTGAGGATACATGCAGGATTGAAAATATACCGAATATCAGCGATGTAAAAACGATGATAAGTATTTTAGAATATATCGGAGCACGTACGCGCTTTATTAAGCGTGATGTTTTGGAAATTAATACTAAAAATATCAGAGCGATGGTTACCGTTCCCGACAATATGACGCAAAAGCTCAGGGCATCATATTACCTTTTGGGGGCAATGTTAGGACGCTTCGGCTGTGCGAGTGTTGCTATGCCGGGTGGTTGTTTTTTCGGGGTAAGGCCTATTGATCAGCATGTCAGAGGATTTGAGCTTTTAGGTGCCGATATAACAACAAAGGGAGCAGTAATCTCCGCCTCGGCGGGACAGCTTGTCGGTGCGTCGGTTTACATGGATAATGTTTCGGTAGGTGCCACGATGAATGTTATGCTTGCCGCCGTTAAAGCAAGCGGGCTTACTGTTATTGAAAATGCCGCAAAGGAGCCTCATATAGTTGATCTTGCAAACTTCCTAAACTCTATGGGTGCCGATGTAAGGGGCGCGGGCACGGATGTCATAAAAATAAGAGGTGTTCAAACTCTTCGCGGATGCACTTATTCAATTATACCCGACCAGATTGAAGCCGGAACTTATATGGTTGCGGCCGGAGCTACAGGCGGAAACATAACTATTAAGAATGTAATCCCAAAGCATCTTGAGTCTATAAGCGTTAAGCTTATTGAAAGCGGGATTGAGGTTATTGAGAGCGACGATGCCGTAACGATTATTTCCGACGGAAAACGACCGAATAAATGTATAGTAAAGACTATGCCCCATCCGGGATTTCCTACAGATATGCAACCTCAGATGGCCGTGCTTCTTTCGGTGGCAAATGGCACGAGCTATATTTCTGAAAGCGTGTGGGATAACCGCTTTATGTATGTTGAACAGCTCAGGCGAATGGGTGCGAAAATACAGGTGGACGGGAAGACGGCCACTATTGAAGGTATGGAACACCTTGTAGGAGCCCCTGTAAGGGCAGACGATTTAAGAGCGGGTGCCGCTATGGTTATCGCAGGTCTGATTGCAAAAGGAGAAACCATAATTGACAATGTTCATTATATTGAACGCGGGTATGAAGATATTATTGAAAAGCTAACTGCCGTCGGGGCGGATGTTCAAAGAGTTATGCTGACGGACGAAGAAAGAATTGTAGCCGGAGCGGTATAAAAAAATTGAAAGGAAAACAGATTATGGCACGTTTTTGTCCGCTGTTCTCCTCGAGCAGCGGCAACTGTATTTACATAGGCGCAGGCAGAGGCGGGATTTTAATTGACATTGGCAAGAGCACCAGGCAGACGGAAAGGGCTTTGGCTCAAATCGGTGTTGACCCTAAAAGCTTATCTGCGGTTTTTATAACACATGAGCATATTGACCATATTGCGGGCGTTGAGGTTTTTACTAAGAAGCATAAGCTTCCGGTATATTCCTCCTCAGGCACTATTCTTGCGCTTAAAAAGCGCGGAATGCTCAATAGCGGTCAAATTTCACTTGCGGTTGATTTTTCAGGCATAAGCGTCGGAGAAATGTTTATAGTACCCTTCCGTACCTCGCACGACGCCGCTGACCCTTTGGGATATGTAATAAATACGCCGGACGGCAGAAAAATCGGAGTTATTACCGATACAGGTTTTGTATCTTATGAGTCTTTATCTGCCATAACCGGATGTGACCTTACTTACATAGAATCAAATCACGACATTAATATGCTCAAAACGGGCTCTTATCCATACCCTCTTAAAAAACGTATTTTGTCGGAAATAGGGCATCTCTCGAATGACGATTGCGACAGCGTACTGACAAAGCTGATAAACAAAGGCACCACAAGGTTCGTTCTTGCGCACCTTAGCCGTGAAAACAACATGCCCTCTATAGCCTTTAACAGCGCGGAGGCGGCCCTGCTTCAAGTGGGTGGGAGGATTAACAGGGACTACCTTTTGTCCGTTGCTGAACCGGAAAACAAACAGGAGGTTCTGATTCTCTGATTTTTCTTTAGAAGGTAAAATTGTTATACAGAAATTCTGTAAGTTTTGTCAAATATCCTTATTTATTGACAGTAAAATCTCTCTATGATAAACTGTTTATATCGAAGTTCTCAAATTATCGTGGGTAGGTGGTGCTATGAACCTAACGGGGAAAAAGAGGATTATTTCCTTAATTATGTGTGCCGTTATAATTTTAGGTTACATATCAGGCACCCGGGCTGTATACTGTCAGGCTTCCGCCCTGACCGGTACGGTCTCATCGGATGTTACCTCGTATCTCAACGTCCGGACAGGTCCAGGCACCAATTATGCCATACTTAAGGACAAAAGCGGCAATGATGTGACTCTTACAGCAGGGAAGGTCGTAACAATAATAAGCACGCATGACAGCACAGACGGCATATCTATCCGGTGGTACAAGGTCACCTTCCCCATTAATGGCTCCACCCTTACGGGCTATGTCCGCTCAGACTATATTATAGTTAAGGTTGAGCCTATTGAAGAGGAGCTGCCGGAGGATTTTGAAAATTCCATCAGCGGCTTTCCCAACAGCTATAAACCTTATCTTCGCGCTCTTCATCTTGTGCATCCCAACTGGATTTTCAAGCCGTTAAAAACAAACCTTTCCTGGAATACCGTAGTTTTTGAGGAAACAAAGCTCGGCAGAAGTCTCACAAGCTCTTCTATTATATCGTACCGCTCAACAGCTCCGGGCGCATACGACTGGAGCACTGACAAATACTTCCCTCTTGACGCAGGCGGCTGGTATCAAGCGGCCGACGATGTTGTAAGGCATTATCTTGACCCGAGAAATTTTCTTGATGAAAGAAGCGTATTTCAGTTTGAGGCACTGTATTATGATGCTTCAACTCAAACACGAAGCGGAGTCGAATCAATGCTTGAGGGAACCTTTATGGCGGGCAAATACATAAGCAACGGCAAGGCGCAGATTTCTTATGCGCAAGCCTTTATAGACGCCGCCGCAGCTTCCGGCGCAAGCCCCTATCATCTTGCCTCGCGCGTTATACAGGAGGTAGGAAGGCAGGGCTCCGATTCCGTGTGGGGTCTTGTTGACGGGTATGAAGGAATCTATAATTTTTTCAACATAGGGGCTACAAGCGGCACAGATCCGATAATAAACGGATTAAGATTTGCAAAGACCGGAGGAAGTCTTTCAGAAGCGAGCAAAACCAAATACTTAATACCGTGGGACAGTCAGTATAAATCAATAGTAGGCGGCTCTAAGTACATAGCCGCTAACTATATAAACATAGGGCAAAACACATTGTATCTACAAAAATTCGATGTAGACAACAGCGACGGTCAGCTTTATTGGCACCAGTATATGACTAACATAAGCGCGGCCAATTCTGAGGCGGGTATCATGTATACTACCTATAAGGAATTAGGAAAGCTCGGCCTGCCCATAACCTTTTCTATTCCCGTCTACAACAATATGCCTGCCGAAAAATGCCCTCTTCCGGAAGCGAGGGGTAATCCTAATAATCTCTTAAAAACATTATCCGTTACAAACTACAGTATAACTCCCACATTTGAGATTGAGTCTGAAAATTCCACCTACTACCTTATAATTGAGGGCAACATTAAAACCATAACGGTAAACGCCGCTACAGTAAGTTCTCTTGCGACAGTAAGCGGAAACAAGGGAACGGTATCCATTTTGCAAGGAATAAATAATCTTAAGGTTAGTGTAAAGGCGCAAAACGGCGATATCAAAACATATAATTTAGTAGTAGTCCTCAATGACGGTGATTTTCAGCCCGGCGACGAAACTACAAAGCCCCCTGTAACTGAGCCTGCAACGACTGTCCCTTCCACTACTGAGCAGCCAACCACAAAACCATCCACTACAGCGCCATCAACGACTAAACCTACTACTGCTTCAGGTTACAAAACAAGCTATAAGCTCCACTCAAACAAGACATTGACAGGCGTACAGCCTTTAACGTCGGTATCAAGGTTTATTACAAATTTAGGACTTTACGGCGGCGCGTCGGCATTTGTTACAAACGCTGCGGGCAAAAAAGTAACCTCGGGTAATGTCGGCACCGGATTTGTGCTCAACCTTACCGTAAACGGCGTGCAAAGCAAATATGCCGTTATTATCAAGGGGGACACTAACGGCGACGGTGCGGTAAGTGCCATTGACCTTTTGATGGTAAGAAAGGTTATATTAAAGGCTTTTTCGCTTTCGAGCTGTTATTTAACCTCGGCAGATGTAAACGCTGACGGAAAAGTCAGTGCTATTGACCTGTTAATGATAAGAAAGCACATACTCAAAGCATATAAAATAGTACAATAATTTTTATCCGTTTGGAAAGGGAATGAAATCAGATGAAAAGAATTCTTGCCATCCTTTGTGTATTAGTGTTGGCAATTACGATATGTTCGCCAGCGGTATTTGCCGCCTCGGCAAAGGCGACAATATCGCTTTCAAGCTCGTCCGTGACTAAGGGCGGAACCATCAAGGTTACTGTTAAATATACTGCAAACGAGCTAATCGGCGCGTGGAATTTTCTCCTGAAATATGATAAGAATTATCTTGAATATAAAGGGGGAGGGGACGAAAACAGCGGCGGCGGAGTTGTAAGATTTGTCGGCTCAAGAGATAAAGGGGAAAAAACAGTAATACAGACTGCCACATTTAAAGCATTAAAGGTCGGCTCGTGCTATGTGAGCACCGATACCCTGGAGATTGTCAAGGAAGATGGTTTTGTAAATATCGGCTCCTCTGAGGCCTCCGCAAAAATTACGATAAATGCTCCGAAAGAGGCGTCAACCAATGCAAATCTAAGCTCTCTTAAAATATCCCCCGGTACGCTTACACCTGCCTTTTCGTCATCCGTAACGGAATACACGGCTAAGGTTGACTATTCTGTAAAAAAGCTTGTGGTAAGTGCGCAAACGGCAAATTCGTCAGCGACAAAATCGCTTTCCTCAACAGACCTTGCCGTCGGTGAAAATAAGATAAAGGTTACGGTTACGGCGGAATCGGGCGCTAAAAAAACATATACCGTTACGGTCACGAGGGCGCCTTCTCCGCTTGCGGATTTATCGGTTACCATAGGCGCTGTCACCTACAGGTTTGTGTTTGAGGAGGATCAAATCAAGCCGCCCTCAAAGGACTTCACAGCGGCCTCTGTCATATATAAGGGAAATACCCTTCCCGCGTTATCAGCCCCGAAGAAGCTTTTTAAGCTTCTGTGCCTTATAAGTCCCTCAAACGAGAAGTGCTGGTTTATGTATGACGAAGCCTCGGAGACTTTTACAAGATACATCAGTATTGTTCCGCCAACTAAGAATTATATAATTCTTGACGTGCCGCAAACTGAGAGCGCACCAACAGGTTACAGCTTAAAGAGCGTTGCCGTTAATGAGAAAGACTTTGTAAACGCCTTTGTTCGCGCGGACAATGAAGAAGATAAGGTGATAATCGTATACGCGATGACTCTTGACGGAAACAAAGGGCTTTACTTGTACGATACAAAGGAAAAGACCTTTATGAGGTACGCTAACCCTTCACCTTCACAATCTAATGATGTGCCTGCAGGAGCTGACCAGAGCTATGAGGATATCTCCTCAAAGCTTATAAAAGCCCAAAAGGACCTAAAGCTTTCACAGTATTTTTTAATTGTAGCTGCCTCATTGTTTTCGATTTTGCTTGTAGTGGGCATTGCGTATGTTATAAAAGACTCGAGGGCAAAAAAGGGAAAAGAACGTTTATAATTTATAAAGACGAATTAAGACCGGTGTTTTTTACACCGGTCAGTTTTTTTGCGGCTGCCGTTTCGCCTTAGTATAATTCGCCCAAATCTGCTTTTCTGCTCTTTTCCGCTCTGTATGCAATCTCGTGACTGGGTAAGGTAGCCTCAATGGTAGTCAAGTCGCTGTCGTTTACCTCTTCTGCGTTGACGAGCTTAACGAAGCTCTTAATAAGTCTCATATCACCCTCTATATGACCGCCGAACTTAAGACCTTTTATCCGAACCTTTTTTGTGCGCTTTCCGAAAACGGCTAATTTGAGACTTGTTTTGTTGCCGATAAGCTCACCCTTTGTGCCTATTATGTGCAGCTGCCTGAACATCTTGTTTGAAAAAGCGTTCATTGTCAAAACAGCATTAACACCGTTTTCGAATACGATATGAACAATCTGGCTGTCGCATACATTATTATCGTTCAGGAAAACGCACTTACCGTAATCGCCGTTTCTTAAAGCCTCATAAATATCGGACTTACTGCTTTTTGTTTTTCCGGTTAGTGTTCGACGCATGTATTTTACGAATTTTGCCTTCCAAAACGGGTCCTTGATATAAAGGTTTTCCGCATTATAGGGACAAGTATCCTTAACCTTGCAATCATCAAGGCACCTTGGCGCAGCTTTATCCGGAGCGTGTTCTTTGTTAAAATAATACAAACCTCCCACAGAGCTTACCGTTTTTGCCTTGCTGTTTGCGTACCATTGGATTAAGTCAAGGTCATGGCAGCATTTTGCAAGGATTGAAGGAGTTGAAGCTTCCTCTTTCTTCCAATTTCCTCTTACAAAGGAGTGCGCAAAGTGAAAATAACCTACATTTTCCGTATGGTTGATAGTTACTAAATCTCCGAGCACTCCGCTTCTGATTATCTGCTGAACCTTGCCGAAGTAGTTTGAATAGCGAAGGACATGACAAACTATAAGCTTTACGTCTTTTTCGCGTGAAAGCTTATAAAGCTCAAGACATTCATTGTAATTTCCCGAAACGGGCTTTTCAAGTAAAATTATTTTGTATCCTGTTTTAATTGCGTCCTTTGTGATTTGATAATGGCTTGCGTCCTGCGTTGTGATAATAAGCGCATCCGAGATAACGCCTTTTGCGAAGAATTCCTCGGTACTGAGAAATTGCCTGTCCTTTGGAACTGAGTATTTCGCAGCGATATCGTCGAGCGCTTGCTGTCTTATATCACATACAGCGTAGATTTTCATCCTCTTTTTGTGTAGACGGTGAATAAACATCATATATTCCCTCCGTCTGTATCCGTCTTGTCATTCGTCCGCG
>CAZPPO010000035.1:0-8397 GCA_964588475.1 uncultured Eubacteriales bacterium
CTCTCGTATCTTATCAAATTCCTCCTCCCTTGTCAACACTTTTTTTCCGTTTTTTCGATGAAATTCACACGCCGCCGAGCGTATCGCTAAAAAGGCTGTTTATAATCTTAAAACCTTATCGTTTTTATCAACGCTACTCATTGAAAAGTCATATCCCAAAGCGTTGCCTTGCGGATAAAGCTCCTTTAGCGGCACAATAATAAAGGCTCTTTCGGCTATTCTCGGGTGAGGTACGCTCAATTCCTCTGTTTCCTGCTTAAAGCCTTCACAAATTAAAATATCAATATCAATTATTCTCGGCCCGTTTTTAATCGTTCTTTCTCTGCCCATAGCGGCCTCAATACCAAGGCACGCTCCTAAAAGAGCATTGGGCGAAAGCGATGATTCAATTTCCGCTATTGCATTAACGAAATTGTCCTGCTTTTTATATCCTACAGGACTTGTTTCATAAAACGACGATACCCTCAAAACCTTGACCTTAGGAAGGTTCATTATAGTATTTACGGCAGCTTTTATATTTATATCTTTATCTCCAATATTAGAACCTAACCCGATAACGACCTTCATTTAATTCTTTTCCTTTCTATTTCAACAGCAGCATAACCGAAGCTTGCTTTTATTGGGGCATCCGGCTTTTTTACGGTTACGGTAACACAGTCAATCCTATTATATTCCTTGAGCAAAGCGTCTGCCACTCTTTCTGCCGCGCGCTCTATAAGGTCATCCTTTTGACAGCAAAACACGGCGCGTGCGGTTTTGATTATTTTAGCATAACTTACAGTACAATCAATATCGTCCGAAAGACATGCCTGCTCAAGATTGACTTTTGCGATTATGTCGAGTATAAACCGCTGTCCGTTTTCTTTTTCCTCAGGGTTTACTCCGTGAAAAGCATATAATTCCAAATCCTTAACAATGATTTTATCCGATTGCGTTGTTCTTAGAAGTCTGTCGCCTACTCTTGCGGCTGATGCCGACGATTTTACGTCATGCACTCTGATTATGTCAGTTTTCCCCGCTATAGCGACGGTGTTGGCGGCAATCGTTCCTGCGTCCCTGTTTTTGACCTGGTTTTCCCCTGTCATATAACCGATTACTCTTTTGCGTGAAAGTCCCGTTAAAAGAGCTACATCAGGGATTTTTAGACTGTTTATGGATTTTATAAGTTCGATATTGTCCTCGAGAGTCTTGCCGAACCCTATGCCCATATCTACACACAGATTGCTTCTCTTTATACCGAAGCTCTCCGCTTTTTCAATGAAGTCGTTAAATGACTCTTTCACGGCTGAAACCACTCCGTTTTTATATTGAGCAGCTTTGTCGGAGCTCTTGCCGCCCGTGTGCATAAATATCCAGCCTGCATCATGTTCAAGAACTGTTTGTGCCATTTCCTGCGAAAAATGTCCGCTCTCATCGTTTACAATTTTTGCTCCGTTTTCAAGCGCAAACCTTGCTACGGGTACACGGTAAGTATCAATGCTTATGGGAACGGATACAGCTTTTTGAAGGGTTGAAAGCAGCTGTGATACTCTCTCAAGCTCAATTGGCTCACTTATTTGCTCTTTCCCGGGAGCGGTAGAGCAGGCTCCTAAATCTATTATATCCGCATGTTGACTCTCCATTTCTTTGGCTCTTTGCAAGGCAGCTTCCACAGTGAAGTATTCTCCCCTATCCGAAAAGGAATTGGGAGTAAAATTCAAAATACCCATAATATACGTGCGCTCGCCTAAGGGAAAAGAAAAGCCATTACCTGAAAAAGTGTTCATGTGTTATTACCCGTTAACAAAGACATTGCCTCTGCTCTTGTTTTAGCATCGCTTCTCATCAGTCCCCGAAGCGCGGAGGTTTGTGTTACCGAACCCGCTGCTTTAATGCCGCGCATAGTCATACAAAGGTGCTCTGCGTTCATAACCACCGCCACGCCCCTTGCGCCCAGCTCCTTATACAGAAAATCCGCAACCTGAGTTGTAAGCCTTTCCTGAAGCTGCGGACGTTTCGCGAAGGTCCCCACTATCCTCGCAAGCTTTGAAAGACCTATAACCTTGCCATCTGAGGAAATATAGGCTATATTCGCCGTCCCTATAAATGGTAACAGATGATGCTCGCACATCGAATAAAGAGGTATATCCTTGACGATAACCATTTCCTCATTACCCGACGCATTAAATATCTTCAGGTGTTTCTTCGGATTTTCAGTAAGTCCGTCGAATATTTCCTCATACATTCGCGCTACTCTTTGGGGAGTTTCAAGAAGACCCTCTCTGTCGGGATCTTCACCAATCGCGTAAAGAATTTCACGCACTGCATTTTCAATTCTTTTTTTATCCATATCCTTCTCCTTAAGCTTCAAGATATAATCGGAAGGTCAAAGCCGATACATTTTCAGAATAATTAAGCGTAAAACCACTGTTTTTTTGAATAAGCCCGCACATTTCAAAGGCGTTTCGAATTAAATCTGCGTTTATCATTTTATCCTTTGCAGCTTCATATGTTGACCTGCTGTTAAATCGAAATTCTATTGATTTTTCGCCCCGGGAGTAAGCGTACCCCACCGAGCTTTTTACCCTGTTTTCAAAGTAACTGTCCGTATCGGTAAAAAATCGATTTTCTCTGATAAAATAATTATATTTCAGAGCAACACATTCTACTTGAGGCTGTATCTGTGTGTGGGTGGCTTTGAGCATATTGTCCGTTACGTTAAAATAGGAATAACCAATTATGCTTTCACTTGATACAGGGTCGTCCCATGTCAAATCAACAAAATAGTTAGCCCCGTCTAAAACGACTATGTTCCACATATGCCCTACGGTACCCTCGATTTCATCTACAGCCTTACCCGTGACAAGCCTTACATCAATATCAAGCTTTGAAAGAATAAGCTGAAACGCGCGTGAGTAGCCTTCACAAGCCGCCTCTTTTTGAATCAGCGCACCGTAAGAGGAATTGACATTAGGCTTTTCAGTATCATAGGTGTAAGTACAATTACGAATGATATAATCGTGCACGAATTTCTCTTTTTCGTAATCGCTCTTATATTTAAGAGCTTGTTCCTTAATTTTTGCTACCTTCTCTTCAAGCTGCAGGGTGCGCGCCTTACAGACATCAGCACCTTCGGTGTATGTGGGAATAAAATAATGCTTACCCCCTCTGCTTATCAGCCTGCAATCGCTACCCAAGCAAAGCATCCCCGGATTATCATAGGACAAGGCTGAAAACACATCGTTAAGCTGTTTGCTGTTGAGCTTGGGTACGCGTATCCTTTCAGGGTGGTCCTTAATTGACTGCAGAATAAGCGCATATGCCTGCTTACCTGCTTCATCAAGTCCCTCATAGCTGTGTCTGAAAAATCCCGTTCCCTTTCCGCTCTTTGGCACAGTGTATTGTGTAAGTTCACTTGAGTTTAAGAATATAACATCAAAAAAGGAGTCAAAAAGCCCTCTGTTAAGTGCAATATATGCAGACAAAATTATTACTGCCGTTATTATAAGAGCCCCTAACCGTTTTTTCATACCTTACCTCCGTTAATTATTAGAAGGAGCGTTTTCCGGCGTCAGTGTGTCAGTAACGGTAACGGATATACTGCCGATACTTTTTGCCAATTCTTCAAGGAGACTTTTTGAATCAGCAAAGTCTACAGCTGAGATATCACTTTGTACATAGTTAATAAGATTACTGAAATAAGCTTCCGAATTCTCGGCAAGCTCCTTGCTTAAATAAGAGTTAATGGCATATAAAAGTACCCTTGCGTTCTTTAGAGAGGGATTTTCTTTATACACAATACTATTATATTTAGTCAATCTTACAACCGTATCGGGTGAGAGCAGCTGTTCTCCCCGTGGAATATCAATTACCAAATCGTTGCTTTTATAGGAAAGCTTTTCTTCCTGCTTATACTCCAAATCACCTAAAAATTTAAGCGCATTAAGCAGTCCCGAATCCGTTATCAGAATATATTTATCTGCCTTTAAACCGACATAGCTTTCAGCGGTGTCGCCTAATCCTTGTATTCCGAGAGTTCTGAAGCTGTCAATAGGTTTAGTTTCCAACCCGCCTGAAGAAACCTTGATAAACGGAGAAATCGGCAAAATGGAAATAATGCGTTCATCAAGGTCAGCCTTAACATAATAAATACTTCTTATTTGGGATTTATCATCAGATATATGGGCAAAAAGAAAAAGTGCTTTACCCGAAAGCGTTATTTGTTGTGTTTCAGATTCCTGCGTTACTTCGGATGAGCCCTCGGTCTGCCCGATAATATTTTTCAAATCATAGTCATAATTTCTAAGGAGAATGAGAAAAGAAATTGTCCCGATAATTGTAGCAAAGCATATAAGTGTAACGGCTAAAAACACACTGTTTCTGTTTTTAGCCGCTTTCTGACTTTGAAAGTTTAGACCTTTAGGGTTCTTAAGCATCAATTCGCTCCTGTATAAACTAAATTTAATCGTTTTTTTAACAAAGAAAAGGACTATTTACAGTATGAATATTATTATATCTATTAATACATTAAAACACAATACCAAAAAACAAAATTAATGCAAACATAACCCGGTCGTTTTAAGCATACAAATTAGTGATAGCTACAAAGGAGGAGTTTGTTTTGAGAGACTATGTTGACATCAGAGCAATAGAACTGGGAAAATATATAGTGAATAATAACGCTACTGTAAGGGCTGCCGCAAAGGAATTCGGAATAAGCAAATCAACCGTTCACGCGGATGTGACATCAAGGCTAAGGCGTATTAATCCTCAGCTTTGCTTACAGGTCCGCCGGGTTCTTGACATTAATAAAGAAGAGCGTCACATAAGAGGCGGCATAGCTACAAGAGAAAAATATAAAGAATACAGTCTTAAATAGTCTGAAAATACATAAATAAATAAATTCTCTAAAAAGTCAAGCTCGGCTTGACTTTTATTTTTTTATAAAACAAACTGTCAAAACTTTCGGTTATTTTATTTTAAAAATGACAATACTTCCTTAAAGAGGTGTTATCTGTGGACAAAAGAACCATTATTTCCTTTTCTCTTTTTTGCGTTGCAATTTTCTCTCTTATCGTCCGACTATATATTGTCTCTAGTGGCGGTTTTTCGGATGTTTCATCGCAGAACAGTAAAAAAACGCTTAATGTGGGAACAACGAGAGGCATTATTTATGACAGGAATATGATCGCGTTAACGGGAAGTGAATCTTATAAGCTCGCATGTGTCCTGCCTACTGCCGGTGCCATCAGCTGTCTAAAGGAGAAATTAAGTGAACAGGAATTTGAGCTGTATTACAAGAAGCTAAGTGAAGGCTCTCTTGTGACTTTCACCTCAAGCAGCTGCCATACGCTGACGCAATGCCCTGATATAGCGGTACTGGATATTTATAACCGTTACTGTAAAAATCAGCTGGCACCTCATGTTTTAGGTTACCTTTCTCCGGACAATAGCGAAGGCGTATACGGGGCCGAAAAAAGCTATAACGAGTACTTGAAGGAGCATTCGGGTTCTCTTGTTCTTGCGTATTCGACAGACGCTCTCGGACGAGTACTCCCGGGCGTCGACGCACAAGTGCGCAACACAAACTACGCCTCAAAAGCAGGAATAGTCTTAACTCTTGAATCAGCTATTCAGAAATACGCTCAGGATGCGCTGAAAAATGCCAAATACATTAAAGGAGCCGCAATAGTTTTAGATATTAAAAGCGGAGAAATACTTGCACTCGCTTCTATCCCAGACTTCGATCCAAATAATTTAGCCGCCGCTGTCAAAAATAAAGACGCTCCCTTTGTAAACAGGGCCATAAGTAATTACAGCGTGGGCTCTGTATTTAAGCTTGTGGTTACAGCCGCTGCAATAGAAAGCGGCATACCTGTTAATTTTGAATATCGTTGCACGGGTTCATGTACAAAAAGCTCCGTAAAAATTTACTGCCATAACCGTAGGGGACACGGTGTTCTTAATATGCAGGAAGCCTTTTCACTTTCCTGCAACACATATTTTATTAATCTTGCATCAAAAATTAAAAAAAGCGTTCTTCTTGAATATGCTCAGGCGTTTGGTTTCTCGGACGTGTTCCAGCTGATGGAGGGCTATTATACCGATAGAGCTAAGCTTCCCGACATTGCAGAGCTTGACAGCGATGCCGCAATAGCAAATTTAGCGTTCGGTCAAGGCTCCTTATATGCTACGCCGCTTCACCTTGCCGCTTGCTATGCCGCGTGTGTCGGTGACGGAATTTATTTGAGACCTACTTTATTTAAGGGCTCAGTAGGGGAAGACGGCAAAATGGCATCAATTGCCGAAAAGTCTTTGCCTAAAAAGGTTATTAATAAGAAAACCTCAGATATAATCAGGAGCTTTTTGCTTACCACGGTTGAAGAGGGCACCGGTAAACTTGCAAAAAGCGAGCTGTTTCTCAGCGGAGGAAAAACAGCTACAGCACAAACCGGAAGGTATATAGGCTCGAAGGAAATTCTTAACTCCTGGTTTATCGGTTTTTTCCCATATAATAATCCCGAATATGTCGTCGCTGTAATAAAAGAAAACGGCGAATCAGGCTCTACTGATGCCGCTCCGGTTTTTAAGGAGATATGTGAAAATATATTTAGGTATAAACGATCTAATCCTCCCAGTTAAGCTCATGAAGCTCCCCTTCTCGTAAAAGTCCGGAAAATCCCCATTGCCGCAGCACCTCGTATACCGCTATCGAAACACAGTTGGAAAGATTCAGGCTTCTGGCATCCTTAAGCATTGGAATACGCAGGCAGCTTTCCGGATTTTCTTTCAGCAGGGTTTCGGGAAGTCCCTTCGTTTCTTTTCCGAAAATAAGATATGTGTTATCGGGAAATATACACTCGCAGTATGCTTTTCTCGCCTTGGTTGTAAAATAAAAAAAGTTGCCTCCTTTATTTTCGGTAAAAAAAGCTTCAATTGAAGAATAGTAGTTTATGTCGAGAAAATGCCAATAATCAAGCCCCGCTCTTTTCAGCTTTTTATCATCAATCTTAAATCCCATGGGCTCAACAAGGTGTAGCTTAGCACCGCTTGCGGCGCACGTTCTTGCGATATTCCCCGTGTTCTGCGGAATTTCCGGCTCAATAAGTACAATATTTAGCTCACTCATAATCCAAGCTCCCTAAGCAAAAACGGGATTCCCCTCTCAAAATCAACGCCGTATCGAATATCCTCTCCGACTTTTTTTGTGCGCTCAATGCAGTTACACACATAATCCACTGCAATTCGTGAAGCATCAAAAACAGAAAAACCGTTCATAAGCGCGCCGCAAAAAGAACTCGCAAACACATCTCCCGTGCCGTGATAAGCACCGCCTAAATGCTTTTGCATATAATACTGCGGTTTTTTATTCTTTTTGTTCTTACAGGCGATTCCGAGTAGGTCCTGCTGAAAAGACACGCCGGTCAGCACAACACTTTGAGGCCCCATGGCAAGAAGCTTATCGAGCAGATGTTCAATATACTGCCTTGTCTGAACCGAGCCCTCATAATTCTCACCCGTCATAAAAGCCGCTTCTGTAATATTCGGAATAATTATATCCGCCAAGGCGCAAAGCCCTGCCATCTTTTTTGCGAAATCCATATCAAAGACCGAGTACATTTTCCCGAAGTCGGCCATTGACGGGTCAATAATAACAAGTGTATTTTCCATCCTGAACAACGCTAAAAAATTCTTAACGATTTCAATTTGTTCCTTACTTCCTAAAAATCCACTGTATATTGCATCAAAGGATAAACCAAGTGATTTCCAATGATTCATAACAGCCGGCATATCGTCTGTCAAATCACGGTATGTGTATTCGCTGAAACCTCCCGTATGTGTTGATAAAACAGCCGTAGGAAGACAAACCGTTTCAACACCGCATGCCGATATTACGGGAAGCGCGACTGTCAAAGAGCATTTGCCGAATCCCGAAATATCGTTAATCGCGGCAAGTCTTTTTTGTGCAACCATAATTATATCCCCTTAACAGGTTGACTGTATCAATATTTTTTAATATACTTGCTAAGAATTATTCTTTGATATTATAGCAAAACTTCACTTGATTGCAAGTTTTTTCGGGTATTTGTTATAGTTTAACTTTTTCGGGTAATTATATAAACACGAAAGGAATGATTCTAATGAATAAAAAAGCAATGCCCATAGTTTACGGTGTAGGAGCCGCTATGGCTATAGGCACAGTCGCGGCAGTAGCAAAAATGGGAAAGAAAAGGACGATGAAAAAGAAGGTAAAAAAAACAGCCAACAAGGCAATTAACGCCGTTGGAAATATTCTTGACAGCATTCCCGGTGCTAAGTAGAATATGAAAAGGATCGTTGCCGTTATACTTTGTCTTTCTGCCGCATTTTTCAGTGCATGTAATAAAAATCCCGAAGGAGTTACAGACAGCAATAATA
>CAZPPO010000035.1:8418-14733 GCA_964588475.1 uncultured Eubacteriales bacterium
TCTACCGCCTCTTTACCGGAAACCTCCTTGTCAACGCAGTCCGAATCAGATGAAAGCTCCATGCCGCCTACAGTAAGACCGATTACCGTGGGCGCTATTCCCTTGAATAAGAATTCTGTTTACGGTGAAAATACGGGAACCTCCGCCACTTATACAGGTTTAGAGCCACTGCCACCCAGAAAATTCACTGTATGTGATCCGGAAAACACAAAAGGACTCGGCACGGCTGCAAGACTCCACTCTTATGGTGTGGCTAAAAACGCAAAGCCAAACAAAACGTCGGTGGAAAATCAGAAGTATTACGGTCAATACGGTGCTTTTACACTTGACACAAGCGGTGACAAGGTAATATACCTTACTTTTGACTGCGGCTATGAAAATAACCTAACAGAAAAAATACTTGACACACTAAGAGATAAGCAAATTCCTGCCGCGTTTTTCGTAACACTGCCCTATCTAAAATCAAATCCCAAAATAGCAGCAAGAATGATTAAAGAGGGACATACCGTAGGAAATCACTCTTCATCACATCCTGATTTTTCTGCAATCAGCAGACCGCAGATGTCAGAGGAAATTCAAGAGGTTGATAATTATCTCCGTTTGCATTTCGGCTATTCTTCACCCTATTTCAGGTTTCCCCGAGGGGTATGCAGCGACAGCTCACTGGAGCTTGTCTCCTCATTGGGATATACAAGTGTTTTTTGGTCAACCGCATACGCCGACTGGGACACAGCCGCGCAAAGGGGAGCAGACTATGCTTTCAGCGTTGTAACGTCCCGACTTCATCCCGGGTGTGTCCTGCTGCTTCACGCGGTGTCCTCAGACAACGCCTTTGCCTTAGGAAGAATAATTGATTTCGCCTTAAAAGAGGGTTATACCTTTGTGACCTTGGATTAAAAATACTTTACTGCCGGCCGAAAAGAACTATTTTTCGGCTGGTAATTTTAATTTAAATGTGTTATAATTTATTTATATATCTTCTAAATAAACTGTACGGGACGGCGTTGACAATGGATTTAGGCGCCTTAAAAAAAACGCTTACGCAGCTTGATGTTTTCCTGCCTCTATCCGAGGAAATCGACATTCTAAGAGAAAAAAGCGTTATCGGCAAAAAAACTCTCTCCAATCGTCTTGTAATTCAGCCTATGGAGGGTTGCGACGGTACCCTTGACGGTATGCCCGATACCTTTACTAATCGCCGCTATCAGAGGTTTGCAATGGGCGGCGCCGCTTTGATATGGTTTGAAGCAACGGCAATTGTGCATGAGGGGCGTGCAAATCCCCGTCAGCTTTACATAAACGAAAAAACTCTTGACAGCTTTAAGAAAATAGTATCACTGATAAAGGAAACAGGACTTCGTGAAAACGGTTATGAGCCTCTGGTGATTTGTCAGCTTACGCATTCGGGCAGGTATTCAAAGCCTGATGGCAAAAGCTTTGAGCTAATAGCGTATAACAATCCTCTTTTTGAAAAGGAGAATCCTGTTAACAAAAGCAAGATAGTCAGCGATGACTATCTCAGGGCGCTTGAGGACAAATTCGGCGTTGCAGCCTCAATGGCCGAAAGAGCAGGCTTTGACGGGGCGGATATAAAATGCTGTCATCGGTATTTACTTTGTGAGCTGTTGTCTGCATATAGCCGAAACGGCCTCTATGGCGGAGAGTTCGAAAACAGAACGCGCTTATACCTTAATGCTCTTAAAAATGCCAGAGCAAGCACCTGTGCCGACTTCATCATTACGAGCAGACTTAATATTTACGACGGGTTTCCCTACCCTTATGGCTTCGGAGTATCAAATGACGGCTCCCTCACTCCCGATTCTTCGGAGCCGGAGAAGCTTATAAAAATTCTGTATAACGAAATCGGACTTAAGCTGTTGAACATAACAATGGGTAATCCATATGTAAACCCCCATGTAAACCGCCCGTTTGATAAAGGTCCTTATAACCCGCCCGAAAATCCTCTTGTGGGAGTCGAGCGTATGATGAGCCTCACTAAACAGGTTCGCAAGGGCGCGCCCTTGCTTACTCTCATAGCGTCAGGCTTCTCATATCTTCGTGAAAGCTCTCCTTATCTTGCGGCAGGCGCCGTGAAAAGCGGCGTGTGTGACCTGGCGGGCTTTGGAAGAGAGGCCTTCGCCTACCCGAATTGGGCGAATGATATACTCAAAAACGGACAGATGAATGCTGATAAATGCTGTATAGCCTGCAGTAAATGCTCGCTTCTTATGCGTGCGGGTGCAGTTGCGGGCTGTCCTGTAAGGGACGGAGAGGTATATATGCCTATATTCAGGGAAAAGGTGATAAAATGAAAAAGCTCGCTTTAGTTACGGGCGGCAGAAAAGGAATAGGCAGAGCCGTCGCTGAAAGACTGCTTAAAGAGGACTATAAGGTTATTGTAACGGGCAGAAATAAAAATGCCGCACTTGATAATACGGATTTAACTTATGCCATGTGCGACAATTCAAACACAAATTCAATAAAAAGCACGATAGAATCGATATTTGAAAGGTACGGAAGACTTGATGTTTTGGTTAACAATGCCGGAATTGCGCCTTTAGAGCGGGCAGACCTGCTGTGTGCTTCACCGGAAAGCTTTGATTTGGTAGTAACAACAAATCTAAGGGGCACTTTTTTCATGTGCCAAATAGCGGCAGGAAAAATGATTGCGCTAAAGCAAAGCTTAGCTGATTACAACCCGAGAATTATAAATATCTCATCAATATCCGCTTACACCTCTTCTACAAACAGGGGTGAGTACTGTATATCCAAGGCAGGCATATCAATGGTAACTCAGCTTTTTGCCGACAGACTTGCAGAATACTCTATCCCGGTTTTTGAGATAAGACCGGGAATCATTTTAACGGACATGATAGAGTCTGTCAGGGATAAATATGAAAAGCTTATAGCAGGCGGTCTGACGCCCATAAAAAGAATCGGCAAACCCGAGGATGTGGCAGACTGCGTCAGCGTACTTGTTTCGGGCAAGCTCGATTTTGCCGTAGGTCAGATAATTAACTGTGATGGCGGATTTTCAATCAGAAGATTATAAATAAATCAGTTGGCTGTAAAGAAGTGATTTTTTGTATAAGGCAATAGTAGTAGGAAGCGGCTGCGCGGGCTTAGCATGTGCTTTAAGGCTTAATGAGCTGAAGGTAAGAAACATAGCCTTGATAACTGAGGACCTGAAAGCAGGCACCTCCCTTAATGCGGGAAGTGACAAACAGACCTATTATAAATTATCTCTGGGCGGCGATGAAAAGGACAGCGTTGTGCAGCTTGCCTGTGATTTATACGCAGGCGGCGGAATGAACGGAGAAACAGCTCTTGTGGAGGCGGCCGGCAGTGCTCGCGCTTTTATGTATCTTAACGAGCTGGGTATAAAGTTCCCTACGAACGAGTTCGGTGAATATATAGGCTATCAGACTGACCATGATATGCGTAAGAGGGCTGTGTCATGCGGTCCGCTGACCTCAAAATATATGGCTGAGACATTGCTTCATCACGTAAAGCTTCACGATATTGAAATATTTGATTATTTGAGAGCTGTAAAAATCATTGTTGAGGATAATGCTGTTTGCGGTGTTGTTTTTATTGATACACGAAATAACGAGCTTGTAAAAATAGATGCGGAAAACATAATTATTGCTACGGGCGGTGAAGCCTCGCTTTATGAAAACAGCGTTTTTCCGAAATCCCAGTGGGGCGGCATGGGGCTTTTTTGTGATGCGGGCGCAGCTCTTTGTAACATGAACAGCTGGCAGTACGGAATAGCGTCGACAGATTTCAGGTGGAATTTATCAGGCTCCTATCAGCAAGCACTCCCAAAATATGTAATTCGTTCAAACAGCGGACACGAAAAGGACCTTCTCAGTAAATACTTTGATGACCCCAAGGACGCTCTGAACAGAGCTTTTCTCAAGGGATATCAATGGCCGTTTGATGTAAAAAAGCTAAAAGGCTCTTCGTATTTAGATATAGCTGTTTATTATGAAACAGCTGTTTTGAAAAATTCTGTTTTTCTTGATTTTACACATAATCCGTCATATCTTGAAAATGGTTTTGACGTTCTCTCCCCCGAATGCTTTTCTTATTTAGATAACTGCAATGCGCTTTTGAGCACACCCGTTGAACGCCTTCGTGCAATTAATGAAAAGGCATACGGACTTTACCTCTCCCATAATATCGATCTTGAAAAGGATTATCTGAAAATCGGCGTATGCGCTCAGCATCAAAACGGGGGCGCGGTAATTGACAAAAATTATGAAACAGATATTTACGGGCTTTTTGCAATAGGAGAATGCGCGGGAGTCTTCGGCGCGTACCGTCCGGGAGGCAGCGCACTCAATTCCACTCAGGTGGGAGCCTTGAGAGTTGCACAATGTATATGCGCACGCAAGGAGGCAAAACCACCCCTTGCTGATGAAAAAGTCGTCTCACGGCTGTCCCTGTGCCTTCAAAACGCAAGGCTTAACAACGGCGTATATCACGGTGAGCTTCTTAACAAAATACAGAAAAAAATGTCGCGGTATGCAAGCTTGGTACGCGACACAACTGAAATTCAAGGTTTTTTGGAAGAGCTTCTCATATATGCTCGTGATTATTACAATAAGGTTTCATTAGGAAACGATCCGTTACTGCCCTATCTTAAAACTCTCGACACCCTTCTTACAGCCTGCGCTGTACTCTCGGCCGCAAAAAAGTCTGCTGAGTGCCAGGGCAGCGTCGGAAGCTCTTTTGTTTGTACAAAAGAAAATATCCTCACCGCTCAGTATGAGGCGTGTGAGGAAAATCTTCAAAAAATTGTAAAAACAAAGGATTTTAAGAGTGAGCTAATCTTGCCCACTCCAATCCCGAAAAGGGAATTATGGTTTGAAAGCCTGCTTTAATACTGGATTTCCTGTTTTCTTCTTTCAATATCCTCAAGCATTTGCGCATATTTTACCTCGTCTATAGTGCATTTTTTCCTAAGGACTATAAACGCGCAAATAAGAAGCACAGCCGGTATAAAGGTCATCGCGGCGCGCATATACACAGTAGTATCAGAGGGCACGAGTGAAATAGCTTCCTTTATCTGAGCCAGCTTCATCGCTTCCGTAAAGCCTGAATCCATTTTGGCAGCATTCTCCGCGGCGGAAATCGCATTTGTTGTATCCGTGACGTTTAGCGTAAGATAAACCACCATAACAACAAGCTGCTGCAGCGCACTTCCGAGCTTAGCCATAAACGGGCGAATGGAGAAAATCAACCCTTCGTTTCGTCTTCCGGTCTTCCATTCGTTGTATTCAACCGTATTGGCTATGTTGATTGTTATTACCATATAGAGTATGCCCTGACCGATTCCTACAAAAAGCCCGGCGGCGCAAAGAACATAAAAGCTTGATGTGATAAACGCTATGAGGAACATTCCTACATATCCGCCCACAATTAAACTTGTGGCTATGGTTATCATTGTACGACGGGTAAGCTTGGCGCTGATTGTAGGGAATAAAAGCATAACAAAGCCTGTTGCCGCACCGAATATTACCGCAAAAAGGGTGACGAACCACCCGTTATAGCCGTAAGCGAAATAGATATAGTTAGTACCTATACCTGTAATAATACCGCTGCCAAGGTTATAAAGAAGCATAACAAGCGCAACCCAAAGAAGCTGGTCGTTGTTTAATATAACCTTAACCATTTTTCGAATTCCCATTGATTCATCTACAGTGACGTCTTTTTCACGCTCTTGTACGCCTATAACCGTCATTACCTGGCATCCGACGAAAACACAAGCTATTACAATAGTTACCACCATATAAGCAGTCGGAGCGTTGCCGCCAATGGTTTTCTCGCCTGCCGTTAAAATCGGAACAAGAGCAACTGTAATAATAGAGCCCATTCCGGCAAAAAGATTTGCCATTGATGTTAGCTTGTTTCGCTCCTTCATATCGCTTGTGAGCGATGGCAGCATTGACCAATAGCCTATATCGTTCATTGTAAAGGTTATATCCCAAAGCAGATACATAATCGCGAAAAACACTACAAAACTCCAGCCGGTAAGCCGAGCAGAAAAAAGAATGATTAGTATTACGGCGTTTGAAAGTACACCTAAAAGAATCCAGGGCTTGAATTTGCCCCATTTGGATTTTGTATTCTCAATTATACCGCCCATAACGGGGTCATTTACCGCATCCCATATGCGACAAAATACCATAATAGTGCTTATTGCCGCAAACTGGGCATTAGTAAGCTGCTTTGTATAAAGGATAAATGACAGCAAAAACATACTATATAACGTGTATGACATATCTCTGCCGATGCCGCCTGTAGTAT
>CAZPPO010000035.1:14743-14957 GCA_964588475.1 uncultured Eubacteriales bacterium
TTTCGGCTTCTTTGGCCTTGAACTCTGTGTCGATTTTGTCAGTGTATTCTTTGGCTTTGCGCCAACAGTTTTTTTATCAGACATACTTAACCCTCCTTATTCTTATATTTTATCTTATATTAAAACAAATAAAAAATCAATGACAATTTAATTAAGGGGTTGTTTCTAATGAAAACCGTATCAATCATCGGTTTAGGTAACAGAGGGACGGAAT
>CAZPPO010000036.1:0-7050 GCA_964588475.1 uncultured Eubacteriales bacterium
CAATAAAAAGCATACTTCTTGTATTGTGTATTTTTGGAAATACGGGTGTTCTTTTTGCCCACTTCGATAGTGTTTTATAACTACCCTTGCAACCATTCCCGTATACGACGGGCAATCTTAATACAGCTGTAAAGAAATTATTGTCACTCATCTTAAACAGCATCTCTTCAGCCTCGTGCTTTGACTTGCCGTAGTTTGAGACCGGAATAGGAACGGTTTGCTCGGTAATTTCACCCTCAGACTTGCCGTAAACACTCATGGAACTGAGAAATATTATCTGCCTTACTCCTTCAGCCTTTGCCTTTTGGGCAACTTCAACGGCTAAATCCCTGTTAACCTTGTAATATAGCCAGGCATTCTCGGGCGTTTCTTTTATATGGGAAATACCGGCAACCAAATAAACAACGTCAAATAACGAAAAGTCTTTTTTTCTCCAAGAATCGTTAAGCATATCTACAGTTTCAATCTGGTATGCGTCGCCGAATTTATTCATATACTTCTCAAATGACATTCCCAAATAACTGTTTGCTCCGGCAATAAGTATATTTGTCACAAATTACATCCTTCTCGCATTAGTTATGTAGTAATATTTGCATTGTTTATTTTACTTGCAATAACGAATTCCCGCTTATATTTTTGCATCGTAAAGCCGTTTATTTAATTGATACTTAATTAATAAAATATATCATAACTTTTATTCTATGTCAACAATTAAGCTTGTTCCTCTATTACAAGCGCATAAAAATTAATTATACATATATCTTGAAATGCAAAGGAAATTGTTGTATGCTTTTGTAGTTAATTATAAAGTAAAGGAGATTTAAAATGCGACAAAAAAACATTCTGTCTTTGTTTATGGCTTGCTTTATGGTTGTGTATGTCCTGTTACCCTCTTTAGCAACAGCAAATGCCGCTAACGGCTTCCCGCCTTTTTCCGGAGGCTCGGGAAGTGAGCAATCCCCCTATCTTATTTTAACTAAGGAGGATTTGGAGGCACTAAGTCAATTATCTGCCACGGGAGAAAAATGCGCGGGCATATATTTTGCGCAGACCAGATCTATTGAGCTTAGCGGAAGCTGGACGCCTATAAAGGAGTTTTGCGGGGTTTACAGCGGCGGCAGCAATGAGATATCGGGTCTTTCTTGTTCTTCCGAAACCGATTGCACAGGCCTTTTCGGAACAATAGACACCGGAGCACAGCTTAAGAACATAATAATAAGCGAAGCTTATGTTTCGGGTGTGAACAAGGTAGGTGCCCTTGTCGGATACCATAAGGGAGGAACAATTACTAAATGTTATGCAACAGGTGTTGTGGAAGGCTCCTCTGAAATCGGGGGACTTGTAGGCCGCTCTTCCTTTGGGAATATTACTGACAGCTCTGCAGTATGTAATGTTACCGGCACCGGTGACACTTCCTATGCGGGCGGCCTCGTCGGCAACAATCAATGTAATATTTCACGCTCATATTCTGCCGGTAATGTAAAAGGCCGCTGGTATTGCGGAGGCTTAGCCGGAAATAATAAAATAGGTACTATATCTTCCTGCTATTCCTCGAGTGACGTCGAGGACACGTCCGGTTCTTCCCTTTATCTCGGGGGACTTGTTGGAAGAAACGAGCTCGCTTCTACAATAACAAATTGCTATACGACAGGCAATGTGACGGGCTATTCTTTTATAGGCGGAATTACGGGAAATAACCTCGGAACAATTTCATTTTGTTATGTCACCGGAAAAATAAGAGGTGATTATGACAGCCCTATATCGGGGGTAAGCTTGGGAGGAAGCTGCAACTACAGCTATTATCTGTCCGATGTTAACCTTCCGGGCTACACGGGCGAAATGACTTGCGTGCAAATGTCGGATGGAGAGAATTTTGAAGGATGGGATTTTGATACCATATGGAAAATAGGATTAGATTCGGCTTATGACTTTCCGACTCTCGGACTTGGCGGTAGTGTAATTGCAATACAGTCTTCCGGAGGAACAATTTCGCCTCAAAAAAACAAAATTTATTCTCCGGGCAGCTTTGTGACATCCACCATATCGCCCAGCTACGGATACGCCTTAAAGGAAGTTTTTGTAGACAATGATAGTAAGGGTGTAATAAATAGAATTGATTTTTCGAATTTACAAACGACCCATAAAATATCTGCTGTTTTCCAAAAGGTTTTCAGGCTCGTTCCGGGTTCCTGCCTTTATATTGACCGTACTAACGGATTGCTTGTCTCTCGTGAGGATAACCTCACAGTATCAGACATTATCTCCCAGTTTTCATCCACGGATGTTGTTTTAGTGAAAAACGACGTACAGCTTGTCCAGGATGACTCGGCAGGCACCGGGTGTACGGTAAATCTCATAGTAGAAGACGAAATTCATGATTCTTTGACCTTGGTAATCCTCGGAGACACGGACGGTGACGGAAGGGTTAAGATAAACGATGTCCGAAAGACGTTGCGCGTTGCAGTGGGGCTTGAGAGCTTTAACGATGCGCCTTTTGAATTTGCCGCAAATGTCATTGACTCAGACCAAGATATAAAAATTGATGATGTGCGTTTGTTGCTCAGAGTTGCCGTGAGTCTTCAAAGCTTTGAAGTGCCGGTCTGACACTTGTAATCCTTCAATCTCAAGACTCTTAGCTTTGTTTTCTAAAACTCCCCGCGCCATATGGCTACGGGGAGTTTTATTGTTACCGTCAAATTTCAAACGCCGCTTTATACCCGCTGTGAACCGCTCCCGCAATTCTACCAATTTTTTTTGCATCACCTATTGTAAACGAGCGTTCAAAGGTTTCTTTAAGCTCCTCTTCCATTTCGTTTCTGCTTTTTACACCTAAAGAAAGAACAACATAATCGATGGGCATTGTTTTAGTTGTATCATCCTTTTGTTTGAGCGTTATGGAGTCCTTTTCAATTTTCATCAGGCAGCAGCCCGATAAAAACTTTGTACCAAAGCCCTCAAGCTTTGGGATTATATCATCCGTATGCTGGTGATAAATGCCCGGTGCGATTGTTTGCGCCATTTCAACAACGGTCACCTCATTACCCTGTTGACACAGAAGCTGTGCGGTTTCAAGTCCGGTCATCCCCGAACCGATAACGGCAATGCGTTTATTATTAAGCTTAACAGTGCCCTTCAATATTTCGTCAACGACGAAAACATTGTCCAAGCAAGCGCCTTCTATGCTTTTGGGTATAATCGGACCCGCTCCCGATGCCAAAATGACCGCATACGGATTAAGGCTTTTTATACCTTTGGGTGTTGCCGTTGTGTTATAGTGAATTTCTGCTCCTGCTTTTTGGGCCCTGTATGCCAAATCCTCATAGCACCAGGCAAGTCGCTCCTTGTTAGGAGGCGCTTTGCCTAATACAAGCTGCCCTCCGGGCGTATTTTCCTTTTCAAAAACAATCGTTCTAAGGCCGCGTCTCGCAAGTAACTCTGCCGCGGACAGTCCCGCAGGACCGGCGCCGATTATTACAACGGTTTTTTCTTCCTTTTCCTTCGGAAACGTTTCGGGGATAACATATTCGCGGCAGGAACGGGGATTTACGGCGCATAAACCGCTCGTGCCGTTAAAGCCTCCCTTTAACATGCTTTCAAAACACCAAAGGCAGCTGATACAACGACTAATTGCCTTCTCTTCGCCCCTCTTTGCCTTGGCTGCCCATTCAGGGTCCGCAAGGAGCGGTCTTCCGAGACTGATAAAGTCCTGTATTCCCTCCTGCAATTTTTTTTCCGCTTCGGCAGGGGTTCTTGTAAGGTTTGCCGCCAGCACAGGTACTTTTACAGCCTCCTTCACAGCTTTTGCCAGATAATCTCTCCAGCCCGCCTGAAAGGTAATTGGTTCAAGCCACTGATTTTTTGTTTCATATGTTCCGCTGCTGACATCAATCGCATCGACACCGAGCCTTTCCAATGCCTTTGCGATTTCTATACCCTCTGCAAGTTCAATACCTTGACCCTTTTCGCCGCGAACGCTGTAAAACTCGTCAACGGACAGCCTGACAATAATCGGAAAATCCTCGGTACATTTGCTTCTGATATCCTGTATTATCTCTGATATAAAACGCATACGATTTTCAAAGGAGCCTCCGTAGCCGTCCTTTCGCCTGTTCGTATAGGAGCTTAAAAACTGCTCAATAAGATAACCGTGCGCCGCGTGAAGTTCAACACCGTCTGCCCCGCTCTGTTTAACACGAAGGGCAGCGTCTCCGAATTTTGTAACAATTCTCTTGATTTCCCTTTCACTTAACGCCCTTGTTTTTTGCTTTTGATGGCGGCAAGGTACCGATGACGGGGCTACAACCGAAGGCAATAATCTTGTTTTTTCAAGAAAGTCGTTAAGCTTTGCTATTTTGAAAAATAATTTCCAGTAACCCTTCCAAACTCGTCCTATAGGCTGACTGAGGCTTATTGTTCCAATTAGTATTGAATAACTCTGACGACCGGGGTGGTGAAGCTGGCAGAATACCTTCGCCCCGTGTCTGTGAATACGCTCAACCATTTCGGAAAAAGGAGCTATATGCTCGCGCCTTGACATAGCAAGCTGCAAAGGATGAAGAACACCCGTTACGTCATCAACTCTTGTTGCCTCGGTAATAATCAGTCCTACTGCGCCTTTTGCACGCTGCTCATAATAGCTCATCATCTGCTCGCTGGGAGTCCCGTCGGGCTGCCCCGTCCCCATTACCATAGGCGCCATAACAATGCGGTTTTTAATTAAAACATTTCCGATTTTGTGAGGAGAAAACAACAAATCATATGACATGTAAAAGCCTCCCTTCGAGTTGTCATAACTTTTATTCTCAGTATGATTTTACCTTTATATTTTAAAAGCGCAAGAACTTTTTCTATTGATATTATAATTAAAAAACGTTATACTTTAAGAAGCCTGACATCAGGAGGAAGCTTTATGCCCCGATTTTTTTTATGGCTTTGCAAGCTTTTAGTGAGTTTTTCCTTTACAATCAGTCAGATTTTCTTCTTTTTACCGATTAACAGGGAGATAGCCTTAATAAAAAAGGATGATCTTTGTCTTCCTGACGGTTTTACCGTAACCGCGCATGCCGGGGCAATGATGACACGAAGCAATTCTTTAGGCTCGATAAGGCGCATAATTCTTACTGATGTTGACACGATAGAGTTCGATGTTAGCTTTCGACCGGACGGCACACCCGTGCTTACCCATGACAGTGAACCCTCAAAAAATCAGGGTACGCTCTTGAGCCGTGCTCTCTCTCTTGTTGCGGCAAAGGAACAAATCAATATAAATCTTGACTTGAAGTCCTTTTCTAACCTTCCAAAAATCCAGACCCTTGTCGAAGAGGCGGATATGCTCGGGCGTGTGTTTTTCACGGGAGTAACGCTTGAATATACGGCGCAGGTGAAAAGAGAGTGTCCGAAAATCCCGTATTATCTTAATATTTCGTCCGGTGATACGTTGGAAACACAGGAGGCTGTGCTTAAACTCGCAGATGATATTAAAGGATGCGCGGCTGTAGGGGTTAACCTCAGCTATAAACAGGCAAGCGCACAGCTTAGCAAGATAATGCAAGAAAACGGTCTGAAGCTTTCTGTCTGGACCGTCAACAAGCGCATTGACATGTATAAAATGCTTGCAATAGAGCCAAATAACATAACAACCAAAAGACCGATTGTACTGCTCAAAATTATTGAAGAGCAAAATAATGATTAAAAATCACTTTACCCTAAAAAATACAGTATGCGTTACTGTCTTCGGCGCATACTGTATTATAATTTAATCGTTTTTGCCGCTTTCCGATAAGGTTCGCGGCTCAGTCATTGCATAAGGGTTAAGAGCCTTGTCAAGAATATCATCATCCATAAGCTTTTCGCGTCTGACGATATCTCGCACCTTAACTCCTGTATCAAGAGCCTCCCTGGCTATCGAGGCGGACTTTTTGTAACCGATATACGGACATAAAGCCGTCACAACTCCTACGCTCGCTTCAACAAGCTGTGAGCAGCGTTCGGCGTTTGCTACAATTCCTCGAATACAATTTTCCGTAAGTGTATTTACAGCTCCCGTAAGAGTAGTTATAGACTCAAACAAGGCGTAACAAATTACAGGCTCAAAGGCATTGAGTTCCATCTGTCCCGCCTCGGCTGCCATAGCAATCGTGACATCGTGGCCCATTACCAAAAACGCTACCTGTGAAACAACCTCAGGTATAACAGGATTTATTTTTCCGGGCATTATTGACGAGCCATTTTGCTTGGGGGGCAGTGTGATTTCGCCGATACCCGTGCGCGGTCCGCTTGAAAGAAGGCGCAAATCGTTGCTCATTTTCGATAAATTAACGGCACATGCCTTCAAAATACCCGATACGGCAACAAAGCAGTCCACATTTTGCGTTGCATCAAACAGGTCTGTTGCCTGAACAAGCTCATAGCCTGATATGAGGCTAAGCTGCTTTGTTATATTGTAAAAATATTCGGGTTCTACATTGAGTGCTGTTCCGATTGCGGTAGCACCCAAATTTATGGTCAGCATTTGTGACTTAATATCCGTTAAGCGTTTTACATCGCGCGAAATTGCTGAGGCAAATGCCTTAAAGCTTTGCCCCAAACGCATTGGCACAGCATCCTGCAGCTGGGTGCGCCCCATTTTTAATATTCGGTCAAACTCCTTGGATTTTTCAATAAGGGCTTGTTCAAGCTCTTCTAAAGCGCAAAAAAGCGGTTTCATAAGGTCAAGAACGGTTAAATGAGCCGCTGTCGGAATAACATCATTTGTGGATTGAGCCATATTGACATGATCGTTCGGATGACATAGCCTGTACTCGCCCTTTTGCCCGCCTAAAATCTCCTGAGCGCGGTTGGCAATAACCTCGTTGGCATTCATATTGGCAGAAGTGCCCGCCCCTCCCTGAATGGCGTCGACAATAAACTCATCTCTAAATTTACCGCTTATTATTTCGTCACACGCTGCAATTATGGCTTCGCTGATTTTTTTATCAAGAAAACCATAGCGGGCGTTAACTAAGGCTGCCGCCTTCTTAATTCTTGCGATATTTAAGATTAAATCCTTAT
>CAZPPO010000036.1:7060-14656 GCA_964588475.1 uncultured Eubacteriales bacterium
ATTGCTCTGCCGGTAATTTTGAAATTTTCATGTCCTCTTAGCGACTGCACGCCGTAATATGCTTCAGACGGGACCTCGAGCGTACCCACCGAATCACTTTCGGTGCGTATTTTTTTATTCATCATTTGCATCCCTTTCGCGCTATTTGCTTAAAAACAATACAATAAAAATATCCGCTATTTAAGGCGACATATGTCGCCCTGTGTTAATAATATCACAAAACTCAGAAAAGTCAATCTTCCCTTTATGATTTTATTTGACATTTTCCTTTGCGTGGCTATAATATATTCAATTGTAAATTATGAGGAGAAGTCATGAAGGAATTTAAGAAAATCACGATAGAAGACAGAGATATTCTCGCGAATTGTTTAGCTTTTGGTAAGCATTATTCGTGCGACTATTGTTTAGGTAACATAATTCTATGGGCCGATATTTTTAACACTCATTATATGGTAGAAAATGATATGCTTTTTATTGAATTTTCGTATGAAAACAAGAATTATTTTGCTTTCCCTATGGGACAGGGAGACCTGAAAAATGCGTTTGAAAAGCTTATTTCATACTGCGATAAAAGCGGTAAAGAGTTTGTGATGAATATTGTCGAGCCCCATATGTTTAAAAAAGTTGAAAAAATTTTCCCCGGCGAATATGAGATTTCATATATAAGAAACAATTCAGATTATGTCTATAACACACAGGAGCTTAAGGAACTTCCCGGAAAAAAATACCACAAAAAGAAAAATCATATAAACAAATTCCTGAAGCTGTATGAAGGCTGGTCATACGAAAAAATCTCAAACGAGAATACTGAAGAATGCATCAAAATGGTACAGGAATGGTGCGCCCGCAATAACTGCCTTGATGAGAAGCAGAAATCGCAGGAGATATTAGTGGTAACAAAAGGATTGAGGCACGCGTCCGAGCTAAGCCTTCTGGGCGGTGTTATTAGAGTAAACGGAAATATTGTAGCAATGACACTGGGAGAAAAATGCTCTGATGATATGTTCGTCATACATTTTGAAAAAGCGTTTTCAGACGTGTCGGGAGCATACCCGATGATTAATCAACAGTTTGTAATTCACGAGCTTTCAGGCTATAAATACGTCAACCGTGAGGAGGATTTGGGTATAGAGGGGCTCAGAAAGGCAAAGCAGTCATATTATCCGGCGTTCATGGTTGAAAAGGGCGTATTGAAAAGAAAATAAAACGCGAAAGGAAACACAATGATTTCTTGCGGAAAATATGAATATACACAGCAGCTTAAAAAGCTGTGGCAAAGCACCTTCGGGGACAGCACTGCTTATATTAACTCCTTTTTTGATGATATTTATCAGGATGAAAACACACTTGTTTACATTGAGAATAACGCTGTTGTGTCGGCCCTTTATATTATTGAGTATGAGATGCCTCTTAAATCAGATAAAATAAAAATAGCATATTTCTATGCCCTTGCTACACAGCCTGAATATAGAGGACAAGGTATAATGTCTCGCCTTATCGAAAGAGCCTTTGAAAGCTGTGCCAAAAGAGACTATAAGCTGTGTGTCCTAATCCCGTCAGAAGCTTCGCTGTTTGATTATTACCGAAGGTTCGGCTTCAAGGAGTGCTTTTATCGTACGACAGTTAAAAAGTATCTTCCCGAAATAAGAACGGCGTCCGGTGAAAAAGAGCTTTTATTGAAAAGGGCCGGTTTCGAAAAAATCTGGAACGCTTATATCAACAGCATTTTTTTCGGACCCGAATGTGTAGTGCTGTCAAAACAACAAAACGACTTTTTTATAAAGGAGCTCACAAGGGACGGCGGTCAAGCTTTTGTTTTTGACTTAAAGGGTAAGGATGACGGATATATACTTTTAGGGCACAGGGATAAGGAGTTAATAATTTATGAAACTAACGCAATTGCCGAAATTGTTCCTTTTCTGTATTCGGCTTTTCTTAAAAGCTTTTCTTTTGAAAGCCTTGAATTTTATCAGCCGCTTTGCTTTCCCCCTGAAGAACTTGCGGCAGGAAAAAGCCGCTATGCCATGTGTAAAGAGCTTTCCGAGTTAAAGCTTGAAAATCCTTTTATAAACAGGGTTCTGACATAAGACAATATGATAAAGACCGGGAAATGCTCCTCGGTCTTTTTTGTCTTAAAATGTCTTACCTTCTTTTCATTTTCCGCTGAGAGGTTTTGCGTTGCCTGTCAATTTCGCGCTCCTGGGCAATGCGCTCAAATTCTATACGCTCCTTATCATGGCGTTCGTCTCTTTTTCGAATAATCTCGTCATAATCCGAAATTATTCCCTCAAGGTCAGCATACCCTCTTGCAAGCTCAAGCGTCCGCAATGCCGAGAGATACGGAGAAGCAACAGTTGCGTACAAATTTTTTTCTCTGTTTGCTTTTTTCATTGCAATACGTCTTGTTTTTGCCTGTTGTCGTGTTTCGTCAGGCATATTATATGCATCCTCGTAGGTTTGAGGGTCATACTCGACTACACCCTCCACATACCGACAAGAAGCAATTTTTTTTGATTTTATCAGTGCCCTTGCGTTGCGTATTTCCTGCTTGCGCCATGTGCGTTCTTCTTTTACATTTGTAACAGGCAGCTCTAAGGCAAGCTTAAGCGCCTGCTCGCTGCATTCGAAAAAATTCTGCACACCTGCAGCTGCTATCAAATTACACAGCTGTAATTGCTTTTGCCCGAACTCATTCTCGAAACGAGTTAATTCGTGCATAACAAATTCGGCTACTTCTATATTCTCGTTAAACTGACGAACCTCCTGTTCCCGCTGCCTTGCCGCTTTAATGGCAAGGTGTCGTAATTGCTTTTCCTCTATCGTGCCCGTTGGCATTGCCTTTGCTCTTTTTAAAACGACTTTGTCGGGCTTTTCCTGTTTTTTTAATCCATAGAATTTACGTGCGTTTATGATTGCCTCACAGCCTTCAATATATGTTGAGTCCTCTGAGGCTTTCAGACTGTAATCCTCTATCAATGTTCGTATACGTACTACCCTAATCATTGATTTTTGTCCTGTTTCCGAAATATCATACGCAAACCAAGGCAAAACGTCTATTGCCGCACCGATTACCGAAACGGTCAAAAGCGTATCCATAAGAGAAAAAAGCACACAGTTCGGGTTTTTAGTCTGCTTTGATAAAGGCAGCTTCTCATTGTAATTAACATATACATCAAGAACAGAGTAATCCTGACCGTCAAAGCCCTTTCTTTTATATATCCATGGAAGAAAAAGACCCGTGCCTGCTCCTATTATGCTACCGACATAGGAGCGAATAAACCCAAACGCCCCGTCAATACGCTCGCCTATTAGGTATTGCTGATTGTCACGCATATCGGATTCCATGGCACTGTCTATTACGTTTCCGCAGTCGATAAAGCGATCTATAGTGTTGACTATAAACAACCCTACGGCAGAAAATCCGTTTTTATAGAATAGGAATATAGACGCTATGAGAAATACCTGAATAATATTCTTTACAATTTTTATATTCCTTTTTCCGAACCTTTTAATAAACCAAGGCGAAAGAAGCATGGCCCAAAAGGAAGCGTTGTATGAAACAGTGTTAAGCAAGCCGTAGGTTGTGCTTTTCATAATATGCGCCCTGTAAACCATCCAGTCCCAAACATTTCCCTTCGCGCCTTCAAGAAAATCATTCCATCCGTCGGCGCATTTAATCCAGAATATCTTGTTGCCCGCAACCGCTCTCATTGCATTTTTAAAGCTCATTTTTGTTATGCGGCTCTTTGGCAATACAAGCCGCTCTTTCATGCCGTAGTATGCTAATAGCACAATCGGGGCAAGCAGCGCAACCGGTGTATAGGTCCCCCTGAAATACGTCATATTATATTTATCTGCGTTATCGCTTAGCACGTCAACCATTATCGGATAATAAAGATTGTTTATTGTATAACCCATTGAATAAATAATGCTTGTTATTGACATAATTTTTGTGCGTTCCTGAGTGTTTGGTGTAATAACGTGCACCATGTTTGTAACGCCTGTAGTCATCCAGCCCTGCACATACCCTTGTATTTGCCCTATAAAAAACAGCATGGCTATCATAACATACTGAGTAAACGGCTGACTTAAGTCCCTTACCTGTTCATAGGGAAGCCACAAGGAAACCACGGTAAGGATAGTCGACGGAATTGCAAGCCTTATAAAAACTCTGTATTTTCCTCTTTTGCTTCGCAAATTATCCACAATCCATGCATTAAGCGGGGTAAGCGCGTACCCGATTGCCTGACAGATATAGCTCATAACTAACAGCTGTGTATTATTCATTTTAAGAGTCATACCCGTAAAGTGGTTTCCGACGCCGAAGCCTATTGACCAGTTACTAGACATATATAATGCCATCCAGGCGACGGACAGCATAATTATTTCTTTATAAGCCACATATTCGCCGGGTCTTGGCACATTCCAATAAAGCTTCATTTCTTCATAAAAATCCCGAGCTCGCCTGAGTGACTCCATGACAGTCCTCCTTGACAACTTAACTACACTTAAAAAATGATACACTTAATAAATGTGACTGTCAAGCATTATGAGGCTTATACGGCGGCGCGCTTCTATGTCAAGCCTTAAGGCTTAACGGTGAATTCGGGTATTCCCGTTGCATACGGTGCTATTTCATATTGCTGATAGTAAATTACTATTCCCTTTTGAGTCAAATAGTAATTTTGCTTATTGAAGTTTTTCTTAATAAGCTCTTGGTAATTTTCAAAATATATGTAGGGGTTTTCCTGCATATCGGCATTTGCCTGCTTTATAATTTGAGCAATTATATATTCTTCATAGTCAGGACGCTGCGGGAAAAAGTTCGATAAGGGCAACACAGCTCCTTTTTTAAGCTCCCATGTGTCGGATCCTCTTTTTGTAATCCCGTGCGCACCGCCTGTATATTCGTATCTGTCACCGTAAAGACTTAAAAGTCCATCATGGTTAAATGTAACCGTGTAATTCAAAACAGCAGAAAAGGTGCGGAAGGGAAAGTCGTTTTTTAAAGCATCCTTATATTGTTCTACCGCCATGGGGTATAGAACGCTTTCGGAATAGCGCAGAAAGCTTTTCACGTTTAAAAGATACCGATTATTTATCCGTTTTTCCGTTTTCTTATGGCGTAATCGTACTTGAGGATAAGAAGACGAAAAGGATATCATTAAGGTATCGTCATAATAAAAGTCCCTTTTAAACTCCTTCATTGTTATATAAGCATCATCGCTGTACATATTAATACCTCCCATACATATTATGGCAGCATTCTTTTTGTGCTACAGAAGCTACCCTTGAGCTGTTTAACAAAATTTTACAAAACAGCTATTAAACTGTTGAAATCAGACTAATATTAATATAAAATGTATTTGGAGAAAAATCGCAAACAATCACCCATTAAAGGAAAGGAATTGTGCATGCTTTAATGCAATCTGACTGATATGTCCGATGAAGTAGTTTTAACCTTGTTTTATGTTCGCCACGGAGAATCTTGCGGAAATATCTCTCCTGATGCTTTTTCTTGCCTTAAATATGAAATAAGTGATCCTCCCTTAACCGAATTGGGTAAAACGCAAGCGGTACTCCTTGGTGAAAGACTGTCTTCAGGAAAGCTTGACGCTATTTATTCAAGCACTCTTGAAAGGGCTGTAGATACTGCCTTTGAAACCGCGAAAAGGCAGCGCGATATCCCCGTTATACTCCTTCCCGACCTTATGGAAACGGGTACAAAAGCAGATTATCCGGGCTTAGAGGAGAAGGTTTTAAGACAAAAATACCCTCTTTGCGTCCCTTGTATATCGGAGCCCACGCCCACTGGAGGCATGCTTACTTTAGGTGAAGAAACTTTTCAAATGCGAGAGCTAAGAGCAAAGCGAATAATTGATTTTCTTACAAAAACATACAATAACGGCGAAACGGTTGCTTTGTTTTCACACGGAACATTTTTCAGATATTTCATTAGCGCCGCTCTAAAAATCGAGGTTAGGGACACTTTAAGATTCAGTTGTTTTAATACGGGAATCTCTAAAATAAAATTTTATAAAGACAAGAGCGCGAAGCTGTCCTTTTCAAATGACACCTCACACTTGTTTAAGCTTAAAAACGATTTAGTTTATACTATATAAGAACAAGGAGTACATTATGGCTGAAAAAATTGACCGTTACTATCAAGCCGAGGTTGAAACGGCGTCAAAAGAAGAGTTAAGAGAAATCCAAAGCAGGCGGCTTAAAAGAGCTGTTAAAGCGTGTTATGACAATGTTGCGTTTTATAAGAAGAAATTTGACGAAATGGGACTGTCGCCCGAAGATATAAAGTCGATTGACGATATTTCCAAGCTGCCTTTAACCGAAAAGCAGGACCTGAGAGATAATTATCCTTTCGGTCTTTTTGCGGTCGGCAAAGAAAAAATCGTCAGAATTCACGCTTCATCAGGCACTACCGGAAAGCAAACCGTAGTAGGCTATACAAAAAAGGATATTGACACATGGAGCAACTCAACCGCCAGGGCGCTTGTCGCGGCGGGTGCCACAAACGAAGATTATGTACATATATCCTATGGCTACGGTCTTTTTACGGGAGGCTTAGGGCTTCATTACGGCTCGGAAAGAATAGGTGCCTCCACAATTCCCGTATCCTCGGGAAACACATCAAGACAAATTCAGATAATGTGCGATTTTGGCTCTAACATATTATGCTGTACTCCGTCATATGCTGTATATATTGGTGAATCTCTGCGTGAAATGGGTGTTTCACCGAACTCGCTCAAGCTCAGAGCCGGTATTTTCGGAGCGGAACCGTGGAGTGAAAATATGCGCCTTAAAATCGAAGAGCTGTTAGGCTTGGACGCTTTTGATATATACGGCCTATCGGAAATTGCAGGTCCCGGGGTTTCATATGAGTGCAGGCAAAAAGACGGTCTTCATGTCTGCGAGGATTATTTTTATCCTGAGATAATAGATCCTGATACTCTCAAGCCCTTGCCCGACGGTTCGTACGGAGAGCTCGTATTCACCTGTATAGGCAAGGAGGCTTTGCCGCTCATACGCTACCGCACAAGGGATATTACAGCCCTAACACACGAAAAATGTGAATGCGGACGAACCTTAGTCAGAATGAGAAAGCCTAAGGGGAGAACGGATGATATGCTGATAATCCGCGGGGTCAATGTCTTTCCTTCGCAGGTCGAGCATGTCATACTCTCATGCGGCATAGAACCGAATTATCAGATTATTGTCGACCGTAAAAACAGCTTAGATACCATGACGGTAAAAATAGAGATGAACGACGCTATGTTTTCAGACTCTGTGCGTGAAATCGAAAGCGTTGAGCTTAAAATAAAGGCGGCTCTCATGTCGGTGCTGGGAGTTTCATCAGGCGTAATGCTCGTCGAACCAAGAACGCTTCCAAGGAGTGAGGGCAAGGCAGTAAGAGTTATTGACAATCGAAAGGATTGACAAGGAGGAGCTTTATGTATATTAATCAGCTATCTGTGTTTTTGGAAAACAAAAAGGGCAGGCTCGCAAAAATTACGGAAATATTAGCCGAAGCGGGAATTGATATTCGCGCTCTTTCAATTGCCGACACAACAGACTACGGAA
>CAZPPO010000037.1:0-6632 GCA_964588475.1 uncultured Eubacteriales bacterium
CAGGGTCAGCGAACAAGGAGGAAAAAATACTCCCTATTCTTTGTCTAATTATCGTGTTTGACATAACTCCGCCCGAAAGTACAAGGGGGAGATTTTTAAATTTTTCCTCACGCTTAACCATTTCACACAGAGTGCCGGCTATACTCTCAAATACAAAGCGCGCAGTATCGCACTGCTTCTCACCGTTTTTCAGCATTTGATACGCCTGGTTTTCAAGACCCGAAAATGAGCAGTTGTTTCCGATTAGCTTACAACGCATTGTCGTAAAATAATCCTTATCACTTTTAAGTGAAAGCTCATCAAGTCTTTTTCCCGCGGGAAACGCAAGACCTATCTTTACTCCGAGCCTGTCAATTACCTGCCCCGCTTTTAAGTCAAGGGATGAGGCTAAAACAGTTGTGTTAAACAGCGAGCCCTCTGATTCTGTAACGAGTATGAGCTGTGTCGTTCCCCCCGAAACATGAAACGCAAGAAAATCCTTGCCTATAAGCTCAAGCCTTCCTGTCGAATACAAGGCCGCCGCAATATGCCCTTCCTGGTGCGAAAAACGGTGAACAGGTATATTTTTTGAAGCCGCTACACAGCGAGCCGCGCTCTCTCCTACGAGGAAGCAAGGCATATATGAGCCCTCTCTTCGCTCGGGCATCGCGCTTACACCGACGCAATCAGGTGAAGGGCAGCAAGAAAATAAATCCTCCAATAAGGCGGGAAGCTGCACTGTATGATGAAATACGGCATCGCTTTGCCGAAGTCCTCTTTCACCCTCTTTAACCGGCAGAAGCTTTTTTAGCTGTTTCACTTTACCGGATTCTTTGTCAAAAAGAGCGACGGACGTTGTGTAATTGCTCGTATCGATTCCAAGAAAAAATCTCATACCTCAATATTTTTCGATATTGTGCCCAAAACACCGTTAATAAACGAAGCATCCTCCTTTGTAGCATACCTTTTGGCAAGCTCCACAGCCTCATTTATTGAAACGCTTATGGGAACATCTTCGATATAAAGCATTTCGCAAACCGCAAGGCGTAAAACCGCAATCGATACCTTAGGCAGTCTGCCAATCCTCCAGCCTATCGAATTTTCTTCAATAAGCTTATCTATTTGCTCGCGTTTGCTTTCCGTTAGCCCGGCAATCGTCTTAGAAAACTCATCCTCTTCATAAAGCCCTTCCTCAATCCCAAGCTCGAAAAGCTTTTCTGTCTGCACATCCTCATTAAAAAGCTTTTCAAATATAATGTTAAATGCCTGCTCGCGTGCCCGGTGACGATTCATATGCTACCCCTGTTTTTCCCTTAATGTCTGTCGTTTGACTCTTCAAGTCCCGCTATTGTAACATTGACCTTTGAAACTATTTTCCCCGTCATATTTTGTACAAGGGATTTAATTGCCTTTTGAACGTTGTTTGCAATGTCCTGAATATTATAACCGGGTTTTACGATAATGTAAATCGCTATCTTAACATCGCTGTCTGCGAACAAAACACTTACATTTTTATTTGTCTCATGTCTCTTAAGAGCAGATATGATATCCGCGGGCTTCTGGGAAAAGCCCGCAACCCCTTCAACGTCACGCGCGGCGTTTAAGGCTATGGAGGCTATTACTTCCTCTGATATTATAAGCTCCCCTAACTTACCGTTTTCAATATTTTCATTCTTGTTCATATAAACCGGCTCCTATTACAGAATTATCTCGTGCCCTGTCCTTGCAGACTCGTAAACCGCATCGAGTATCCTCATAATCTCAACTCCGTCCGCCGCCGGAGCTCTCGAGGGCGTACCGTTTAATACACAGTCAACAAAGTGGTCTATTTCCCTTTTGAACAGTCCGTCAAAGCTTAAACCTGTGCTTTGAGCAAAGCCTACATCAACCATAAAATTATTCATTTCGGTAAAAATCTCTACCTGCGGGTCTATCCTGCAGCCCGCCTTGCTCCCGAAAAGCTCTATGTTCCCGCAATCATTTTTAATGTTAAGGGAAAAACTCGTTTCAACTGACAGCGTCATACCGTTATCAAAACGAACAAGCGCCGAAGCAAGGTCTTCAACATCACAAATATCCTTGCCGCTTCGGCTTTCCGACACATACCCTTTTGTTGATTCAATGCCGGGTCTGTCAAAAAGCTTTTGGTAGGTTACACCGTAAACCGATACGGGCTTCGGATTACCCGTTAAATATCTGACAAGGTCAATTACGTGAACACCAAGGTCGATAAGCGGTCCGCCACCGGAACGGGACTTATCTCCGAACCAGCCCCCGGGGTTTCCGTTTCTTCTTAGATATGTTGCCTTAGCATAATATATTTCTCCGAAATAGTCTTTATCGACAAAATCCTTAACTACCCGTGCGTCGTTACCGTAGCGCCTTACAAAGCCTATAGCCAAAAGCTTCCCCGACTTATCTGCGGCGGCCTTCATAGCCTTTGCCTGTTTAAGATTCATTGCCATGGGTTTTTCGCATATAACATGTTTATCCGCATTAAGAGCGGCAATAGCGCACTCTGCGTGCGCGCTGTTCCAGGTACATACGCTGACAGCCTCAATTTCAGGCATAGCCTTAAGCATTTCGTCCTTATCAAGAAAACAACGCTCACTTGGCATATTGTATTTTTCAGACATCTTTTTAAGCTGCTTTTCGTTTATATCGCAAAATGCGCTAAGCTCGACTGCTTCATTTGAAAGGTACCCGTTTATATGCTCGTTGCTTATCCCGCCTGTTCCGATTATTGCTACTTTAAGCTTTTTCATACATCAGCCTCCGTCATCTTACAAATTATAATAACATTTTTCGAAAAATTTGCAAGTATAATTGGACATTTTCGGAATCGTGAGGTATAATTACGAAAAAATACGGAGATGCGGTTTTTTGAATAAATTTCTAACGGAAACACATGCTCATACAAGTGAGGTCAGCCCCTGTGCAACCTGCGATTCAAAGAAGCTTGTGGACTTGATGATTTTGCACGGCTACAGCACGGTTTTTATAACAAACCACTTAAGCGAACATACTTTTTATAAGGCTAAAATCAAGAACCGGAACGAAAAAATTGAATTTTTTCTTGAAGGCTTTGAGCTTGTAAAAAAAGCCGCAGACACAAAAATCAATGTTATCCTTGCTATGGAAATAAGCTTTTCGGGATGTGCTAATGATTATTTGGTATACGGTATAACCGAAAGCTTTTTAAAGGGTAATGCGGATATTGTCGATTCGACTATCGAACGGTTCTATCCTCTTGCGAAAAAGAACGGTCTTTATGTAATCCAAGCGCATCCGTTCAGGTTCGGCTCAAGTATTGTAAACCCTGATTTTCTTGACGGGTATGAGATTTTTAACGCAAACCCAAGGCATAATTCAAATAATGATATGGCACTTAATTGGGCAAAGCATTACTCAAAGCTGACAACTGCCGGAACTGATTTTCACCAGCCAGGTGATGCCGGGATAAGCGGTATGTATTTCGAAAACGAAATAAAAACCTCAGAAGACTATATTAAAGCACTTCAATGCAAAAACTTCGTTATAAAAAAATAAAGAAAATCAGGCAGGCGCACAGTTCTTTGTGCGCCTGCCTAAATCATATTAAGTGTTAAAGGATTCAAGCCTTTTGAAAATGTACGGCTCAACATCGTTTTTTTTCAAACCCAATACGAACGAAAACTCCTCGGTAATCATTTTTCTTGCTCTTTCGAAAATTTTGAGGTCACCCGTATAAAGCTTCTTCTTTTCGCCTTCAACCTCTTTCTTTTTAGCCTTAAGCATCCTAAGCAAACACAATATTTTAGCTCTGTCCGCGCTTTGCAGAATCTTTTCAAAGCATAAAACTCTTTCTTTGGCATCCTCAAGCCAAGGAAGCTCAGTGTGCGCGGACTGTTCTATTACAGAGTTTATTTCATCAACAGAAAGTATTACCCGCATTGCAGAATCAACGCCTTCATAATCCACCGGAATATACGTTCTCGAGCCTTCCTCATTTACAGACTCAACAACATAATATGTTCTGATTCCAGTTTTCGCAAGGTTCATCTTTTTTATTTCAGTTATTTTGCAGACCTCATCCTTACACATAACATATTTATTCTTACAATGTTTCGGCTGTGACATTCTTAGCCCCCCTTTCCGTTAAAAAGGCGGCTTTAACAACAGATTTACGCTGTTAAAGCCACTCTTTGCATTTGTATTATAACATACCTTGATAAAAAAATCAAATTTGAGTATTTTAAAAGTTAAATAAAAAGAATTTCAGGTTAATTCAACTGCGGCAAGAACTGTGATTTTAATTATTTATCCTTTTCCTTTTTGATTTTCTTGTCCTGCTTTGCCCTTTGGTTTTCTTCCCTTGTTTTATCGTAAATTCTCATTTGCTCCTTCGCGACCTTTTCAAGAGCCTCCTTGTCGCCGGAGGTTGCCTGCTGAGATATTTCCGCGCGCCTTACTAACAGCTCGGAATACATTCTCTCTCTCTTTTCCCCGTTAAGGTCATAAAAAAGCATAGGGATTACTCCAAGGGATGTTGTTATCGCGGGGACTATAGTGAACATTGTAAATAACCCGAATTTTGTACTGTCTGTCTGCGCGTTTCCTCTTGTATAAGCTGTTATGTCGTACCCGATTAGCTTTTTTATCTGAAGCGAAATCAGATTACTGACAAGACCTGAAAGCTTTTCTGCAAGACCCTTTGCAACAGTGGTCATCGCCTCTGTCCTATAGCCGTTCTTCCACTCGCAATAATCCATAGCTTCATTGTACATTTCGTTGGGAATTACCTTTCTTACGCCATAAAAAACCATAAAGGCCGTTTCCCACAGTCCCAGTGCCAGTCCCATGGGAATAATCCGTTTGTAAACGCCGTTTTTCTTTCCGCCGATAGCTCCAAACAGAAAGACGGGAATCATAAGTAAATCTCCTATGTAAGCCCCGAGTATATAGAGTACACGGTTGCTGAAATGTCTTCTGAAAATCGGTACCAGCGCATAAGAGAAGGGGTGAACAATTGCACCGGGTATACCGGAAAAGAAGGCAAGAGAGGCGAAATTTAGAACATCGATGAAATAATCTGATTTGCTGCCGCTGATTGAAAAACCGGAAAGTGTTTTGGAAAGCGTCATCAGAAGTATGGGTTTATTGTTCATTATAGAACGAACGCCTTGCATAATGCTCGGTCTCTCAACGGACTGGAGAATTCTCTCTCTTGTCATAATGCAGAAAATAAGTGCCGCCGTGCCGCTTACTATTGTAGTGAAATTGCCCATGAATACAAATGTTGAGGTAAGAGACATATTTATAACCTTGTTCCCTATTAGGTCCAGCAGCAGCGTCATGATTTGTTCCGGAAGCTTTTCACCCAAGAAACCCGACCAGAACTGAGCTACTGTTATCAGCCTTGTTCTGTCGGTGGGGTGGGGCGTAATGGTAGCGAGCATACCCGTTTGAGCAATACTTCTGAAGGTCCCCGCTCCCTCGCGAACAACAGCAAGTAAAAAATAAGTCAAAAACTTGCCGAAATGCTTCGGAGATGTGTTCGGGAAAAGCAGGGGTAGGAGCCAATACAAACAAGTCCCGAGCGTTCCCGGAATGCCCAGGGCAACAAGATACGGCTTAAACTTCCCCCAACGCGTTCTCGTCTTATCTACAAGAGCGCCGATGAATACATCGTTTACAATGTCCCAAACACCGTTAACACCATTTATAATCGTCTGATAATTAAGGTCAATTTGCAGAATGTTCGTAACGAAACGACTTGAATACGTGTTGATATTAAAGCTTTGGCACATATCAAAAACAACATACCAAACAGTTTCCTTCAAGCCGACATACCGGCGGTTTTCATAAACATACTCACGCGCTTTTGGTTCATTTACAGCGCTATTAGCACTCTGCGGCGAAGAATTTGACAAAGTCAGTCCTCCTACTTTTCATAATACTGAAATTATAGCATGACATCAGGCCTAATGCAAGATGAAAAACAATACAAGTCTTACAGGTTGTTAAAGCACCTTTGACAGGAATGAGCTGAGTCTTTCTGATTTCGGATTGTCGAAAAATTCTGAGGGGGTCCCCTGCTCCTCAATGAGACCGTCATTCATAAACAATACGCGTGTACCGACCTCCCTGGCAAAACCCATTTCATGGGTCACGACAATCATCGTCATACCACTTTGCGCAAGCTCCTTCATAACATCAAGCACTTCACCCACCATTTCGGGGTCGAGTGCGCTTGTAGGCTCGTCAAAAAGCATCACATCGGGACTCATAGCAAGAGAGCGGATTATTGCTATCCTTTGCTTCTGCCCGCCCGACAGCTGTGAGGGATACGCATCAGCCTTGTCTGCAAGCCCTATCCTTTGGAGTAATGAAAAGGCATTTTCATCGGCCTGCTTTTTTGACATAAGCTTTAGCTTGACGGGCGACAGTGTTATATTCTCTAAAACACTTTTGTGAGGAAACAGGTTAAAGTGCTGAAAAACCATGCCCATTCTTTGTCGTATCTTATTAATTGGAAAGTTTTTGTCTGTTATCAGTTGATTTTCAAACCAAATCTCGCCGCTTGTCGGCACCTCGAGAAGATTGAGACAGCGCAAAAACGTGCTTTTACCGGAGCCTGAGGGTCCTACTATAACAACCTTTTCACCTTTGCT
>CAZPPO010000037.1:6642-14329 GCA_964588475.1 uncultured Eubacteriales bacterium
GTTATTAAATGACTTGTGCAAGCTGTTTACTTTAATCACTTAGTATTCTCCTCTCCCGTATTTACAGCAGAACGCAAAGCCTTTCTTGAGAGCTCTTTTCTGTCTTTTTTAAGATGATTTTCAAGCCTCGCAACGAAATGCGAAAGAATCATAACAACAATTAAATATATCAGCGCAACCGCATACAAGGGCAGCGAGTTATATGTGACTCCCCGAATTGTATCTCCGCCCCTTGTCAAGTCATTTAAGGCAATATAGCCCGCTACCGAAGTTTCTTTAAGAAGAACAATCAACTCGTTTCCGAGTGCAGGAAGTATATTCTTAAAGGCCTGCGGAATGATTATATTCCACATTGTGCTTATGTAGCCAAGCCCTAAGCTTCTGCCCGCTTCAAGCTGACCCCTGTCTATGGAGGAAAGCCCCGAACGAACAATCTCCGCAACATAAGCGCCCGAATTAATACCGAAGGCGATTACCGCAACTACCGATTTATTGACATTAACGGCAGCGAATATCCCGAAATATATAATCATCAGCTGAACTACAACCGGTGTTCCTCTTATCACGGTTAGGTATAACTTTGCAAATGCATTTAAGCACAAGAGAATATTCTTAATGAATCCTTGCTTATTTTCGCTTGCTAGCTCGTCATATGAATATCTTACAGACGCTGTCAAAAATCCGAGGAACACTCCTAACAAAACGGCGAAAACAGTTATAATAAGAGTATTTTTAAGACCTGTTACAAGGTACATATATCTCTTGTCAGCAATGAAATTCACCCTGAACTTAGCCTTAATTTCATCAAGCTTTTCGCTTAAAAGGTCGCCTTCTTCGGATTGCCCTGCCTTAGCAGTGCTTGAACGCTGCTCGTTAGTTGCCGCGACCGTGCTCTGTTCATTAACAGTGCTTCCCGCATAAGCAAATACCACGCTACCCATAATCGTCAAAAGAGAAATTAGGGTAATAGCTATACATATGGCTTTTAATAGTAATCGTCTCAAAGCAATCAGTCCTTTAAGGAAGACGGAGCAGTCCGCTCGCGGACTGCTCCGTCTGAAAAAAATCTTTACTTCTTAACTATCATAACCTGTGTTGAGGTTGTATAAGAATCGGAAAAATCAACAGTCAAAAGGCGGTCCTCTGTTACCGTCATAGCGGCAATTCCTACATCCACCTTGCCTGAATTTATTGCGTCAATAATACCGTTAAACTGCATATCCTCTATTTTCAGAGTCATTTTGAGCTTGTCGGCTATTGCCTGAGCAAGATCAACGTCAATTCCGACAAACTTTTGATTTTCAATGAATTCATAAGGCGGAAACTGTGCCTCCGTTCCCATTGTGAGAGTTCCGTTGGTACGCTCTATTCCCTCCAAAGAAGTATATGGGGTTTTTCCCTTTGTTTCGTCGCCTATATAATTCTTTACTATTTTGTCGATAGTTCCGTCAGCCTTAAGCTCGGCAAGAGCTGAGTTGATTTTATCCTTTAGCTGGGAACCCTTTTTCATGGCAATAGCATACTGCTCAACCGCGAATTCCTCCTCAAGAATCTTCAGACCCTTGTTTGCTTCAATAAAAGCCTTCGCGGGTTCGTTGTCAATGATTACGCAGTCAAGCTTTCCCTGAGCAAGTGCAAGGACGGCATCTGCGCCCTTGTTATATCGTTCGATAATTGAGACCGGCTTGTTTCCCGCTTCGCTTGCGTTTTCGGCATCTTCATAATCAGATGCGAAAATATCTCCCGTTGTTCCGAGCTGAACGCCTATTTTCTTGCCCCAAAGGTCATCGGCCGTATTGATTGCGGCTGTATCTGCGTCTGCAGTAGGGTCTTGTGTGGTTTTATTGGCGGTATCGTCGCCGTTGCAACCATAAAAAACCCCTATCAGTGCAACGATAAGAGTAATTGATATTATTTTCTTAAATGCTTTCATAGTATGTACCCCCGTTTTATTATTTGTTGTTATACAAAAAATTCAATAACGAAAAGGATTATACAACAAACAAAGAGAAAAATCAACATTATTTGAAATATTATACAAAAACAAATTAATAATTAGAACACCTCGCTTATGACACGTGCTTATAAACAGAAAAACCCCTATCAGTATAATGATAAGGGTTATAGGCGATTTACAACATCTATGAATAACCAATTTTTTTATCCGGCTTCCCTTTGTCCTAAAGCAGGGCTCTTTTTCTTTTCAGGGGGGTTATTTACAGTCAGCACAAAAGCCCTGTTTTTGGCAATTTGTTTGTAGGCCTTTTTACGCAAGGCCTTGTGCCTGTAGTATTTAATTGTACGAAGCAGCTTAGCCTCAAAGGCTCTTACAGCTTCCTCTTTGTAAATGGCGTATGCTACAAGAAGAACCGCTAATATCTCGAAGAACGTTCTTATAATAGTCAATGAAGTCATATTTAACACCTCTGTTATTTAGCGAACATTTGTTTTTATTGTCCTTAGTATATCATAAGTTTTTGCTTTGTCAACACAAATGTTCGATTATTTTCAAAAAAACTTAATTTTTATTTTATTAATTGAATTATATACTATATATTGTGTTTTGTCAATACTTTTGATACATTTTGTAGTAATTGGATATTTTTTTATTTCTGTATTTATATTTTTCCGTTTATGATGTATAATTAGATTAAACGGAGGATCTGAAAATGTTTGTGGATTTTGCAAAAATCACGGTGAAGGCGGGAAACGGAGGAAACGGCGCCGTATCCTTTCATCGGGAAAAATATGTTGCCGCGGGCGGACCGGACGGCGGAGACGGCGGCAAGGGCGGCAGTGTTATATTTAAGGTTGACGATAATCTTACTACCCTTTCCGATTTCAGATATAAGCGCAAGTACACGGCAGCAAGCGGACAAAACGGTTCGGGAGCGCGAAAGAGCGGAAAAAGCGGAAGGGATATCATTATTAAAATCCCGCGCGGTACAATACTAAGGGAATCCGAAACCGGAACAATTCTTGCTGATATGTCTGTTACCGAAACCTTTGTCGCGGCAAAGGGAGGCAGCGGCGGATGGGGTAATTCTCACTTCGCTACTCCGACGCGGCAGGCGCCTCGCTTTGCAAAGGACGGGATGCCCGGCGAGGAATGGACGCTGATTTTAGAGCTTAAGCTCATTGCCGATGTCGGTCTTATAGGATTCCCCAATGTCGGAAAATCCACTTTGATTTCGGTGGTAAGTGAGGCAAAGCCTATAATTGCCGATTACCACTTTACAACCCTGATTCCGGTTCCCGGCGTAGTAAGGATAGGTCCCGAGAGCAGCTTCGTAATTGCGGATATTCCCGGCATTATTGAAGGTGCAAGCGAGGGAGCGGGGCTTGGGCATGAGTTTTTACGCCATATAGAGCGCTGCCGTTTGCTTGTGCATATATTGGATTCGGCAGGAAGCGAAGGAAGAGACCCCATTGAAGATTTTGAAACACTTAACAGAGAGCTTAAGGATTTCAATGAGGAGCTTGTCTCTTATCCACAAATCGTTGTGGGAAACAAAACCGACCTTGCCACCGCAAAGCAGCTTGACAGATTAAGAGAATATATGAGTACCCATAACCTTGAATATTATGAAATCATTGCCCCTATTGCGGAAGGAACAGCTAAGCTTATGCAAGCCGTTTCAAGGAAGCTTGCAACCTTACCTCCCGTAAAAATATACGAGGCGTCTGAAATTCCGATTGAATTGATTGCGGTAAATCAAGGCGAATATTATATTAAAGTTGAGGACGGCGTATATATGATACAGGCACCCTGGCTCGCAAAAATCGTGTCAAAAACAAATCGCGAGGATTACGAGTCTTTGCAGTACTTTCAGACAGTTCTTCACAAAAGCGGAATAATCGATTCCCTTATCGATATGGGTATTAATGAGGGTGATACCGTAAGTATTTACGATACGGAGTTTGAGTATGTTTCTTAAAAAAAGCAGATATCCCGTTGTGTCGACTTATAAAACAGCAGATGAGTTCAGCTGTAATATCGAGGTTTTCAACGATCCGGGAATCGATCCCTCATTATACAGTCCTACCGCTCTGGCTTTTTTGGGTGATGCAGTCTTCAGTCTGCTTGTGCGCGAAAGCTTGCTTAAAAGGGGTAATCGCCAGGCACAGCAGCTTCATAAAATGTCAATGCTTTTTGTCAGTGCAAGGGCTCAGGCAAAAACAGCCTCGAAGCTACTCTCCTTTCTTACCGATGAGGAAACTGCCGTTTACAAAAGAGGAAGAAACGCCCACAGCTCTCACACACCAAAAAATCAGTCAGAGGTGGACTACCACAGCGCAACGGGTCTTGAGGCTCTTTTCGGTTATTTGTATCTAAAAAATGAGAAAGAAAGAATTGCCGAGCTATTCGGAATTGTTGTCGGTGAAAATTATGAGTGATATTGACAATCCTGCAAACAAAAACAACGAAACGAAGACGCGTATAACACCAAAACTAAACAAGCTCCACTCAAAAGCTTATTACCTGATTATAGACTCCGTCGTCTGGTGCATAGGCGCGACCTTTTATTCCGTCGCCATAAATTGCTTTGCCTCGCCCAACAGAATTGCTCCCGGCGGCGTTACGGGAATTTCCACCCTTATCAATTACAAGTTAGGGCTGCCTATCGGCGTTATGGTTATGCTTTTTAATATCCCCATACTGACTGCGGCATACAAGGTGTTTGGAAAAAAGTTTATCGCCCGAACCGTAGTCGGAACAATTCTCACCTCTGTATTTATTGATTTAGGACAACTTTTTCTTCCCGCATACACGGGTGACAGACTTCTTTCCTCAATGTTCGGCGGCGCATTCGCGGGAATTGGATTGGGCTTGATTCTATCAAGAGGTGCAACATCCGGAGGAACCGATATTTTAGGCAGGCTCCTTAAGCTGAAATTCCCGCACATATCCTTGGGTTCTTTTATACTGGGGATGGACTTGTCTGTTATGATCTTTGCCGGCTTAATATACGGGAATATTGAAAGCATGCTGTATTCGGGTATCTTCTTCTTTATTTCCTCAAAATCCATTGACTATTTGGTTTTCGGCGCCTCCAAAAGCACATTGCTTCTTATTGTGACAACCTTCGCAGATATAATACCCGGTAAGATAATCTCGGAGGTAGGCAGAGGAGTTACCGTGCTTCCGGTTACGGGAGCTTATACGGGTGAAGAAAAAAATATGCTCGTTACAGTCGCGAGACCTCATGAAATCGCGAAGATAACGCGTATAGTCAAAATGACAGACCCGGGGGCCTTTGTTATAAAAACGGATGCCGGGGAGGTCTTCGGAAAAGGATTTAAAACTGACGATAATTCTCTGTAAACAGCTTTTGGAAAGGAAAGTATATGGCAGTTGTTAAGAAAGACAATATAAGGAATTTCTCTGTTATCGCTCATATAGATCACGGAAAGAGCACTCTTGCGGACAGGCTTCTTGAGCTTACGCAGTCAGTCTCAAAAAGGGATATGACCGAGCAGCTTCTGGATAAAATGGAGCTTGAACGCGAAAGGGGTATCACTATCAAGGCACACGCCGTAACGCTTGACTATAGCGCAAGAAACGGTAAATGCTACAGCTTAAATCTTATTGACACTCCCGGTCACGTAGACTTTAATTATGAGGTGTCCCGTTCCCTTGCCGCTTGCGAGGGAGCGCTGCTGGTAGTGGATGCTTCACAGGGAATCGAAGCGCAGACTCTTGCCAATACATATTTGGCTCTTGACCACAATCTCGAGCTGATTCCAGTAATAAATAAAATTGACCTACCCTCTGCCGACGCAGACAAGGTAGCCTCGGAAATTGAGGAGGTTATAGGTCTGCCTTGCGGTGACGCACCGCGCGTTTCGGCGAAAACCGGAGAAAACGTCACTGATGTTCTTGAAAGAATTGTTGAAGTAATTCCCCCTCCTTCGGGAGATGACGACGCACCGCTGCGCGCTTTGATATTCGATTCAATCTACGACAGCTACAAAGGAGTCATAGTCTATGTAAGAGTTTTTGACGGCACTCTGAAAATCGGTGATACAATGCTTATGATGTCGACCGGGGCAAGATTCAGCGTAGTCGAGGTGGGCTGTATGAGAGCTACTTCACTTCAAAGCAAGCCCTGCCTTAAGGCGGGTGAGGTAGGCTATATAACAGCCTCCATCAAATCCGTCGGGGATGCCCATGTGGGTGACACTGTTACGACGGCTGAAAGACCCGCAGACGAATCCCTTCCGGGCTACAGAAGGGCTACACCTATGGTATTTTGCGGAATCTACCCTGCTGACGGAGCGGATTACGAAAATCTCCGCGACGCATTGGAAAAGCTGCATCTCAACGACGCCGCTCTCTCTTTTGAACAGGAAACCTCAGGCGCCCTGGGCTTCGGATTTCGCTGCGGCTTTTTGGGGCTGCTTCACCTTGAGATAGTCCAAGAACGCCTCGAAAGGGAGTACAGCCTTGATTTGGTCGCCACTGTCCCGAGCGTTGTATATAAAGTACATCTTAATAACAAAAGCTCCTTTAATGTTGACAATCCCACCCACTACCCCGAGCCGTCACTAATAGATTACTGTGAGGAGCCCATTGCAGATGTGCGAATCTTTTCCCCTTCAGAATATGTAGGCTCCATTATGGAGCTGTGTCAGGAAAGACGCGGCACATTTATAAATATGTCGTACGTTTCTCCCGACAGAGTCGAAATAAAGTACGACATTCCTCTAAACGAAATTATTTATGATTTTTTTGATGCCCTTAAATCAAGAACAAGAGGTTACGCTTCCCTCGATTATGAGTTTTTAGAGATGAGGCGTTCAAATATAGTAAAGCTTGACGTTCTGTTAAACGGTGACCCTATTGACGCTCTTTCGTTCTTCGCCCATGCAGATAAGGCTTACGGCAGAGCGAGGAAAATCGCCGAAAGACTTAAGGATAACATTCCGCGTCAGATGTTTGAAATTCCGATTCAAATAGCCATAGGAGGCAAAATAATCGCCCGCGAGACGGTTAAAGCCTTGCGCAAGGATGTTCTTGCCAAATGCTACGGCGGTGATATAACAAGGAAAAAGAAGCTGCTTGAAAAGCAGAAGGAAGGCAAAAAGCGTATGAGAAGCTTCGGAGCCGTCGAGGTCCCGCAGGAGGCGTTTATGGCGATTCTTAAGCTTGATGACGATTAAGCCGCTTAATGCCTTAGCTTCCTATTAAAAGTATGTGTTGCATTTTATTTTTTAGCAGACTTATCTGTTTTTATATCCCTATATGAAACGACAATACACAAAGCCTTTTCAATAAGCTCTATCGTACCCTGTTTGCTCTTTTCGGAGCTTCCGCCTCCGGAGCATAAATTCAGCTCAACCTGTTTGCCCTGCGGGAGTATTCCCACAACAGCGTTAAAGGCCGGAGCGGGAAAATTAGCCCATATGGGGCAGACAATAACGATTTTTTCGTATTCATTAAGGTCAATGCCAAGCGGCTCGATATCCGAGGCCTTGCGTTTCATTGCCCAAATACTTCCGGGCATAAAGGCAGAGACAATGCCGCGTTTCCTTTTTTCTTTGACACAGCATAAATCCGCGCCGATTTGCTCAGCTATACGCTCAGCCTCCTTTTTTGAAGAGCCCCCGAGTGTATAATAAAGGACTATGCTTTTCATGTAAAATTCCCCCTATTATCATAATATATTTTTAACAAATATTTTTT
>CAZPPO010000038.1:0-13730 GCA_964588475.1 uncultured Eubacteriales bacterium
CATTGAGGTTTACTTCTCATCTTTTTTGGGTCATATCATTTTAACACATACAATTTTAAAAAGTGTGCTATTTTGTTTTTAATTATGGTTTTGAAGCGTATTGTGTTTTATTTCCTGGTTACTTCCTTTAAACTGTAAACTAAGGGTGCGGCCTCCTGTTTGTCCTTCAGGCTTACCTTTAACATGCCGGTAATAAGATTGTTTTCGATGACAACGCCCTCGCCGTCCTTTGTAATCACCGTTTCTCCGACCTTCGGTGTGATTTTCTGCAGCTGCTCGTATGATTCCTGCTCATATTTTAAGCAGCACATCAGCCTGCCGCATGTCCCGCTGATTTTAACGGGATTAAGGGAAAGGCCCTGCTCTTTAGCCATTTTTATTGAAACAGGTTGAAATTCGCCGAGAAATTCCGAGCAACAGAACGGTCTGCCGCAAACGCCTATGCCGCCGATCATTTTTGACTCGTCCCTAACACAAATTTGTCGCATCTCTATACGTGTTCTGAATATTCCGGCAAGGCTTTTAACAAGCTCTCTGAAATCCACTCTTGCATCTGATATAAAATAAAACAAAAGCTTACTACCATCGAATGTATATTCCACATCAATAAGCTTCATATTTAAATTTAATTCACTTACCTTCTTTACACAGACATCAAATGCCTCTTTCTCTTTTTCGCGATTAGCGGCAACGATTTTAATATCATCATCTGTTGCCAGCCTTATTATCATTTTGAGCGGTCTTACAATATTTTCTTCCTCAACATTTCTGTTTTCCATCATAACCTCTCCGCACTCGATTCCGCGAGAGGTTTCAACTATAACATAGTCGCCTTTGTTAAATATTTTTCCGTCGGGATCAAAATAATAAATTTTCCCGACCTCTTTAAAACGAACGCCTATTATCTCTGCCATGTTATCTCCTTCTAAAACACTTCGACTGCCTGCCTTAATTGTGAGGTGAGGGATGCAGTCATTAAAGCTTTGTTTTTATTTAAATCGGTTTGTTCAAGCAGCCTGCTTGCTGTATCGTATAAGGTCATCAGCTGCTTTTTGGTCAATGTAGCAGATAAATCTGCAGCCTCCTTATGTGCATAGCTTATCTGTCCGCCGTTTTCATATGATTTGAATAAAGCGTCCCTGAAAATCAGCACAAGCTCAAAGAGTACGTCTTCAAACAATTGTTTATTCTTGTCAAGCTCACATGAAGCCTTTATTATGTCAAACTCATCGGGAGAAAGTATTGACTTAGCAATTGACCTTGCAATGTCAACACACTTTGATTCCTTTTTGTGTTCGATTCTTTCCTGCCCTAAATCCAGTTTAGTCACACGCGATAAAACTGTATCCAATACCACATTTTTTGAGCTTGCCGTTAAAATAAAAGAAGTATAGCTTGGCGGTTCCTCTAAAATCCTAAGCAGCAAGTTCTGGCACTCTTCATTCATATCCTGAAGCTCTAACAAAACAAGAGGCTTTATATTTGCCTCATTCGGAGTTCGGTATACTCCCTCACAAAAAGCCTGAACGTCTTGTTTCCTGTAAAAACGCCTATCTGACCGTTTTTTAAAAAAATAAATATCCGGGTGCACATTGTCTCGCGATTTTCGGCAATTCTCGCACTTTTCGCAGGGTTTATCGGTTTGAGAATCACAAACGGTGAAGCGCGCAAGGTACAATGCAATCGCTTCCCTAAGCTGACAGGTACCGCCGTTAATAAGAATGGCGTGGCTTAACCTGCCCTTTAGAGTCAGAGCATCAAGTGCTTTTTCAATATTTATATCGGTATTAAACATAATCAAAGCTTATAGAACCTTTCAATATCCAAGACAAATACGGTAGCGCCGCCAACGGTTATTTCTAACGGTGCGGAAGAAATGAAACCGTCACCGGCAAAGGGCGCCGACGCCGCGGTATATTGACTTCTCTTTGAGCTGTACCTCTTAAAAATATCTATTACCTCATCGACCTGACAATCCTCTACTCCGACAAGAAGCGTTATGTTCCCGGCTCGCAAAAACCCGCCGGTTGTTGCAAGCTTAGTCGTCGAAAAATGTGCATTGTTAAGCTGAGCAAGTACATTAGAAACATCTGAATCACTGACGATTCCGATTACAAGCTTCATATGAAACGCCCCTTTAACCATAATTTATTATAATTAATATTAACTTATTTTTCAAGTTTTTCATATTGCGGCTGCAACAATCATAAAGGGAATTGTAAAAATCGAAATAAAGCTCACTAAGGAGACGATTTTCGAGGCGGTTTGTGTGTTATGTCCATATTTTGCTGAAAACATAACGGTATTATTCGCACTCGGAGCCGAGGCTGAAATCATACAAGCTGTCAACAGTGTTCCCGAAACTCCGATAAGCTTATATGTAAAAAGCATAATCAGCGGAATTAATATAAGCTTAATTACTCCCACAAGATATATTCCCGTGTCAAGAAACATTTTTTTAATATCCGTATTTGCGATATATGTCCCGAAAAAAATCATAGCAAGAGGCGTGTTCATTCCCGCAATATGCTTAAGAGGTGTTAAAACGACTCCGGGCATCTTAACTCCCGCAATAAATAGAGGCAGCCCTATAAGCACCGAAATAACACCGGGGTTACGAATAATTTGCTTTAACTCAAAGCTTGTCTTTTTCCCGTCAGCCTTTTTTGACATCAGCCAAACACCGTGGGTAAAGCAAACCATATTGAACGCCATAACTCCCGCAGAGCAATAAAACACTCCCTCACTTCCGATTATTGCGCTTGCAAGCGGAAGAGACATATATCCCATATTGCCATATACGCTCGAAAACTGATAAACCGGTCTGTCCGCTCCCTTACTTTTGAAAAAAGGCGCGGACATCAGTGCGCCTAACAGCATAGTTCCTGCTGCCCCTAAAAAAGCTATACCGAGTGACGCTGCCTTTTGTACCGAAAACTCTGTAGATAAAAATGAGGTTATTATTACTGACGGAGTGACAATATAAAACAAAAGGTTATTTGAAAGCTTTGCCGTACTCTGTGTAAAAATTTTACGACGATCGGCTATAAAGCCCACTGCCACAAGTATATATAGAATTATCACCTGCATAGCGGCATTTGCCATATTTTCAAGGAACATGAGAAATCCCTCCGTTTAATTTTTCGGTTCGTCGGAAGTGTTCTCGTTCTCCCCTAAATCAGAATTGCCTGTAGACTCTTTTTCTTGTTGTTGTTCTTCCTCATTGGATTTTTCTTCGTAATCAAAGTCATAAGACTTTTCAGTTTCGCCGCCCTTATGCTTTTTGAGTCCGCCGAAGCCGACTCCCAAGGAAGCAAAAATATATATTACGGAAAAGGCGGCCATTGCAAGCGAAGACAGGTCAAAGGGATAGTCCCTGACGAATTCTCTGCCCATTAAAAAAAGTACAAGCCTGGGTATGCTCACTAAAGTCCCGAACATTGCGGCAGGAAGACCGAATCCGAAAATCTGCCACATAACTCCTTTGTTAGCTATACCGGAAGACACTCTTGCAAAATTCATCAAAAACAGCATAGCAAAAACATAAAGAGACATTTCAAGCATTAGCTCGGATACCCTTATATAGCTTATTTCCTGCATAAGACAAGTTATTAAGCTGCACATTGCCCAAAACATCGGCATAATTGCAAGTACCTTTTGATCCTTATATGAAGCTCTGCCCTCAAAATGCGAAACGCAAAACACAAACAAATAAACCGCTCCCAAAAATGCGGCAATTGTTTTAAGTATTATTACAAAGCCACCCTGCTCCGAAAAGAGCTGCGAGAAAAGACCTTCTCCTATTAACGAAAATTTTGCTGACATGCTTTTTAAGATATTTATTATATCTCCCGCTACATTCCAGAGAAGACCCACGCCCAAAATTGCGGACGCTGTTCCTATCAGCTTGTTTTTTCCCACAGGAAGACGCGGTGAAGGAATTTCAGAGCTTAAATATGATAATCCGATAGTTAATGCGCAAAAAACACCGAGAATAACATATAAAAAAGTAACAGTCGAATCGTTCGTTGTATAAAAGCCCGTATCGGTTTCAACTATAGAGAATAGTTGAAACACTCTTACCGGAAGAGCTGCAAGCAATATGATTACAAATAAATACAACAGATATTTAAGCTTAATCCTTTTAACGGAACCTTTCATTTTAAAAATTCCTTTCGCCTTAATCATTCGTGTACCTGAAATTCTATATTCTCTCCTCGAGAGGCGTGTACTTTTTTGAGGTACCGTTACAAAGACTTTGCCTTTGCGGTAAAGAAATATACTCCTGCGGAAGGGCAAGGCTTTTATATGCGGGACGTATTACTCTTCCGCCGGTTAAGATTTCCTCAACTCTGTGCGCGGTCCAGCCCGCTATTCGTGCCGTGGCAAAAAGTGGGGTGAACAAATCCTCAGGTATTCTCAGATACTTGTAAATCAGACCGGAGTACATATCAACATTAGCGCAGATTTTTTTATTGTCGTTTTTAAGTGAAGCGAAAACCTCTGCGGTAAGCTTTTCTATCAGGTCAAGTGCCTTGAATTCTTCTTCCAGCTGTGTTCCCATTACAGCCCTTTCACACTCTGCCTTGAGAATTTTCTCCCTCGGGTCTGAAAGTGTATAAACCGCATGCCCCATACCATAGATAAGACCGGTACCGTCACCGGCTTTTTTCATAATGACATTTTTCAAAAAGTCTGCAACCTGTCCTTCATTTGTTATATCATTTACACTTTCCTTAAGGTAAGCTAACATTTCAAGCACCTTATGGTTTGCTCCGCCGTGGCGCGGACCTTTAAGCGAGCCTATTCCTGCTGCAATTGCGGAATAAGTATCGGTTCCTGTCGAAGTCAGAACCCTCGTAGCAAAGGTTGAGTTGTTGCCTCCTCCATGCTCCGCGTGAAGGATAAGGCATGTGTCTAACAGCTTAGCTTCCTGCTGGGTGAACTGCCTGTCAGAACGGATAGAATTTAGGATGCTCTCCGCAATCGAATGCTTCGGATTTATTGAGTGAATATACATGCTTTTTTTATAGAAATGACGCCTTTTTACTTGGTATGCATATGTCATTATGGTAGGAAGCTGAGCTATAAGCTGTATGCTTTGCCGAAGAACATTTTCAATTGAAATGTCATCGGGATTGCTGTCATATGAGTAGAGGGCAAGAACGCTTCTCTCCATTTTGTTCATAATATCCCTTGAGGGCGCCTTCATTATCATATCCTCAATAAATTCATCCGGAAGCTCTCTTGCTATAGACAGCACAGTCTTAAAGGCCTCAAGCTGGTCGAGAGATGGAAGATTCCCGAAAAGCAGAAGTCTTACGACCTCCTCGAATCCAAAACGGTTATCTGCGTTGCAGCCCTTAATTATATCCTCAATATTTATGCCACGGTATACAAGCTTGCCTTCGCGCGGCAGTCTCTCACCGTCGACAATATAATATCCCTCTACCGAGCAAACCTTTGTAAGACCTGCCATTACACCGCTTCCGTCTCTGTTGCGAAGTCCTCTGTGAACGTCAAATCTCTCGTAGTCCTCGGGAATAAAATATGCGTTTTGCTTAAGCTCGTTACATAATTCTAAGAGCGCATCATTTGCTATAGGAGAAATGTATGTGGACATGTCAAACACCTCGAATAAATAAAAAAAGAATTACATAGTATTGTATATCAATAACATCTGTATGTCAAACAAAAAAGTAAAAATGAAAGGAAATTGAAAACCATGAAATCTTTTGTATACCTTTTCCTCGCGATAATTCTCAGTCTTGTTTTAACTCCCGTTATCATAAAAAACCCCGCTCCTGAGCCGGCGGATACAACATGCATTTCATCCCTCGTTGAAACAACAAAAAAAGATGATTCAAAGCCCTCCGGCGAAGTCTCACAAGAGGAAATCAGTGTTTACCTGATTGCGGAAAAGAAGGTGATAACCGTGTCTGCTCTTGAGTATGTTTGCGGCGCCGTGGCGGCTGAAATGCCCGCTTCCTATCACGAGGAGGCACTAAAGGCCCAGGCAATAGCGTGCTATACTAACGCCATTCGCTTGAAAAAGGAGGCTTCACAGGGCGGTGAAAATACCGCAGTGTCCGGGGCTCACATCAGCAATGACAGCTCAGTTCATCAGGGATACCTGACAAAAGCGCAAAGGCAGGAAAAATGGGGTGACTCCTTTGAAAAATATGAAAAACGAATCAATGATGCCGTAAGCGATGTTTTAGGATACAAGCTTACATACAAGGGCGAGCTTTGTGTTGCGGCTTTTCACGCAATATCAACAGGCAATACCGAAAATGCCCAAACTGTCTGGGGCACAAACATTGATTATTTAAAAAGCGCAAAAAGTACGGGCGATACACTTTCTCCGTCATATATTACTACAGTCAGCCTCACAAAAGAACAGTTTTGTGAAATTGCCTCTTCACTTGGTGCAAATGTTGATAAAAACGACAATTCAACCTGGTTAGGACAGGTCGAAACATCCGACTGTAAAACAGTTCTCTCTATTGAAATAGGAGGCAAAACCTTTACCGGTACACAAATAAGAAACGCATACTCTCTGAAAAGCGCTGCTTTCACAGCCCAAATTACTCAGACGGGCGTTACTTTTAAGGTTTACGGCTATGGCCATGCAGTAGGAATGAGTCAATACGGAGCCGATTATATGGCAACTCAAGGCAGCAATTACAAGGAAATTCTTAAGCATTACTATAAAGGGGCTGAAATAACCGAATAAAACTCACCGCCGGTTAGGGCGGCGAAACAAAACTAACTTATTGTTGCTAAGGCGTGTATTTCGTATCATATCCCCTGTTTTGATTTGGGCGAAGCTCATTGGGATAATGGATATCAGTCTGAATATCAAGAACTGTTTTCTGCACCTTTCCGAACAGCTCGTAGGGGTTTTCAATATCAAGTATAGCTGGTGCTCTGCTTTTTTGTTCGGTTTTGACAACAGGATTAATTATAATATCCCCAACGTTCAGCATTCTGTCAATAATACCCACATGAAGGTCAACACTGTTTATTTCCGTATAATAAATATTCTGAAAATTGTAACCGAGGACTCCGCCTCTGATAATAATTCTTTTATCAGTGACGGCGTATTCGGTATTTTTCCATTGTCTGTTCGCACTTAAAACATTCCACAACCAAATCCACACAGGCATCAGGTGTAAAGCAAAAAAGGGAACAATAAAAAACATCATTTTGCTCATTGAACCGCTTGAGGTCATTGTACCTATGAAAAAGGCATCAAAACAAAACCAAAGCAAGGCAAACGGCATCATAACAAGACTCTTATTGATTACAAAAGCATTCTTTTTAGGCTTCCCGCTCCACAGAATCTGCTCATTTTCCATAAGAAGACCGCTGATATCGTTTTTGATTGGGGCAAAGCCGGTATCGTATTTAGAATATCTCAAAAAACCACCCCCTATAATTATATGTTATACCTGTTTGATACATTAATCTCTGAAAAAAAGATCCCTTGTATAAACCTTATCCAAAACATCTGAAATATCCTCGTTATACCTGTTCGCAATAATCACATCCGAGATTGACTTAAATTCATCAAGGTCCCTTATTACACGACTGTTGAAGAATTTATCCTCCTTCATTGTCGGCTCAAAAACAACCACCTCAATCCCTTTGGCCTTGATACGTTTCATAACTCCCTGAATTGAGCTGTGACGAAAATTATCGGAGTTTGTTTTCATGGTAAGGCGATAGACACCGACAATATTAGGTTTTTTCGCGATAATTTGATCCGCAATAAATTCTTTGCGAGTACTGTTTGCGTCCACAATCGCCCCTATAAGATTTTGAGGAACATTCATATAGTTTGCTCTTAGCTGTTTTGTGTCCTTCGGGAGACAGTAACCACCGTAACCGAAGGAGGGATTGTTATATTGATCGCCGATTCTCGGATCAAGGCTTACTCCTCGAATAATTGATTTCGTGCTCAAGCTTCTAACCTCGGCATATGTGTCAAGCTCATTAAAATATGCGACGCGCAACGCAAGATATGTGTTTGCAAACAGCTTTACGGCCTCTGCCTCTGTGGGCTTCATAAATAATGTGGGAATATCCTTTGCAAGGGCACACTCCTTCATCATCCTTGCAAAGTTCTGCGCAGCCTTTAACGCCTTATCGTTGCTTGCGGGTATTCCTACAATAATGCGGCTGGGATACAAATTGTCATACAACGCATGTCCCTCACGCAAAAACTCCGGACTGAACATAATATTGTCACAGGAATATTTTTTTATTGCCTGTTCGGTAAAACCGACCGGTAATGTCGATTTTATAATCATAATTGCTTCGGGATTAACGCTGATAACCTGTTCAATAACGCTTTCCACAGATGATGTGTTAAAATAATTTTTATCGGGGTCATAGTCGGTAGGCGTGGAGATAATGATTAAATCTGCATCCTTGTATGCGGCAGCAGCATCAAGCGTTGCTGTCAGGTCAAGCTTCTTTGTTGCTAAAAATTCTTCAATTTCCTTGTCCTTTATGGGGGACCTGCGCTCATTGAGCATTTGGACCTTTTGTTCGATTATATCTACAGCCGTAACACTATAACGTTGTGAGAGCAACACGGCTATCGAAAGACCTACATATCCTGTTCCCGCTACTGCGATTTTCATTTAATTTCTTCCTTCTTTATATTTATATTGTAATATTCTTTGTACCACTTGGCAAAACGACTCAAGCCCTCTTCAAGGCTTGTATCGGGCTTAAAACCGAAGTCGGCAACCAGCTCATCAACATCGGCATAAGTCTGATACACGTCCCCCGGTTGCATTGGCAGCAGTTCTTTCTCGGCAGGCTTGTCAATTATACCCTCTCTCATAAGACACTTTTCAAGCGTTTCTACAAAATAAAGCAAGTTTTCCGGCTTATTGTTTCCGATATTATAAATCTTATATGCGACCGAATCCTTTGTTTTCGCCGGAGGCTTTCCCATAACATTGATTACGCCCGTTACAATATCGTCAATATAAGTAAAATCACGCCTTAAGTCACCGTAATTAAAAATGCGAATTTTTTGACTTTGCACCATTTTATCTGTAAAGCCGAAATAAGCCATATCAGGGCGACCCATAGGACCGTAAACGGTAAAAAAACGAAGTCCCGTTGAGGGAATGTTATAAAGCTTTGAATAAGCATGGGCCATCAGCTCGTTAGATTTCTTTGTTGCGGCATAAAGGGATACGGGATTGTCTACCTTATCCTGAGTGGAGTACGGAATTTTTTCGTTACTTCCGTAAACGGACGAGGACGACGCGTAGACCAAATGCTCTACACCCCTACAGCCGTTATCGTAGGAATGTCTGCACGCCTCAAGAATATTGAAAAAACCGATTATATTGCTGTTGATATATGCCTCGGGATTAGTTATCGAATAGCGGACCCCGGGCTGCGCGGCAAGGTTTACCACAATGTCGAACCCTTCCTCGTCAAAAAGCTTATTTAGGTTTTCGGTATTGGTCAAATCCATCTTATAAAAGCTGAATTTTTCATATTTCTTAAGCATATCAAGTCGGCAATACTTAAGCTTTACATCATAATAATCGTTAACATTATCAAGTCCCGTTACCATACATCCCATATCAAGCAAGCGTTTTGACAAGTGCGAGCCGATAAATCCGGCGGCTCCCGTCACAAGAATTTTCTTATCTTTATTAAGAATGCTCATTAAATTACCCCTTTGCTTTTTGTTTTCTTTTAGAAATGAGGTCCCTGCAATATGACAGAAGGCGACTTATAAGCCGTCTAAAGCTTTTATCGGTAATCCAATAATATATACCCATTACAGCACCGCTTATTAAGGTGACTAAAGCTGCTCTTATAATAAATACAAGTATATCGTTTTCTGTTATCTGCCTTAAATGTGTGTTACTCAAAGCATAACTGTTAATACCAACCGCAAAGAGCGTCACAGTCAACCCGAAAATCAGCTCGTACCATTTCGAACGTGTCTTAGGAAACACTCTTTTATCGACTAAAACGTAATTGAACGGAACGGTAATTATAATTCTGGCTATTACCGTACCAAGAAGAGCTCCCGTTATCCCTATAAATGGAACGAGTATCAGGGATATCACTAAATTTAACACAGACTGCGCTATTGTAAAATTCCTGCTCTCCTTATACAGTCCCCGTGCATTGCGTGCCGTTTGAATACACGGCAAAATTACCGCGCAGTACATTGAAAGTCCAAATAAAGCCCTATCTACAACGCCGACACAAAATTCGCTTCCTATCCATAAGGTTATAAAATCGTTTATCATCACCATAAAAACCGAGGTCATAATCCCTGCCATAAAATATACGCCAAGGAGCATTTCACGGTAGACAGAGTAGGCGTTCGCGTCCTTTTGGGCAATTTTTATACCAAGACTTGCGGACGCACCGTCCAGTATTCTCTGCGCAAGCTCACCTACCTGTCCTGTCACCATATTGTATGAGCTGTATACTGTAACGGCATTTAATGAGCCCATAGCGGAAATGATAATGTTACTCGTGCTGCTGAAAACCAGCCTTGAAATGTTATGAAGCAGGATATCCTTTGACATGGATTTAGGCGACAAATCCGGCTGCACATTCGGGTCAAGCGTGCCTTTATAAAGCTTTCTCATCGCATAGTGAAACCAAAGGCCTGTAACAATCGCTATCAGTATACTAACACCAAGAAGAAACTGCAATGGTAAATCAGTAAATAACAGCAAAAGAATTTCCGCTAAATAGGTAGCCGCCCTGCACACGCCTGAAATGATTTCCGCTAAATACTTTCTCTCCTTTAAGACAATCATATACTTTGGCACTATCGTAAGTTGGTACGGAAGAATTGTTTTTAAGCTTAAAAGCAAAAATACAGATACTATAAAAAAGTAATCAAGGCTCTCCTTTTTTAAGAAAAAAGGGTATAATACTGAAATAACAGCGGCACAAACGAGCATTTTATTTACGACCTTGCGTATACTTTTGCGAAACCCTATGTAAAGAGAAGACAGCCTCTTGTTGTCCCTATCCGCTACAGGCTGATACATCCTGTAGATAAATGCGGCGCAAATGCCCGCCTCGATGAGTGACAGATATCCAAGAGCCTGATTGCCGGTCTGTACAAGACCGTTAATGCTCGAGCCGAATTTCGATATCAGCAACGAGACCTCAAGCATCCCCAGGACTAAATTTGCAACCATTGTCACAACAACAACAACGGCGTTTAGAAGCATCAATCTGTTTCTGTTAATAGCAGTCTCTCCCTTTACACACAAAAAACTATTTCGCCGACATTTCGCGCCGAATTAATAGTTATTATATTTTATCGTAATACTTATGGCGCAGGTATTCGCAATAATTAACAGGCAACTCTTTCTTTAAGACTTTGGCAGCAAAAAGACGTTTAAACCTAAACAGTGTTGCGGGAATTCTTCTTTTCGTTCCATAGCTTCTGACCTCTCTAAAGAAGCTTTTCACTGTTGTTTTTTCCGGATTAATATCCTTTTTTGCATCAAAAAATCCCCTTATGCTGTAGTCAATGACAATACCATTATTTTTAAATAAGTCACATACAATTTCCGCAACCCATTTACCTTTTCTAAGTCCTGACCATTCTTTTTTCTTATAATCAATATAGTCAATCGGGAACGGGGCATCATCATCCAAATCATAGTATTTGTAACCATCATCAAAGCTGCGAAGATTTCCGGGTCCCTCCCATTCCCAAGGCGACTCATATTCCCTCCAGGATTTAATTAGAGCATCCCGACGCCAGACGCTCGCCTGCATATCGTAATTATGCTTGCAATACCTCGGACGCAGGCTGAAGCTTTTGTATCCCTTGTCTTCCCTTAAATACCTGCAACTGTGCGCATCATCATGATGTATTAAACAAAAGCTTGCTGTTTTTTTGTCTTCATCCATCCAGTCCATAATTCGTTCAAGCGTTTGAGTATCAACTTTTGAACGCACAAAAAAGTCGTCCATTAATGTAATAACATAATCCGTGTCTATTCTTTTCAAATGATCAAGACATCTTTTCCCGTAAGGCACTTTACTGTCGGGTTCATATAGATTAAATGTCTTAACATTTATATTATTAAGCTTTAGCGTGCACTTTTTTGACTGTGTATTTAACACAATGTCATAGGGACAATCCGGCCAATACTTATCAAGTAAGGTTAAAAAAGGATACCATGCATCCTCATAGCTGTCACAAGTAAAAACAAGAACTGTAGCTCTCTTTTTCATACTAATCAGTAATCTCTCTTTCAACACTCGTTACTTTATTATACATTATCGTATTAGGCGGCACATTCTTGACCACAACAGAGCCAGCGGCAATAACGCTTCCCTTTCCTATTGTGACTCCTTTTAGAATTGTTACATTCGCCCCCACCCATACATCGTCCTCTATAACAACAGGTTTTGTAATATATCCGGATGTTTTCATGGAATCCTTGGTTTTATAAATATGGTCATGGTCATGAATTGTCACAAACGGTCCGAACATAACATTATCCCCTATTGTAATTCGTTCTCGGCAGGTTATAACACAATATGAGTTGAACCCGGAATTTTTACCCAAATAAAAGGTTGCGTTCTGCGTGACTCTCAGCAAGGTTCCCTCTGCAAGATATGAGCGGGAGTTAAGTATAATTGTGCTGTTTTTTCTTCTTCTAAGGCTTGCCCTAAAGGACATCCTCGGTATACCCCGAATCTTAAGATGTGAACCAAAAAGAATTTTATAAAAGGCTATTTTGATAAATCCGAGAATATACGGATAATGGTGCAGCATTCTTCAGCCTCCTTTTGTGTTATGATAGCGATACATAATCTGTTTTGGAATAAGTGCGGATACTATTGGCTTTAAGGCATATGGATATACATAAAACGGGAAGGAGTTGAGCCTGAACCCGTGAATTTTCGTCAAGGCCATTCCCTGTGCAGATTTCAAGTCGCGCTTTTTCTTGTAATCCTGAACGCTTTCATGATATTTCAAAAGTGGCTCCGGCAGATTATAGCCTGAGTATCCTTGCGCAAAAAACCTGAACCACAAGTCAATATCCTGACCCTTTTGAGTCCTTTTTGTAACAAGATATCCCCCCAATGCGTCATATACGCTCTTTTTCATCATTATTGAAGGGTGATAAAAGGTAGTTGACTTGATTAAATCACGAACACCGGGTTCTTTTATGGCAAACCGAACAGCAACAGCACAATGGCAGGGCAGCTCGCGGGAAGGCAGCGGAAGGCTGCGCCTGGGCTCGGGTGTGTTTGAAGGACCCTACGACTGGCGCTCGCGCTTTGAGAGCGGCGCCACCACCAATCCGGAAGAGCTGATCGCCGCGGCTCACGCGGGCTGTTTTTCAATGGCGCTGGCTTCAGAGCTGACGAGGGCCGGGCATGTGCCGACCAAAATTGAGACCAGTGCGGAGGTGCTGATGGATGACAGCAAAACCATCACGGGTGTGGCGCTTGCTACTTTTGGGGAGGTACCCGGGATCGACGAAAGGACTTTCATTGAATTTGCCGAGGGCGCCAAGAAGAACTGCCCGGTGTCGAAGGCGCTGAGGGCGCTGGAGATCACGCTGACAGCCAGGCTGGCGTAGAAATTGCCTGCAGGCGGGATCCGGGTTTCAGCCCGGCAGAAAAATGCCGGTTTATATCTGCCGCTGCGCTCCCGCAGTATGACAGATCGCTTGTATCGTCAGGCTGAA
>CAZPPO010000038.1:13740-14274 GCA_964588475.1 uncultured Eubacteriales bacterium
TGACCTACAATGAATTTTTCAGGCGCGCCTGCATCTTGCTGCTCTCCAGTTCCCTGAGCGCGTCGCGCGCGATCCAGCGGGCGGTCCTGTCGTCTATCAGCAGCAGATCTTCGGACAGGGCGATGGCAGCCCGGTTGAGCGCAAAGTTACGCTTGCCGATGTTGCGGATAGCCCAGTTGACCGCTTTTTTGACAAAGTTGCGCGGATCGCTGGCGCCGGCCTTAAGGATGGGGAAAAGAGCAATCAATTGATCATCCGACGCGGCTTTGTCGTGCCAGGCCTTGCAGGCGATGAGCGCGTAAGCGGCGCGTTTGACGAACTCCTCCGGGCGGGTGTGCCATTCTGTTATCTTGCGCCAGGCGAAGGGGGTTTTCTGGAAGAGGTTGTCGCACACCTGATCGCAGATATCCCAGGAATTGAAATCCGCCACCCAGCGCTCGAGCTGGTCTTCGGTGGCTTCAGCGGGAATATCCAGCATGGAGGCCAGCAGGCGCGCCTCCTGGATGCCGGTGTCCCAAAGCTGCAGGGCGAGGG
>CAZPPO010000039.1:0-4548 GCA_964588475.1 uncultured Eubacteriales bacterium
TAATCGCTTTTTCCCTTTGCATACAAAACCTGGCGCGCTATTCCCTGAATAGGATACGGTATTTGATATATGCAGAAAATAATCAGATAAGGAATGCACAAAAGCCATTTATCTGTCAGTAAAAGACTGACAAGAGGCTTTGAGACAGCGGCTATTCCTATAAGCAAAGGCGTTGTTATAAAAAAGGTGACGGATATAATTTTCTCAACGAGAAAAGCGAGCCTTTGTGTTTCATCCTGTTTTTTTGAAAAGAACGGTAGAAACACATTGCTCAAGGCGGTATATATCGTTTGCATCAGGTATGCGGGATATGTGTGCCCTCTGTCGTAATAAGAAAGGGCCTGTGCTGAATACTTCTTCCCGATTAAAAGAGGACGCAGGCTTTCGACCGAATATACGACGATTTCCGATAAAAGCAGTTTTCCTCCGAAGTCGAAGATTTCTTTAATTCTCTCAATCGAAAATTCAAAGCGGGGCTTCCATTGGGTTTTACCCCAAACTATTATACAAAGCAAAAGCTGGTGAGATACATTTTGGGCAACCAAAGCCCAAAGACCTAAGCCCCTGTATGCCATTACAATTCCCAAGCCGCCTGAAAAGACAGAGGCAATCAGACCCCTGACAAAAATAATCCTAAATTTCATATTACGAACAAGGATAGCATTTTGAACACAATATAAGGAGCTTAAAAGGATTGACAGTGAAATAATTCGAAGAGCGCCGGATAGAACAGGCGTATCGTAAATCGAGGCAACAAAAGGTGCGGCGGCGAAAAAAATCAAATATATTATTACGGCAACAATAAGGCTTGTCCAGAACGCGCTGTTTAAGTCCAGCTCGTCAACACTCTTTTTTCTGATAAGAGAAACCGAAAAACCCTTTTGAATAAAGATTGAGGAAATATTGATGAAAACAATCAAAACCGCTAAATTGCCAAACTGTACCGGGGCAATAACGCGGGCAAGAATAATCTGAACAATCAGATTGACTGATTGTACGCTTGTTCTTTCAAGAAAAACCCACAGCAATGAAAGAATTATACCTGATGATTTGCGGCTTTTGTTCATTTATCGCCTTTCAAATGTGTTTTTTGTTAGCTGAAAATAAAATGATATTCAAAATTCCCGTCAAGCGAGGAACGGGTAAACAAGAACAGTAAATATACTATTACAAAAAGCTGTTCGCCCGACAGATATAAAAATCTTGTCATTTTTGATAAACGCTCTTTATTGAAAATATGAATTTCAGACCACACCGAAAGTCGGGGAAGAATGTAATAATACGGAATTCTGTAAGCTCCCGTAATAAATATAATCGGATACACAACTGCCAAGGAAAGCGTTGACAGATACGGGACCAAGGCTAATTTTGACCGGCTTGAGAGGACGAGCTTTTTATAGTAAATAAAGCAGAAAACAAATGTGATTATAATAAAAATACTGCCAAGCAGTGATCGCTCGTCCATATTTATGGAGGAGTAATACTCATATTTTGTGTCTCTTAAGAAATCCTGAAATTGTGTGAGGTCTCTATTGGCTATAATCATCACAACAAGGGCGACTGCAATCAAAATCCATTTTTGCTTTATTATTTTTCGTTTATTAAAAAGCCAGACAACAAAAATAACGAAAACATTAAAAAACATTGTATAATGGAAGGTTGTTGCTATTAATGTTAAGAGTATTGCCTTGAAATAACACTTTTTTTTCAGGGCGGTTAGAGAAAACAGCAAAAATCCCGTTGCCATGCCCGACCTTGCCCCCGACATATTTGAAACATAATAAAATATGAAAATCTGTAAGAATATATAATCGGATTTATTGTCAAAATTACTCCTGATATAAGAAATATAGGCGCCGGCTATCCACATATATGTGATGATAAAATATACCGTATAGCTATCGGTAAATTTACGTAATATATATACATACAGAAAAAAGGCGGGCTCAGTATCGGTGAGGGAAAAAAACTTTCTGAAATCATAGCTGAAAAGTGATGCCTGTTGGAAAAAATTTATGTACACGGAGGTATCGCGCCCTACATCGCTTGTTCTAAGCGAAGCCAGTAAAACAAGAATTACGAAAGCCATGAAATAAAAAAGTCGGTTAGGGTTATAAGAACGCCGAGTCGGAACGGATAAATAGGCCGCGCCTATTTTACATAAAGCCGCAACCGAAACAGCCGCGAACAAATATATAAAAAAAGTAGGCCAGCTCCAATGTGTTTCAATAGGAAACAGTTGTTCAAAGATCTCCGTCATTTTCTTATGCTCCCATAAATTGCTACAGTAAAAGAGAATTAATTAATTTGTCCCATTGACAGGCTATTGCGTCAAGTCCGAAACGCAGGCAATACTTCTTATTGGCGGCGATGGAGGCAGGGTCACGCTTTTGGGCTAAGGCAAGGACAATAGCATCGGAAAACTTAATCTCCTCTTGGGACAAATCGGTTGATATTTCTATAGGGGTGTTATCGAAGGGGGGCGTTAGTATGCCATATTCTGCCATCTGTATATCCGTCGCCTTCGCGGCTACGGGGGTGTCGGGGGCAAGAATCTCGCGCGGACCGAATTGGCAGTCCGTACTGACTATCGGCAAGGAGCACGCAAGAGCCTCTACAAGCACGGTTGCGAAGCCTTCATAAACAGAGGACAACACAAATAAATCGGCACAGCTGAAGTATTCACGGACATTACTCACAAATCCGGGCAAAAAAACATTTTCATTAAGACCCAAAAGATCAATAAGGCTTTTATATTTCTCCTTGTAAACACCGTCGCCGAGTATTATCAAAGCAGACTGCGGGTAGCTGCTTAAAACTAAAGAGAACGCCTTGATTAAATGCCAGTGACCCTTTGGATGCCTGAAGGAGCCGGCGGTAATTATATAAGGGCCCTTAAGGGGGTTGCAAAGAGAGCGCAATAAACCGGGATTATAGCCTTGTCCGAAAATGTCAATATCACAAGAATTATAAATAACCGAAGCTTTTGAAAGCGGGATCTTAAACGCCTTTACAAGATCCTCTCTTACCCCTTGGGAAACGCTTACAATATGGTCTGCACGCTTCAAAATGTATTTTCTGAAAATTCTTTTAATTCCTTTTGGAAAAGCAAGAGACATGTTACTGACTACGCTTATTATCACCTTTTCATTTTTTCTTTTTGAAAATATGTTTACATAGTCTGCATTTGGTAAAAAAGAGATAGAAAGGTCTGTTTTCAGGTTTCTCTTGAGTCTTTTTACCTTGATACATCTTTTAACGGCGCATATTACGGCCCCTGTCAACGAGGCTGAAAAAAGGTTTAAATCATATCGCGTCCCCTTATATTCATACTCCTTTTCGCTTTTTTGATAAACAACAATTGAAACATTGTATTTATCGTTAAGCTCTCTTGATAAATCTGCCGCTAAACGCTCGGCGCCGCCTCCGGAAAGAGAGGGGACAATAATCATAATATTCTTCATATGCTCTCAGAAGTTGAATTAAAGCTATCCCTATACCAAGCAATTGCTTCAAACAGTCCTCTCTCAAAGCTGTACCCGGGCTCATAACCTAAAAGCCTCTTCGCTTTTGATATATCGGCATTAGAGTGCTTTATATCCCCTGCCCTGTCCGGACCGAAAATCGGCTCTATGTCCTTGCCCAGTGCCTTTGTAAGCAAATAATAAATATCTATAATATATTCCCTGCCGCCATAGGCTATGTTGTAGGCTTCCCCTGCTGCCTCTTTCCCCGCAGAACACGCCTTTAGGTTTGCGTCAATGACATTTTCTATATAGGTAAAATCTCTGCTTTGCTTTCCGTCTCCGTTTATGGTGGGGCGTTCTCCGTTTAAAAGCATTTTTATAAATTTTGGTATAACCGCGGCATAAGCACCGCCGGGGTTTTGTCGCCTTCCGAAAACGTTAAAATATCTAAGACCAAAGGTTTCAAGAGAGTATAGCCTTGTATAAAGCCTGCCGTACTCCTCGTTTACTCGTTTTGTCAGGGCGTACGGAGAGAGCGCTCTCCCCTCTTTGCCCTCTGTTTTAGGAAGAGTCTGCTCGTCGCCATAAACGGATGAGCTCGAGGCGTAGACAAATTTTTTTACGCCGTTTCTTCGCGCCGCCTCCATCATATTGAGAGTGCCGGTTATGTTGTTTTGATTATAAAACACAGGCATTTCAATGCTTCTTGGCACGCTGCCCCAGGCTGCCTGATGAAGAACATAGCTTACGCCGCGTGTTGCCGAAAGGCAGGTATTAAAATCCTTTACGTCACCCTCCATTAAGGTATACCGAGGATTGTCAGAAAAAATCTCTGAATTTTCACGCTTTCCGGTTGAAAAATCGTCAAGACAGCGAACCGCATACCCCATATCGAGAAGAGCCTCGCAAAGGTTTGAGCCTATAAAGCCCGCACCGCCCGTAACAAGAAAAATCGATTCACGCGGGAAAACAAGGTCCTTATATGTCATTCTTACAGCCTCCAGTAAATATAGCCCGCCTTCTCGTATTTTTTTCTGTCAAGAAGGCCTTTTACATCAAGTAATACTTTTTTGTTTTTTCC
>CAZPPO010000039.1:4558-14114 GCA_964588475.1 uncultured Eubacteriales bacterium
GCTAAAGCCTTTGAAGCTATCATGAGCAACCGCAAGGATAACAGCGTCAACACCCTTAATGCTGTCAATATCAACAAAACAAAGCCCGTATTCATGCAAGGCCTCGTCGGCATCCGCAACAGGGTCTGCAATTATTGGTGTAATGCCATATTCAGCGAGCTCATTATAAATATCTATAATCTTCGTGTTTCTGGTATCAGGACAATTTTCCTTAAAGGTAAAGCCTAAAATGGCAACCTTTGAATTGTTAACGTTAATATTTGCCTTAATGAGAGCTTTTACAAGATTTTCGGCAACGTATTTACCCATATCATCGTTTATTCTTCTGCCGGAAAGGATTACCTGGCTATGGTAGCCCATCTGCTCTGCCTTATATGTCAGATAATAAGGGTCAACTCCGATACAGTGACCCCCGACAAGCCCCGGACTGAACCGCAGGAAGTTCCATTTTGTCGAGGCTGCCTCTATAACTGATTTTGTGTCGATATTCATTTTATTGAAAATAATCGAAAGCTCATTCATAAACGCAATATTAATGTCGCGCTGACTGTTTTCAATGACCTTTGCCGCCTCCGCAACCTTAATGCTTTCGGCACGGTGAACACCCGCTTCGACTACAAGCTCATAAACCTTGGCAATTAGTTCAAGTGTTTCTTCATCCATACCCGAAACTATTTTTACCATTGTTTCAAGGCGATGAACCTTGTCACCCGGATTAATTCTTTCGGGAGAATAGCCTATCTTGAAATCAACACCGCAGGAAAGACCGGATTCTCTTTCGAGAATAGGCACACAGATATCCTCGGTAACACCCGGGTATACGGTTGATTCATATACGACTACGCTGCCTCTTGTCAGGTTTCGGCCGACAATGATGCTTGCACCCTCAACGGGAGAAAGATCGGGCGTGTGATCGGCTCTTACGGGAGTCGGAACAGCCACTATATGGAATTTGCATTCGCGAAGACGATATTCCTCAAAGGTGAAGTCAACAGTTGTTTTTGAAATAACATCGTCGCCAACCTCCTTGGTAGGGTCCTTTCCCGCTTTGTATTGCTCTATCTTTTTCCTGTTAAGGTCAAAGCCCAGAACCTTGATTTTTCTTGCAAATGACACGGCTATTGGCATTCCCACATAACCAAGTCCTACAAGAGACAGCTTTTCTTTTCCCGAGAGAAGATTATCATATAAGTCAGCAAACATTTTTATACCTCATTTTTTATTATTTCTTTATGAATTTCAATTGTTTTATCGTCAAAACGCATTCTTTTTACCTTTGCGGGCACTCCCATAGCGACGGCATACGCAGGAATATCCTTTGTTACTACAGCACCTGCTGCTATTACGGCACCCTCACCTATTGTTACTCCCTTAAGAATAGTCACGTTTGCCCCTATCCAGTTATCCCCCTTAAGAACAATGTCACGATCGTTTTCGGGCAGCTTTTCGTCGTTTGAAATACTTTTCATATATCTCCCGACAACATCAATTCTGTGGCCGCCCGTTATTATTGTCACATTCGGACCGAGCATTACATTGCTTTTAATAATTACTTTGGCGCGGGTACACATTATTAAATTGTTTTCACCAAGGCTTACATCACTGTCTATGTGAAGATTTTTAGGACCGTAAACGGTAAAGCCTCGCCCTATAACGACATTTTTTCCGCAGGTGCCGAAGGATAAACGCAAAACAGGTGATTTAACAAGCTTATTCCAAGCACAAGGAAGTAAAGTATATGCCTTATATATATTCAGTATTATTACCCCCTGCTTCTGACCAAACATTCAGATATTTTTCAAAAACACGGCTTACGGAATACTCCGCAAGAGCCTTACTTCTTGCCTTATCACCGAATATCGCCGCTTTCTCGGGATTCTCGAGCATTGTTTTCAAGGCGGCTTCTATTTCGTTTGAGGACCCGGGCTTTATTGTTATACCGCAATCGCCCGAGAGCATGTCCGGTATCGCTCCGACGCCGCAAGCGATTATCGGTCTTCCTAACGCCATGGCCTCTAAAACGGCATTCGGGAAACCCTCTGTATAGCTGGGCAATATGAAAATACCGCATTTCGAAATTAAATTCATTGCTTTCTCGTGAGAGAGCTCACCACTGAAGCAAACGTTCGCGACAGAACATTTCTGCTTTAGAAAATTTGTATATTCATCATTCCCCGGTCCTACAATATTAAGCAGGTAATCACTGTATTCTCTTCCAACGGTATTCCAGGCCTTGAGTAGCTCCTCGACTCCCTTTGTTTTAATTACCCAGCCTAAAAAAACAATCTCATTATTGTGGCTTTTTTTAAGAGGCGGTAGCTTTGAAAAGTCGATTGGATTAGGTATAAGCCTTACGTTCACGCCGGGGCCTTTTTCTTTAATGGTACTGAAGGTAACAAAATCAATGGCTATTGTTATCCGTGAAAGGGACATAGCTTTTTTTATAAGCTTCCATTCCAAGGTGTTTTTTTTAGAAATCTCGGGAATTCGTCCGAACCTTATGTGATAAACTGCAGGTATACCATGAGCATTTGCCGTTTTTAACAGGACAATATCTCGAATCAAGGCAAACTGGCCGCTTGTAGTCATATGGATTATATCAGGCTTATTCTGTTTTATCAGAAGCTGTAATTCTTTTTGCTTCTTAATAAGGTCAAACCCGCCCTTGATTATACGGTCCCAAATATTTCTGCCTTCGGTAGACCTTGTGCCGGGAGCGGTATTGATGGTTGTCATTTCTACATTCGGCAGATTTTCTTGGATATAGGCTTTGCAAAGCAGGTACCAGTTTGATATGCCGCCGTAAGGGGGTGGAACGGGTGCGATCATACACAGCCTCATTATCGATACGTCCTTAACGATGTTTGACAAATTCTCATAATAAATCCTCAAACATACTGACTAAATTTTTTACTATTGTACTCCCCTCAAACTCTTTGTCAAAGAAACTCTCTGCATTTTTGCGCATTGTTTCAGAGCTCCCTTGTTCCTTCAGACTAATCATCCTGTGAATTGCAGCTGCGACAGAGCTTGGATTTCTTTCGGAAATAATGCCGCATTTCGCATTAGTGATGATATCGGCGCTTTCTCCGTTTACCGCCGCAAGAACCGGTGAACCGCAAGCTAAATAAGTCTGAAGCTTTGCCGGGATAGTCATATCAAAAATCTTTTTGTCCTTGAAGGAAAGATATGAGCAATCGGCATAATGAACATATAGATTTGCCTCATGCTCCGATTTTCTTCCTAAAAAGAAAACGGTAGAATTTAAGCCCTTTTTCTTAACAATTGATGTCAATTTTTTCTTTGCCCTGCCATCTCCCACAAGGTAAAAACGGATTTTTTCATCCTTCAATAGTGCTGCGGCGTCGGTTAACAGCTCAAGTCCCTGAGCCTCACCGAGATTACCTGCAAAAACAATGTTGAAAAACTCGCTGTCATATTCATAAGGCTTTTCGGATTGAGCGAACACGGGCTTTTCACAAAACTGAGGCCAATATACGAGCTTATCGCCGCTAACGCCCCTTTCGGCTATACTTTTTACAAAAGAACGGGAAGAACAAAGTATCTTATCACTATTTAAATATATCTTATCAACAACCCTGTTAAGTACCCAGAGTATTGCCTTGTTGTGTATTCCCAAAATCGCTTCTACATTGTCCGGCCAGAGGTCCTGTGCGTTATAAAACAAAGGTGTATTGAATTTTTTTTTGTAGGCTACCGCGGGCAGACCTACGGTTACGGGAGAAAGTCCGAAAACGAAAACGACGTCAAACCTTGTGTTGCAATTTTTTACCCAGCGTTTGCCTGCCAAAACAAAGCTTATACAATTATTGAGCAAGCCCAGCGGTGTTTTTCCTCTCGGAAACACCTTTATTCGTTCTATTGTTACGCCGTTCCATTCCCTTTTATAAGGAACGCCAAAGCCGAAGCCGTCATAAATCCTGCCCCCCGGATACTGTGGATAACCTGTCAGTACAGTTACTTTGTGTCCCATTTTCGACAGCGCCTTACAAAGCGTATTCACCCTGAATTGTTCAGGGAAGAAATAATGGGTTACAACTAAAATTTCCATTCTAAGCTTTCCGTTCTTTGTGTTCTTATATTGTTTTCCTGCGATGCAAATGGTGCGAGTTCTTTGTCATTTTAATATACTCTTTTATTCGGTTTATGTCAATCGAGTGCGTCAATATACCAACAATATACACTAAATACAAAAAAAAGCCGCAGCACTGACTGCGGCTAAAAAACAAGACTTATTTATAAAGAGGACCGTATGCCGCGCAGGCGCGGAAGTCGGCTCCTTCGAGTTCTGTTGTACCGAACGCGCCCCAAGAGTGCGGACGGAAAATCTCGTCACGGTCAACATTTGAAAGTGCTACGGGGATTCGCAGCATGCTCGCAAGCGTTATCAGGTCGGCACCTATATGACCATAGGCTACCGCGCCGTGATTTGCGCCCCAATTAGCCATAACCGAATGCACATCCTTGAATACGCCGCTGCCGGTGAGTCTTGGTGCAAACCAGGTGGTCGGCCAGGTGGGATCCGTTCTCAAATCAAGAGTCTTATGTACCTCGTCCGGAAGTGTTACGGTATAGCCCTCGGCTATTTGCAGGAAAGGCCCTACCCCTTCGGCAAGGTTCAATCTTATCATTGTAACGGGCATTTCGGCAAGTGTTTTAAAGTGAGAGGAATATCCTCCCCCTCTGAAATAACCCTTGTCGCCGGGACACCAATCAGTGGCGCTTAGCATTGCCTCAATGTCCTTATCTAAGACCTCCCACCATCTCTTTATTACGCCGTTACCATTTTCATCTAAGCTTGCACCGGTGGCGTCAAGAGCGGTTGCGCCGGAGTTAATAAGATGTATGAAGCCGTTTGCCGCCTTACCTTTAAGAGCATAGCCCGTAACTCTTTTAACGGCCTGCGGGCTCCAGTATGTACGGACGTCCGAGAACATAACGGCACTGTTCGTAATAAGCTTACCAAAAAGCATTGAAACGCCGTTAAGACCGTCATTCTCAGTTGCGAAAATCAGCGGCTCCCGTTTCCCGGTCCAGTCAAAGCTTGAATTGAGTATAGCCTCGGTAAAGTCACCGTTTGGCATATAATCAGTCCATTGACGCTGACCCTGGAAGCCCCCCATTATTGCGTTTTTGCCAAGAGCCTCCTCATGCCAGCCTGTAAAGACAGCACCCGCTCTTTCGGCTTCCTGTGAAACAGGCTTTATATGATTAAGCTTTGGATTGCCAAGCATAATATCACGGCAAATCAGAGTCATCTTAACGACGAATTCCCACTCTTGGTCCTTTCGCTCACGTGAGCTTTGAACATAGTCGACACCCTCTTTTTTGACGGCGGGGTTTTTATCAAAGCCCTCGGGACAATTTTCTTTTACCCATATAAGAGCTCGCTCGAACTGCTCATGGTCGTATATACCAAGCTCTACTCTTCGGCGCACCTCAGACATATCAACCCATTCAGAGCGGATTCCAAGATATTTCTGGAAGAATGAAGCATCGCAGTAAGAGCCTGCAATTCCCATTGAGACGTTTCCGATTCCCACATAGGATTTACCTTTTATCTGACCTACGCCGAGGGCGCAACGGGCAAAGCGAAGAATTTTTTCTCTGACATCGTCGGGTATAGTATTGTCGGAGACATCCTGAACATCGCGCCCGTAAATCGGAAAGGCGGGAAGCCCCTTCTGGGCGTGAGCTGCCATAACGGCGGCAAGGTATACGGCGCCCGGACGCTCAGTTCCGTTGAAGCCCCATACTGCCTTTATTGTAAGGCGGTCCATATCCATGGTTTCGCTTCCGTAGCACCAGCAAGGGGTAACGGATAAGGTAGCACATACGTTTTGTGTACTGAAATAATCGGCACAAATTGCCGCTTCTGCCGCGCCTCCTATTGTACACGGTGAAATAATAACCTGTGCGGGAGTTGCGTCGGTGTAAAAGCAGGAGGCTTCAATAAGCTCCTTTGCGGCTTTTGCCATTGCGGTTGTCTTTTCCTCAAGACTCTCTCTTACGCCTCCCCAGCGTCCGTCTATTATAGGTCTTATACCTATTTTCGGATAATTCATTAGTACATCTCCTATTCTAAAGGCTGTAAATCAGAGCCTTGTTATTTTATAACACCTTTTTTTAGGATTATGTTTGCATATAGAGCCGACTCGCTCGTTGCAACAACGGCATATGCAACTTTAGCTCTCTCATAAAATTCATTGCGCCGTATTTCTGAAACTCTCGCATCGGGATAATGTGCCTTAACGATTTTTTTATAGTCTTCCCATATCACGGGTACAACAGTATCTCCCTGCTCTACTTCCATCAGTATGACAGGGCTTTCAACATAGGTATCAAGCGGAAAAAGCTTAAGAATCGCAGCTAAAAGCTCGGGAACCTTGTGTCCGTCACAGCGAATCAGTCTTTTTGCGTTGGATGCGGCGGGGAAATTACCGTCGCCTAATACAATTTCATCGCCGTGACCCATTTCACTGAGAATTTTGAGCAGTTCGGGCGAAATAATCGGGGGTATACCCAAAAGCATAAAATCATTCCTTTCGGTTGTCCTTAAGCTGCCTTATGTCGGAGCCGCGGAAAGTCACAAGGTCATAGGAGCCTATTCTTGAGGCAAGGCGTTCACCGTATTTTTTTTCAAGCTCGTCAGCTGAAAGGTTTGAATTGACAATTACCGGTTTTCCGGAAAGAATGCGCGAGTTAATAATATTAAAAAGGGCACAATCCGAAAAAGGAGTTTGAAACTCCGTTCCCAAATCATCGATAATAAGCAAATCGCAATCAAGATAGAATTCCTGGCTTGCGTCCTCGCTGTCCCTTGAAAAATGCTCCTTCTCAATAGATCTGAGCATATTGGGAGCGGTTATGTATATAACATTATATCCTTTTTGAGTAACAGCGTTGGCAATTGCGAGAGAAAGATGAGTTTTACCTAAACCTGTTCTTCCGCAAAGGTGAACGTTATTGGATTTTAGTGAAAAGCTTTCCGCATAATTATTACAATAATTAAGCACGCTTTTCATCCAATCGCGTATTTTAACACCAGTTTCCGAGTCTTTTTTAAGAGGATAAAAGGATAAATCAAAATTCTCGAAGGTACAGCCGGCAGACGGAGAGGTTCTTGAAAGCTCCTCACACGCATATCTTTTCAGTGCATTTAAATGGCAGGTACAATAACGCCCGTCCACATAACCCTTATCCTCACAAAGAGAACATTCATATTGAGGCTCAAGATAGCTCTTGGGAAAACCGGCAACCTTAAGCAGCTCTTCGCGCTCCTTTTGTGCCTGAAGGTTCTTTTTTCGAAGCTTTTTTATTGCTTTTTCTATATCCGTATCCTCTCCAAGCAAAGAGGTGGCTTCTACCACGGCGGATTTCATATGCTCTTCTATTACTAAAAGGTCAGGACATTTTTTCAACACCTCTTCACGGTGAAGCCAAGCTACCGTTTCCGCGGTTTCGCGTCGTCTTTTAAGCTCTTCTTGTGCTCTTTTATAAGCCTCCTGGGTGTATTTCATTCACCATTACCGCCTTCCGGTTTATTAATCCAATCATATATGACCGAACGAGCCATCTTAACTTTGTCATAGGAGCGCTCGGGCTGTGCTTTATTAAACTTCCCTGACGGACATACCTTGGCATAGATGGTCTCAGTGTTGCGATATCCCTTGTCGTACCACTGCTTAAGGGTTTTGTTGGCATGAGAAAATGAGTTTTTTGCCCCCTCACAATCTGCCTTTTCAAAGGCAAGGGATATTACACCTGCGTCGAATTCAAAATTTTCAAGCCAGTTGTGCAAATATCTTGCCTGAGTATCATTAGGGGTTTGTGAGGCAAAATCGAGCTTATTAGAAAGGATAAAGTAAGTGTCAAGCACCTTGTTGTGCCTGCTTATTTCCTTTTCAGTATCCGAAAGAGTTCTGACACCCTGCTTTGCCCAGGCTTCGGCAAGCTTTTTTATACCTGAGGACGAAGTGTTACCAAGCAGCTTGGCGTGTTGAACGAGCATCAGTATAACATCGGGCGGAAATCCGAAATAATCATAAATCATAAGCAAAATCGCCTGAGTATTATAGCCGAAAGTGTTACACAGGACATTTTGCGCCTCGCTGAATATGAAGTTCAGCTCATCCGACTCAGAAAGTCTTTTTGCTATATCGGTATGTGTCGGAGGTTTAACCGGGAGCAAAGGGACGGGTCTTTCTATAGTTTTTTCTTTTATACAGGAATGGGACTGCATTTGGGAGGAACTGTCCTCCTTGGCGTCAGGTTTTTTAGAGGAGCGTGCACAGACTCGGATAAGTATGCTTTCCCGCTCCCAATACAACAGAGCGTCTGCTACGACATCCTCGGAAAGGCCGATAGCGGAGGCTATTTCCGAAACGGATTTTGAGGGACTGTTTTTCAACAGGTAAAGTAAAACCTTAAAGCACGCTCCCGAAGCGAGCTTTAAATACTTTAGGAGTATAATATCGGGAACGGCAACACAGCCGCCCCAACAATCGGGGTTAAACCGGTACATCAGATATCCTCAATTCTTAAACGTTAATCATGAAAAAGACCGCTAAGGTATTCGGCCCGCAGTGGGAGGTTATTGTACAACCCGGGTGAGCGATTAAAACCTCTTTGAAGGAGCGGTTTTCATTAATTCTTTTTTTAAGCAAATTCTCATTCTCCATGGAAAGCCCCGGCGTATAACCGAGTATGACGGTGCCACAGTCGATTTTGTCGCCGTAATAAGCCAAAATATCATCAATATAAGTAAGCTGGCACTGTAACAGACGGCCTACGTATTTCTTTTTCACATGAAGTGAACCAGCGTCCATACCAATACAAGGCTTTATTCCTAAAGCATTTGCGCCTAAAGCGGATAGAGCCGAGCATCTGCCGCCCTTATGGAGATAGTCGAGCTTGTCGATAATAAAGGTGGTTATAACCGAGCTTTTTATTCTTTCAAGCTCCTTCGCTGTTTGTTCGGCAAAAAAGCCGCGCTCTCGCATTTCACATCCCTTTAAAAGAAGCAAGGCCATTGACGAGGACAAGCATAATGAATCGATGATGTATACATTATCAAAAGACTGAGATGCGATAAATGCGTTTTGGTAGGAGGAAGAAATCTTTGAAGACAAGGATATATGAACCACATCAAAGCCTTCAGCCGTAAGCCCTGAGAAAACAGCGGAATAATCGCCCACCGTTGCAGCGGAGGTTTTAGGCAGAGTATTTGTTTTTTCGACATAATTAATAACATCTAAGGCGAAAACATCTATGCCATCCCTTAAGCTTTTGTCCCCGAGTGTGACATAAAGAGGGATTACCTGAATATCGGCACACAGCTTTGCAATACCCTGCGGCAAATCACCTGCACTGTCAATAGTAAAGAAGGTTTTGTTCATAATTACCCTATCATTATACAAACTTAAATAAAACTCCGATTGCATACTCCCCGTTGCTTTTTTGACCGGAAATATCGTTAAGGTCGCCATCCGAGGAATAGGTTCTGCCTGCACAGACATATCCGCCCGAAACAGCA
>CAZPPO010000040.1:0-14019 GCA_964588475.1 uncultured Eubacteriales bacterium
GCAGGATGAATTCCTTGTGGAATTTACCTACAACTCTAATGCCATTGAGGGCAACACACTTACGCTGCAGGAAACTGGGCTTGCTCTGGAAGGTGTGACGATTGATAAAAAGCCGCTGAAAGACCATCTGGAAGCGGTGGGGCATCGCGACGCCTTCTTTTATGTCGTTTCTCTTGTCAGCGATAAGGTTGAGCTCTCCGAACGGATTATCCGTGAAATCCATTCCCTCGTCTTAATGGATAGGCCGGAGGACAAGGGCGTGTATCGGAGAATACCGGTAAAAATTATGGGCGCTCACCACAAACCGCCGCAGCCTTACCTTGTCCCTGTGCAGATGGAACGGCTGGTTGCGGATCTATCCCGCGATAACCGCCACATTATAGAAACAGCAGCACGTTTCCACCTGAACTTCGAGGGCATTCATCCTTTTATCGACGGCAACGGGAGAACCGGGCGGCTAATTTTGAACCTAATGCTGATGCAGGCGGGCTACCCGCCCATCGACATAAAGTTTGCCGACAGGAGAAAATACTATTCCTGCTTTGATAGTTATTATCGGGACAACGATGCGTCCCCGATGGTAAATATGGTGGGAGCGTATGTAAAAGAAAGGCTTTCCCAATATTTGAGGCTGTTACATGATTAAAGTAGGGCACCCTACTCAAAATCTTAACTTCGTTCGGTAACATTTCCATGATATCACTTATATTACAGTCAAGTGCGGTACAGATTTTTGATTCTTACGGGAGGAGGCAATCCGATGAATATTTCTATTTCTGATGTTTTTCAGGGAAATGTGAGTAAGCTACAAATCACATCAAACAATATCGGTTATGGTCCCTGCCCGGAGCCTTATATATTGAAAGTGTTTCTACTGCTTCAGTAAACAAACGGTGGCGAGAGTATGAAAAGACAACATCGCCTGTTTAAAATGTGGTGGTGATAAACAGTACGATGTAAAAAACACTTTTAATTAGAGGTGGTGAGTGATTGTTTTCTTTTGATTATGAAGATTGGAAAATGGTCTGCACACAGATTGGCCTTCAAAAGCGCGGACGAAAAAGGATGTATCTGCAATGGTATCCGTTTACACGTCTATCTGCAAAGGAAAAAGGAAAGCTGATAAGTAAGGATTTTTTCAATGACTACATAAAATCAGGCTTATTTCTGTATTATTCAGAGAATTGGCTTATCACGAATAATTACATCATGAAAGGCGACGGTAATTTCAGAAACGCCTCGTTAGTATCTCCAATTATGTATCTGGTGGCATTGACGATAGGAAAAAGTATTTCCAAAGCATACCAATCTGAGCGCCAACCATCAATTGGTGTTTTTTATGCTGGGAATTACGATGAAAATAGACTTTACTATAAAAAGGACTATGACGTATTTTTCAAAACAATAAATGATTTATCCCAGTCCTACAAGTATTTTATAAAAACAGATATTAAAGATTTCTTCCCTAATATCGATATGAATAAACTATTCGATATTATTAATCTAAGATTTACTGAAACCGGCGTCCAAATAAACCAAAAAGATTTATTGGTGTATAAAGAACTGTTATTATGCTTAGGACAAGGTGAATTTCCCCTCATTGAAAACTGTGCAGCATCGTCGTTCTTAGCGACAGTTGTTTATTTGGAAATCCCAGATACAAAACTCTACTCATTTATTACAGACAAGGAATCGCATATAACGGGATTTACTATGGTTCGATATGTCGACGATTTGTATATCTTGTTCGATTCGGACTTACCTGAAAATATGATCACCCCTATGGTTAATCGAATCATAAATGAATACTCAAGTGAATTGAAAAAGTTGAATTTATCTCTTAACAGAGGAAAGACTTCTTGGAGGCCTACTACAGATATAAGTGAGGAATTAAAGAAATCTCTGTATGATGAGCAATTCAATGGAAAAGAATGCAATATCACTGATTTTGTAGACGGTGATCTTTTATTAAAATTCCTTGAAAGTATAAAAGAATCATTGCTTGATTATAGTTTGGATGCTGCTAAATATCTTTAATTGATTAATGATGTTTTCAATATCCCGAAAACCGAATATACACCGCATGAAATATATAATTCGCTCGTCTATGAGAAGCATCCGTTGTTTAACGATACTCAAATCATTGAAACACTTATCAGTCTTGTACGCTTTGATTACAACTTTTTGAAGTTAGGCACAAAACGCTTCACCGTTATATTGCTAAAGACACAAGACGGGAGCCTCATCAAAGCTATGCTTTCAAAGCTGTTTGAAGCAAACAGAACGGGTGTATGGAATGTGTATGACACATCACTTGCCATAAATTATCTTCTACAAAGGAGTTTCAACCACGACGATTTATTGAACATTTTGAAAGATGAAGAACAGTCTGTACATTCTTATTATGAGTTGTTTTGCAAATCGTCTTTTTTGGTTTCAATGGATAAATCTAAGCAGAAATATATAAGTAAATTTAAATCATCAATCTTTTATGAACAAGATGACAAATTATTTTTTCTATATTTCATGTACATGGTGGAAATAAAGAAAAATGATTACTTATCAGCGTTTGCATACTTTAAGAATTTCTTTGACAGGATTTCTTCTCATTTAGCTTATACTGTAAATGGCAATCAAGCGAAGAGTAAGCCTAACTACAAGGGATATTACAAGGAAGGCGCTTTCAAGTAACTATATGCTGGAATTACCGATGCCGACAAGATTATAACAAAGGCCCATAAAATAAGGAATTCCAACCCCCTATCTCATTCGAGTGCAGAGCTACTTGATAATAAGGATACAGCGGCAGACATACTTAACAGTATTGAGCAATTAGGCAATTTGATTGAAACAAAAATAGCAGAGCTCTAAACACAATAATCATGGTTGAATTACTTTCCTCTTGTTTTTGACCTTCGTTCGGATGAAATGTTTGAGGCAGTTTTCTTGCTTGCTGATTTTAGGAATAGCATAAAATAGGAGGTGAAACGTATGGAAATTAAGAAATACAGCAAAGCCGATGAATCTTTACTTTTTGACCTGCTTGTCGATGAGGGAGATGAGTGGAGCGATTACCATGGGGTTGCCGGTCGTGATAAATACATTAAAGCACTTGAATCGGGCATAACTTATATAGCTTGCGATGAAGCTCTTGTGTGTGGTTATGCGCGCTGTCGGGAAGATGACGGTTTCGGTGTATACGTATATGATTTGCTCGTAAGAAAATCATATCGTGGTCGGCGACTTGGTAAAAGCCTTATGGAACAGGTTTTAAAGGATTTTCCAAATCAGCCCGTCTATGTTATGAGCGATGTCGATCCGTATTACGAAAAACTTGGATATCGTAGAGAGGGATCTATATTTGAGGTTGAAGCTAAATAATACGAATTACAAACCAAAAACAAACAATATGATTGTTTAAGGGTTAAGCCGCGAAATATTTTATTCAAAAAATAACAGGAGGTTTTATGCAGAACTTTGGAATGTCTATGTTATGGTTTTGGTTATGCTACCTCATTGTCACAGTTATCGGCATCTTACATACGCTCTTCAATATTTATGTGTTAAAAATGAGTCCAATGGATGACAGGAGTATGGGTGAGGGTTATGAAAGAACAAAGCCATGGCACCCACTGTATAATATTATACTATTCACTGTATTTGGATGGCTGTATATGAGGGGGTTAGCTGTGCCTAATTTAAACGAGGCGCTTGTTACCGGTGCTATATGGTCAGGTATCTGCATTATATTTGATGTTTTCGGGTGGATTATTATAAAGCATCCTTGGAGTCTTACCTTCAAAGAATTTTATGTTGATTACCAACCGTGGATAACATTGATTTATTTGGCTATTTTTTTAGGGCCTGTACTTGGGTATTTTTTGTACTGATTGAAAAACAACAAACAATAAAGCATATCTATTAGAAAAATAAATCTATTTACTACTCCATTGTTACATTATGAATAAAGTTATGAAGAATATCTTTTTTGGGGCAACAAAATAAGCATACTAATGGAAAACCGGGATATATTATATTTATGTCAAAGGTTAAGGAGATTACTATGTCTATAATACCTCCCGGTACAAAAAGGGTCGAACTACACACAAATAAGCTCATTAATAAAAAATTAGAACAAAAAACTATTGAAAGTATAAAAAAATATATTGGTTCTGATAAAAATGCACTTACAACAAGAATAGAAGAATTAAATCATAAATGGGATACCGAAAGAATTTTAGAAGCAAATGCAGCATCTAAAAGGAAGCCGTTAACATTATGAGCATCTCAAAAAAGGATTGATGCCTGTATAATTGGAATATTATATGATGTTAAGGGCTAACGAATATTATATACGATAAGGCTAATTATACTAATGAGTAATACGAGAGGATATGTAAAATTTTGGGTATTTTAACTACCACAACCAATGCTTATCAGAAGTGCATCGACGCATGTGTCCGCTGCACTCAAGCTTGTTATGAATGCTTTGAAGCATGCCTGAACGAAGCTGACGTCCAAGTTAGAACTAAATGCATTAAGATGCTGGCTGAATGCGCCAGAATGTGCGAGATGTCTGTGGCGGGAATGACTTCAAACTCTAACTTTGCAAAAGACCATTGCAATCTTTGTGCGGCAGTCTGTGATGCTTGTGCCCAGGAGTGTGAAATGTTTAAAGACCAGCATTGCAAGCAGTGCGCGCAGGAGTGCAGGACATGCGCTCAGGAATGCAGAAGCATGGCTTAGTATATAAAATGTTTGTTTTTCCCTGTATGTTATACAAAAAGAGGCGCCCTACACTTACGTAGAGTGCCTTGATTACTTTTCATCTTATTCATTTACATCCAACTTCACGGTAACCGGCACTTGCTTAACGCACTTTCCGGCACAAAAACCACAGTTAATACCTTCCATATTTATGCGCCGCATTGTACATGGCAATCACATTTTCCACGGGCGTGTTATTTTGTATCTGGTGTGTCGGCGCAAAGTGATAGCCTCGGCATTGCATCATGACTTCGAGCGTTTCCCGGCAGTTTTGCTCCACCTGAGCGGGCGTTCCGTATGCAAGCGGTCCTGCGGTGGAAATACAGCCGCGAAAGCTCAGTCTGCCTCCAAAATGCTCCTTCAGATAGTGCGCACTCATATTGGCGGCTTCGGGCTGCAGCGTATCTACACCGCTCACACCTATTTCGATGAAGTCTTCATAAGCCCAGCTGGAAGAACCGCAGGTATGCATCATTACGGGGATATTATAAGCTTTGGCAAGGTCACAGAAGGCTTTGTGGATAGGCCTTAAAATACGCCTGTACAGCTCAAGGCTTATCATCGGCGCAATTTGCGTACCCAAATCCTCACCCAGCCACATAAAGTCGATATAACCCTTGCATTTTTCCAGCGTCCGTTCCATAGTCTTAAGCTGAAAATCGGCTCGTCTGTGAATAAAGCGCAGCGCGGCCTCATCCTCGCAGATAAGATGGTACAGCACATCCTCCATGCCCATAATGCGACCGTTGGAGTTGATAATATCAGGTGTTCCCGCTCCGCCGATGAAAATAGCGTATTGCTTACCATAGCTTTTAGCGCGATCTAAGGCGCCATCAAAATCAAAATCATCAGGACTTGGAACAGGAAAACAATCGAAAGCCTCATCGTCGGCGCCCTTCAGCGGAAAGTCGCAGTAGTCCCAATACCCGCCGCCTGTGTGTTCCACACGGCGCATCAGGCAACCCTCCAGCGCATCGACGCGCCTTTTAGGCGGCGCCTTAAAAAGTGCCGGACCGGTGTACGGGGCACTGATTCCCCTATAATCTACGCCTATTGCCTGTCTCACCGCCTCCATATTGCCGTTTGGTATACACAGCGCTTGTGAAAGCCGTCGGTGAATGCCGTCATTAGTGTCATAGCCAATCGTCACGCGGTCGGTCTTTTCCAGCGCGAAGGTCCTGAGAACGCGTTCCCTCGAGGTCATGCTCTCCGGCGCTTTTTTTATTAAGCTCAACCTTTAGCCTCCATACATAGTTGACTCACATGCAAGTCTAAGTAAAACCAATTGCTCGGTTGATTTCATTTTACTATTTCAAACTCCGCTCGTCAAGGGCGGTCTGTTTATAACGAGCGCATACTATATTTTATCTTAAATCTTACCTTGATATTTATCAGAGTTTATAGCATACTATTAAGAAGTAATACTATGGTAAAGATAGTCTCTGGTTTACATAATAATTTACCAAAATATTTTACATAAATCTGTCAACTGCTTTACGGAGATATTTACTATGTTTTATGATGTCGAGCAGAAGTTAAAGAAAAAGAATAAGCTATTGTTTTCACGTGAGAGTGAATGCTTACAGGAGCTTAAAACGCTGATAGAGCAACAAAAGCATCGAACGCTCGTTATGTGGGCGCTATATTGTGCCAAAGCCCCTCTTACACAGTTTGAAAATAAATATCCGCTTGAGTTGCGACCAAGAAAAGCGTTGAAGCTTTGCGAAGACTGGTCAAGAGGAAAAATCAAGATGCCTGCCGCAAAACGCGCAATCTTGGACGCTCATAAGGTTGCTTTGGAAATTGATGATAATGTATATGGTGCATTGTGTCATGCTATAGGTCACGCGGGCGCAACCGTTCATGTAAAAACCCATGCATTAGGGCTTCCCTTTTATGAGTTAACAGCCATTGTGCTAAAGACCGGTGAAGACGGATATCACAAGCAGGTTATTGAAAAAATTAATTATTATTTCCAACAGCTTAATTATTGGCAAGAACGCATTGACACGGTTGATTTCGAATGGGCAAGTTTTTTAATGGACGACAATCGACCAACTAAGGATTGCTAAGCGAAAAAAGAGGATGATTTGCTTGTGCACAAATGCGAAGCATTGTCTTTTGATAGTTTTTGTGCTATTGTTAATTTTAAGAGAATTATGAAGAATGCTTTCTCAGCGTATTATAAAGGATAGTGTGGAGCTGACGGCAGATTTATGGAATTTAATGAAAAAATACAACACCTCAGAAAGCAAAGGAATTTGACGCAAAAAGAGCTTGCAGAAATTCTGTTTGTATCGAGAACAGCGATTTCAAAATGGGAATCAGGACGCGGTTATCCGAGCATAGAGTCTATAAAAGCAATCTCTGATTTCTTTTCAGTATCTATAGATGAACTGTTGTCCACAGAGGAATTAATCAGCTTTGCGGAAAAAGACAGCAAAAACAAGACTGAGAAAATGCGTAATTTGATATTCGGGTTGCTTGACTGCGCAATTGCGGTGTTTCTGTTATTACCGTTATTTAGTCGGCAGGATGGTGGTTGTGTCCGCTACTTTCCGTTGGTATCTCTTCCACAAGAGCAATGGTTTATTAAAGCCTCATATTACGCTGTTGTGTTAATCACCATTGCTTGGGGCATTACAGCACTGGCTTTACAAAATTATCAGGGTGAACTTCGGGCGAAAAAAATGTATATTGTATCCTTGCTTCTTAGCACGTTTGGTGTTCTCGTATTTATGGCAAGCTTTCAGCCCTATGCTGCATTTTTTTTATTTATGATTTTGATTATTAAAGGAGTTTTTCTTATAAAGCGTTAATGACATGAATCGTATCATTGATGTGCCTAAGGGATTCTACCATGTTTGAGACTCATAAGCTAATATGTTGTTAGGCAAAGTCTAACAACATAAAAAGAATGGAGTTTCAAATATGAAAAAAGAAATAAAGAGTTTTTCCATCACCGGCGCTCTGCTGTTTCTGTTTATCCTTTATACTATTGCTCTGATGTATATTGACGTGAAGCCAATCGGACCTAATAATTCCAAGGTTGCATTTGCAGCCATAAACGAGCCAATTAAGAATTTATTTGATGTTAATATGTTTCTCTACAGCATCACTGATTGGCTTGGTCTTGTGGCGATTTTTGCCGCGCTGGGATTTGCATTATTGGGACTTGTGCAACTAATCAAGAGGAAGAGCCTTTTACGTGTGGATAGCAGTATCCTCGTTTTAGGCGGCTTTTATCTGCTTGTTATGGCCGCATATCTGTTTTTTGAGTATAAAATTGTTAACTATAGGCCGGTTCTTATCAACAATGTTTTAGAAGCGTCATATCCGTCCTCCACAACTATGCTCGTAATGTGTGTTATACCCACTGCCATGATGCAGTTTAATCGTTTAATTAAAAATAATAAAATAAGATTTCTCATTAATTTCATATTAGGCAATTTTACGATTTTTACGGTTATCGGACGCATGCTGTCCGGTGTTCACTGGTTTACGGATATTTTAGGCGGCATTGTGTTAAGCACCGCGCTTATTATGCTATATTACAGTGTAAATGTGCTTATCGAATCTAAGCAAATACAACGGCACAATGAAGAAATCCTAATCTTAAAAGAAAATACTCGCGGTATACCACAAGAATAAGGAGTCGTCTATGAAAGCATTCTTTGCAGCAAAAAGGAGCGTCATAGTGAACAAGAAAATCGCCTCAAAAAGAGGAAATACTACAGAGCTTGTGTTTTATTTCTTGCTGACTTTTGTGCTGTCATGGCAATATATGTTACCGAATGCATTGTTTTCACACGGTCTCATATCCTCGGCGCCCCCGTTACTCTTAAGCTACATAGCTGCATATGGGCCTGCACTCTCTGCCATAGTAACGGTTATCCTGTTCAACAAAAAAGGAATAGGTCTCCTTTTTTCTCGCATTATAATTTGGCGTGTTCGTATTAAATGGTATCTTGTCGCTGTGCTGCTGCAGCCGGTGTTTATGCTGGCTGCTTTGGGCATCGGTTACCTTTTCGGATTTGTTTTGAATTTCGAGGATGCGATAATATTTACAAGCACAAGCGGCATAGTCCTTAAAAATCTATTTGCGCCTTTACTGCCGCATCTTTTATTACAGGCGGTCTCTGTTTTAGGTGAGGAGATTGGCTGGAGAGGGTACGCGCTTCCCGCTCTGCTTTCCAAAAGCGGCTGGATAAAGTCCGGGCTGTTGTTAGGTGTAATTTGGGCAGTATGGCATGTGCCTTTGTTTTTCACCGAAACAGCGGTACAGTCGGAAATGTTTCCTCAATGGTATTTCGCAGATCTTATGGCAAGCTCGCTTATATTTACTTGGTTATTCCTGCGCACAAAAGGCAGCGTGTTAATCGCGACAATGCTTCATGCGGGCATTAATACCTTTGATATTTTTACCGATTGTACCACTGCGAAAGGCCAATCTTGTGCCCTTTATTATTCTTGTAACACTGAAGTGGGCATTTGTCGGGATTTTGGTCGTACTTCAACAACATTCAAACAGACATAAGGTCGTTTAGGCTGTTTTGCGTTTACTTTCCTTAGGAGGTTATTAATGAATAATAATATTAATATCAGGAATGAAAAAGAAGAGGATTATAGTATTGTAGAAGAAATAACAAGAAAATCATTTTATAATTTATATGTTCCGGGGTGCAATGAGCATTATTTAGTTCATATTATGCGTTCCCATGAGGATTTTGTGCCCGAATTGGACTTTGTTATTGAAGTTGACGGACAGATAATAGGTAATATTATGTACACAAAAGCAAAGCTGCTTGATGAACACGGGGAAGAAAAAGAAATCCTCACTTTCGGTCCTGTATGCATTATGCCGCAGTACCAAAGAAAGGGTTACGGAAAAATGCTTATAGAGTATTCTTTTAATAAGGCACAAGCGCTCGGCTATGATGTGATAGTAATATTCGGAAACCCGGGCAATTACGTAAGCCGAGGCTTTAAGAGCTGTAAAAGGTATAATATTTGTCTTGAAGGCGGAATATTCCCGTCGGCAATGCTGGTAAAGGAATTGAAGCCTAACGCTCTGGACTCAAGAAAATGGATTTACCATGAAAGCCCCGTGATGAAAATTGATGAACAAAAAGCCGAGCGCTACGATGAGAGTTTAGAAAAAATGGATAAAAAAATCCTGCCGTGTCAGGAGGAATTTTTTATCCACAGCCATTCTGTATTACAAGGATAGTAATCAAAGGCAATTAATCAGTTCAAGCCATTTTTCTATGATAATTTCATTGTCAAAAAGCAGACTCGCTTTTTTTCGTGATTCGATTCCCATTTTCAAAAGCTCTTCCTTTGTGGCGCAAAGAAATTGTATTAGAGCTTCTTTTATACTTTCGGTATCCTCTGCACTGCATAAAAAACCGTTTTTTTCATCAACGAACACGGCATAGTCCGAAATTCGTGACATAATAATAGGCTTTGCAAGCGCCATTCCCTCGCAAATCGCGTTCGGAAGACCTTCATAAAAGCTAAAAAGCGCTACACAATCAAAATCGAGCATTTTTGTTAAAATATCCTTTGTTTGCGGGTATAAATGAATTGTATTTTCAAGACACAGGTCCTTTATTTTTTTGCAGGCAGCGTCATATTCCTTTGTACCATAAGGAACAACCTGAGTTTGACCGTACCATTCTATCTCCAGACGCTCCTTAAAATCCTCCGGCAATGCCTTTACCGCTTCAATAAGCCCATTCATATTTTTAAGTCTTTGATAGCTTGCGGCAACAAGAATTTTTCTTTTCGGGGCATTTATATGGGCTGGCGGATTTTCCGTCTCGCTTAGCAATACAGTATTATATATTGTAATAAGCTTATCTTTATATTCGGGATAGTATTTAAGCCAAAGCTTCTTTGCGTTTATCGAATTGCAGACTATTTTATCGCTATAGCGGGCAAACCATTTATAAAATTCAGACTTATTTGATATAAAGCTGTTTAGGCTCGAGCTTCTCTCGCTTATAATAAGCTTGAAGCTGTGTTTTCCCACAGCGGAAAGGCAAGCAAGAAAATTAGGGGTCTCTAAAAAGGATATTACAACATCCGCACCGCTTTTTCTGATATAATTCCTGATACGCAAGACGCGTTCAAGCTTGCTTTTGTTATTTATAATTGTTACAGGAATTGCACTTGCCTTTAACGCATCGGCAAAAAAATCATCCTTGCCATACACAACAAAATTAATGTCATTTCCTTTTTTTTGAAGTAACCGCGCAAGATTAGTCATTTGTCTTTGTGCTCCGCCCGAGCCCAGATTGTCTATCAGGCATAAAATTTTCATTGCTTTGTCCTTACTTAAGAAATTGAATTAGCAGATATACTGAAAATTGGTATCTCTAAAGCTCGTCTGCCTGCATAGATAAAGCACGCTGTACCGCTTGTTCCCACTCCTGCTTTACCTCATTTACCTGATCATATCGGCAGCTGTGCATAAGCATCAGATGCAAGCTACCGTTTGCAAAAGACGCGCGAAGCAGCTTTGTCAGTACAGAAACATCGAAATTCCCTTCTTTCATGCAGACTTTGCCGTAATACACCTTGCCCCTTGAAGCGCAGTCGGAAAGCACCTTAACCATATCATGCTTCTCCGAATTACCAAAATTCAGACCATAAGCCAGCGGCTCGTCTAACACCGCCTTGTACAGGTGAGGATTGCTGCCGCAGTAGTGAACGTATCCGCCGCCCGCCTGCGCCAATGTGCGGTGCATATACGGACTGACAAATTCCGCTATCTGCTCGCTGTTGAGCAATGTGGAGGTATCCTCGCTAATCTTGAGCCCTCCCATCTCGCCCGGCATTACAAGAGAATTGTAGTGCGGCATTTCTCTCTTTGAGTCGGGCATTCTCTTGCGGCACTCCCTAAGAGCGATTTCAATAGCGTGGCAGCTTAGATCCAAAAGATGATGCACAAAGCCCGGGTCATCATACAGCTCATAGAATATTGAGTCCCCCAGCACTATGTGGGCCGTATCAAACGCGCCCTGAATATCGACGGGAAACAGTCTTACCCCGCTGCCCGACAGCCGCTCGCGCATAAAATCCATGTGGTCCATAGCGATTTGGAATTCCGGTGTAAGCTTAAGGTCAGAGGCCGTCATTTCCTTTAATCGCGATTTTGGCAGAAATTCTTTGACCCATGGCATCTTTTCCTTAAACAGCAGCGGCATAACGCCAAAAAGAGACGGTACTATCCCACAGCCCATGTTGGCGCGCAAGGAGGGCACCGACTCGCAGCCGCCGTTCATTGACGCAAACGCCGCGCGAAGCCCGAAAAGTGTCATTTTTTCTTGGCTGCTATGAATTTCCTCATAATCATAAATCGGAAAGTCCTTTTGTTTTCCGAATAATGACGCGCTAAGCAGAAGCGGCTGGCTCTTTTGCGGCTCATGGCGAAAGACTGCGCACTGTGCCCGGGCAGAACGGTCATAGCGCTCACGCTCACTCGAGAGCAGCTCCACCGCTTCGAAAATTAAGTCTTTCATTTTGTCTCCTATATAAATGTACTCTTTATGTAAACAATTAAGTGTTATTGTTATTATAATCGCGCTGCCGCTTTTAGTCAATTAAAAATACCGCGTAAAAGGCAAGTCCGATAAGAACTGCATTGTAATCAAAAATAATCTTGAGGGGAATAATTATGAGAAAAAAAAGAAAATTATTGTTTATTATTATGACTTCGTTTCTTTTGGTCACAGCTATCGCCATTTCGCTTTTTTCAATATCAAAATCAAGGAGTTTTCAGTTTTTCGGTACTATTTATTCTTCATTCCCGAATGATGAGAAAAAAATAGCCTTAACCTTTGATGACGGACCATCTGCTAATACGCAGTTAATAATAAAAAAGCTTAAAGAGCTTGATATTCCCGCTACATTCTTTGTATGCGGAGCCGAAATATATCAGAAGCCCGAGGAGGCTAAAGCTCTTGTCGATGCGGGTTACGACTTGTCAAACCATTCCTATTCACATAAGCGGATGCTTTTGAAGTCCTACTTGTTTTGCAAAGAGGAGCTTGAAAGGACAAACGAGCTTATTCGAGACAGCGGCTATACGGGAGAGATATTTTTCAGACCCCCGTATGGGAAAAAGCTTTTCGTTTTACCGTTTTACCTGAATAAAGTTGATATGCCCTGTATTATGTGGGATATTGAACCCGAAACGGTTTTAGGCTTTGATGCTACTGCAGTGGAAATTGCCGATTACACTATAAACAATGTGCAAAGCGGCTCGATAATACTGCTTCATCCGATGTTTAACCCGGAAAACATCCTTCCCGCACTTGAAATAATCGTGTCTTCGCTGCAAGAGAAGGGCTATACCTTTTGCACTGTGGCACAGTTGATAACAAATAATAACGGACGGTGAAAATATAATCCTATATGGCTGTCAATTTATTATCGATGAATTCTTCAAGCTGTCTTTATGTTTTTTGTTGACAATGAGTATGCTAAAATGCTATAAATTAACCAGGAGGTGTCAAAATGGATAAAAGTAACTTTATTCTACAAGTGGGACAACAGCTCGAAAAACTTCATATCCCCTATAAAATCGGAACAATTTCGGATATTGAAATATCCGCCTCCTTTAAAACCTCAAAGGAAGCGGACGCAGATGAGAAAAAAGGAAGCTCCATTGTGTATTTTGCTGTGTTGCTACTGGACCTCGAAAGGAACCGCACAGTCTTTTTTGAACGGGGAACTCTTGACGAAGCAGTAATTTCTGAGGATGAAAACCTCAGTAATATTATGATTAAAACCGAAGATGATGATTCCTCTGCCATCGCGATCGGGGCAATTTCCAAGGCCTTGGAATCGGTTGCTTTATCTTGCGGATTATCTTTTGAAAAAACAATCGATGAAAAAACCGCTTCCTTTCGACAGAGTATCGCAACTGCTCCCTTGAGTACACAAGGCGAGGATTATGCACAAGCCTCCCTGCAAACGGAGCAGACAAATAAAGACATAAAGAAGAAAAAGAGCTTTTTGCTCATTGCAATTATTATTTGTGTGGCGGTAATTACAATAATTGCCGTGGCGGCATCGCTTGGCAAAAATTCCGAAAACAAAGAACCCTCTCTTGTTAACGATACTACTGCAGGAGATACGGATTTTGCGGTTGTATCCTCAGGCGTCAGTAAATTTGATTTGGGCAACATCACGAACGGTCAATACTATTTTGCAACCGACGAAATGATTTTCTATTCAAGCTAT
>CAZPPO010000041.1:0-1539 GCA_964588475.1 uncultured Eubacteriales bacterium
GGAGAACAAAACCATAACAGTCGAATACAATAAGGCATTTATTAAATTTTGTCAGTACCTTATGCTCCTGCAAAAGGGTGGAAAGGACGATCTGACTGCATATTTAGAAGAAATCAGAGAGCTTGCACCCGATTATGTTTGGCTTTACGGCTATGAGCTGGGTATGGATTACGCGCAAAACAAAAAATTTGATGAGGCGCAAAGCATACAAGGTTTGCTTTTGAAAAATAACAAGGAAGACCAATATGCATACATCCTTAACGCAGTAATTTTAAGACTTCAAAAGAACTACGACGCTTCAGTTAAAAGCTGTGATGAGGGTATTGAGCTTTGCGGTGACATCTCAGAGCTTTATCGACAAAAAGCAATCTGCTTTATAATGATGAAGAAGTATGACGAAGCTCTCAGTATTATGAAGGATTTAAATGATGAAACAAAGCATCAGTCTATATATATAGAAACAATATTCACCCTTGCGATTGCGGCAGATCTTGCCGGCGACGAAAAGACCCTTGAAAGTGCCGAGGATATGATCGAATTTTATAAAATCGACTATTCCGAAAGGCTGAAATCGTATTTTAAGGGAGAGCTTTCCGCAGAACAGTTATTTACCACGGGCACGTGCGATGTAATTGATTAGCGAAAGGATTTGAAACAATGAACATATTATTTTTCATTACAAGAATTATTACCTTTTTCGGCTCAACCTTAAGGTGTTTTTGGGAGTTTGTTGTCTGCAGAATTTTCAGGCTCCCGATTGAAGATATACGCTGCTTTAAAATAAGCGAAATGTGCAGCCATATAGAACATGAAATTACCGATAAGGCAGGTCAGTCCTTCTTATTGTGCGCCGTACCCTTTGTTATGAATTTCTTCTTAGGCTCTTGCTTTCTTTTTTACTCATCATATTATGTGTTTTATGCGGGGGTTGTAAATTTCAGTTCACTGTTCTTTCTGATAATCGGGATTTCCCTTTATTCAAATCTGTTTCCGTCAGTTGAAAACGCGCTTTCTCTCAAAGACAATATATACTCGGGCGAAGGCAAAAATCTTTTCGTTAAGATTATCCTTGCACCCTTTACCGGCTTAATGCTTTTTGGCGCTTATCTTGAAAAATACAGCCTTAGCGTACTCACTTCAATAGCTGCCGCTATAGCCTTTCCCTTCATAACGCAACCTATTCTTTATGTCATCAACAGAGTGATGATGGAGCTTAAAAGCTAAATTCAATAAATAAAAAGGCGCCCTGAAGTGATTCAAGGCGCTTTTGTTTGGTTGAAATTTAATATGCTATAGTCCATTTTTCCTCGAACTGGAGACCGACCTTTCCGTCAACGGCCGGTATTATAGGAGCTTTTGCGGTAAGACTTAAATACATCGGAAGCCGTATGTAAAGCTTTGTAAGATTCCCTGTTTTTTTATCTATTTCAGCTTCGCAATAAGCACCGTCGTATTGACATATTATATTGCTGACTTCAATATAGCCTTCTGTTGCCTGTGTTATCTGATCGGGGGTGATAATCGAGCATATCGAACCGG
>CAZPPO010000041.1:1549-13690 GCA_964588475.1 uncultured Eubacteriales bacterium
GGAGCCGTATCCCGCCTTTGGATTCCTATCGGGCTTTAGGAGAATAGTTACAAAATAATATGTTCCCTTGTCTGAACAAGTTGCCTTGTTAATGTCAGACTCTTTGAGGTTGCACGTCGCATTCGCAGGAGGAATAGCCTTTGCTATGTCATCCGTATGAACCTCGTTTAAATCAGCCTCTTCCTTCAAAAAGGTATTCATAAGAAATGAGCCGATTGAGGAAAGAAGACCTGCTTCAACGACATCTTTATAGTTTTCGGCGTTTTTGTAAGTTAGTGTTGCTTTTTTTGCCTTTGTTCTCGCCTTGTTGTTTGCGGCTTTATAAAGAGAAGCTATTTCCGCTTTTGTTGACGGGGTATTGTTTGATTTAGCCGTTGTGCCGGTACCGATTCCGGTGCTGCCGCTTTTTGTAGTATTTAAATTGTCGCTGTTGTCACCGGGTTGCCCGTTAATAACATCAATTACAGAGCCGGGCTCCGTATTGTCTGGGGCTTCTGTCGCAGTTTCATCAGGTAATGCTGTAGTAGCAGTATTTTCAGGGTTAACAACCTGTATACCGCTTGCTTTAATATACTCTGCCGCTATGACTGCAGCGTAAACCGAACTGAAGGTCATAGCACAAATAAGCAGTATTGCTATTGACGAAAATATAATAATCTGATTTTTTGAAAATTTCATATGCATACCCCTTTTTGAAAACAAAGCTTATGTAATTTACATTATAAGACCGACACCTGTAAATGTCAATAATAAATGAGCTTTTGGAATTTTGAAAAAATTTCTTGTTTATTGTCAAAATGTATAGTATCATAATGAGCATTGATAAAGAAAGGATGTACTTTTTTTGAAAAGCGCTTTGGGTAAGGAGATATCCTATGGTTTTACGGCCGCATTATATTCCTTGCCGTTCGCCCTGTATATGAGCTTTACAACAGGACTTGACTTAAAAATTATATCGGTCGTGTATGCCGTGTTTGCTCTTTTGAGTGTAGCACTTAAAACAGGACTTATTTCTGCGCAGGTGTACGCTTTTTTGCCTGTACTGTTTGTTTTCGTCAAATTCGGCGTACTTGAGGGTCTCTTATGCACAGCTTTAATATTTCTTATGACCGTTATTTTATTTAAGCTGCCGTATCAAAAATATCAGTGCGCTTATGTTACCGCAGGAATTACCGTTATGCTGGCCTTTTGTGCAACCGCTCTGTTTACCACAGATTATTTCGGCATAGGCGCCTTTGGAGGTACCGTATCCGAGATTCTTCGGGCATACAGATTTCTCGGCTTTCATCCGAATTGGCGAGGTGTTCTATACGGAACTGTTTCCCTTGTTATTATGATTACTTATCCGCGCGCCTTTAAGAGGCTCAAAGCGCGACTTCCCGCTCCTGCTGTTGCCGTATTTGTTCCGTATATCCTTAATTTGTTCTTAAATCCCGATGCCGACATGACTTATATTAACGAACCCAACAGCTTGTACTGCCCAGCCGTCTTTTCTTTCAATTTCACAGGACAAAGTGTTATTTACGTTCTTTTGGGGGCCTTGGCGTCTTCGCTTGTTTTGCAAGCTCTCCGTAAAAAAGAAATAAATCTTATTTTTGGTGCGCCCTCCCTTCACGCAATAGAGTATGATGCAGAAAAAAACAGGTTTCTTGTTGCTCTTGTATATATTATTGTTTTCTTTGCGGCGGTATTTTCTCTAAAAGTCGTTTTCATCAGAATTCCGGTGCATTCGCTCGCAGTTGTTTTAATTGTCGCCGCATGGCAGGGCGTCGAGTGGGAAAATATTGCCAAGGCTTTTCGTGAAGGTTTTGTTCCACGGCTTCTCTTGGTTTTGACATTCGGTTGTATATTCATCCTTAATGCCCCTTTGGCTGTTCTTTTTGCCTTTTTACTTTCAATCACATATAACGGAGTGCTGTTATGGTTAAAAAAATAGCTACATGGATTATTGTTCCTCTTATGATTTTGATTTTTGTTCTTGATATTATTTGTGTAGCTTATGCTAATCATCTTGAAAAAAAGTATGCGGTCCGTAGGGAGAGCTTTGATTACAGTACGGGTGACGACCGCATTCACTTTCTTAACACAGGCTGCTCAGATGCTATCCTTATTGAAAGTAACGGGAAGTTTGCGCTTATTGATTCCGGGGAGGGCTATTATAACCCCCGCAGAAAAATCGAATATACCGGATATACAAAGGATGTTATAGATTACCTGGAAAAGGTCGCCTGTGACGAGAACGGCAAGGTTCTGCTTGACTATATACTCGGCACCCACTGCCATTATGACCATATAGGAGCCTTTTCCGATATAATACGCCATGAAAATATTGAAATAAAAAAAGCATATTTTAAGCCATACAATTATGAGCTTGTAAGAAAATACGAAAGTGGATTTTGGGACAATGACAAAACCTATCGCGAGGTATTAGACGCTTTGAATGATAAGGGTATACCCGTCATTCAGAATTTGCCCCAAAAGCCCTTCGCTTTCGGAGACTTCATCATCACCTTTTATAATACAGAAACGCCGGACAAGCTTGCAGGCAAAGGGGAAAACGCCGCAAGCGTTGGAATAAAAATAACAAAGGGTCAAAAATCTGTGTTTTTGGCAGCTGATATTACACGAACGTGTAAGCTTGAACAAATAGTAGGACCCTTGGTGGGTGATATTGACCTTCTTAAAATCGGGCATCACGGCTATTATGGCTCAAGCTCCATGTCCTTTCTATCAGAATTAAAACCTGAAATAGCGATTGTGACAAATCATGCCGGAAAAATATATCCGAATGTTAAATGGAATTTAACAATGCACAGCAAAACCTCTGTTTATTCAACCGTCAATTATAACGGCATAATTGCGTCCTTTCCGGACAACGGCGATATTGTTTTGTCCAATAATATACACTAAATTAGCAAGCTGTGCCTTTGATTTATATGCTTTTGGTACTTATTTGATTAATTCCAAGAAATTTAGAATTCTGTAATCTTTTATTGTTGACAAAAAAAAATAGTTGTGATAATATAATCGTACAGTAATCTGCAGTATATGTTTTATGCTTACTTAAAAAAATTAAGGAGAGATTTTTAATGAAGAAGACTATCAGTATTTTACTCGTTTGTATGCTTCTCTTTGCTCTTGCCGTTCCTTCTTTCGCCGCTGCCGGTATTAATACTTATGAGCAAAAGCTTATTACTTATGTTCAGACAAAGTATAAGACTGAGGAAGGTACAATCACAGTACCTCAGGCTTACATTAACGCCGCCGAGAATGTATGTAATGTAATCGATCTCACTGAGGATCAATATGATGATATTGTTGCAATTCTCGACAGTGCTTATGCCTATGTATTAGAGAATGAGCTTAATGAAATGAAGGACCTTAAAGGCAATATAGCTGTTCAGGATGTTCTTTTAGGCTATGCAGATGATGCTCTTGCTGTTATCGGCTACACCTTGACTACTGACAGAGCAAATAAGCTTCTTATCATTAAGGATCCCGACGGTAAGGTTGTAGCAGAGCTTACACCTGCCATCATTGTTCAGACAGGCGCTGACAATACAGCTATTGCGGTTGTTTCCGCTATTGCTGTTCTCACTGTTGCGGCAGCTTTTGGCGTAAAAAGCTTCCGTAAAGAAGACAATGAGGCTTAACCGAACATTATCCGTTAACAAAAAAGATTGCCGTAAGATCCTCTTGATTCTTCCGGGAATCTTTTTGTTATGCGGTTATCTGCTTATATATACTGCTTTTTTGCCCGTTGCAAAGCCTTTGGCGAGCGTGTACAGGCTCGCTTTCACAGGGAATACGTCTTCCCTTGGACTGAATACGGATAATATAAACAGTATATTCTCCGGTTCTACCGGTCGAAAGGGCGGAGACATTAAAATTTCCGAAATAGAGTACCCCACCTGGGGAGATCATTTTGGAAACATTACGGTTGAAAACACAAAAATTGACGCTCCGTTAATTTTCGGAGACAGCGTCAGTCTTCTCAACAAGGGTGCTTGCGTATCGCTGTACGGCGGTATACCGGGCTATGGAAAGACCGTAATGGTTTCCGCACACAATAATACATTTTTCAGGGATTTACAAAAAAGCGGGAAAATCGGTGCTCTTGTAACTATAGAAACAAATTACGGAAGCTATGTCTACCGCATAATCGAAAAGAAAATCGCCCACCGTGAGGACACATCTCCTTACACCAAGTATATCGAACGCGACGACAGTCAAAACAACGAATTTCTTATAATGTATACTTGTCAAAAGGAAAATGGCATTTCTCTTTCAAAATACAGATGTTATGCATTTTGTGAATATGTTTCCGGTCCGATTATAGACAAATATAATTAGAGGGTGGATTATGAGTATAATTAAAAAAACTGTGATTATTCTTTTATCCTTCTCTCTTTCTGTCCTCATTGCTTTGTCAACCGTGTTAGCTGTAACGGCGGCAACTGTCATGAACAGCAAATACGCCGTAAGGGCTCTCCAGCGGTCCCAATTTGGTGAAATCGAGCTTGGACGCATTAAGGAGCATTTTATTTCCTACGGTTCTGCGGGAAATGTAGAGGAATCGTTTTTTACCGAATATTTCGAAATAAATATTTCGGCAAAAACTGTTACGCAGGATATGGCAAAGACTGTCAGAGCTCTTTATACCGATGAGGATATAAGCTCGGATAAATACTTTTTTGATGAGCTTTACCTTGCCTTGAATGATTATGCCGAAAAAATGTATATGGACGTTGAGGACACTGACATAGCGCATGGGATAAAACAGTTTACGGGAGATTTAATTGAGCTTTACCGTCGTTATGTTTCAATACCTTACACCGCGAGTATATCCCCGCAGTTAAAATCAATAAAGGACTTGCTGCCCGTTGCACTCCTGTTTCTTGCGTTTCTGACTATAGCCTGTGCTTGCGTTATATTTTTCAGCTTCAGAAAAAAAACGTTGCCTCTGTCCTATATAGGAGCCTCTTTAGGAGCGGCGGGTCTTATGCTTACAGCTTTTCCCTTAACGGTTCTCCTGACGCGGCAGGCTGAAAGGTTTACCCTTACTGATGAGGCGTTCCGCTCATTTTTTATCGAATTTATTAACGGATTTACCGTTAGCCTTATTGTCTCTGGTGCTGTTTTGTTTGCGGCTTTTGTAATAATATGTGTTAGTGTTTTAAGCCGCTCGAAGGCACACCCCACACATGATAAATAATTCTCCTTTAGAAATATTATAAAGACCGCACAAAAACAATTCTCTTGTGCGGTCTTTTATTTTAAGCCCTGTGCCACACTGAAAAAATCCTTCCAAGGGTCTTCTTTATTTATCCTGTCAAGCGCCTCATACATATCAATACCGTCAGGAGCTATATTGTCAAGCTCCTCCCATGATATGGGCATTGAAACCTTAGCCCCTTGTCTTGCCCTTAAGGAATAAGGAGCTATACTTGTTGCCCCTTTTGCGTTGCGAAGCCAATCAATGTAAATCTTGTTTGTTCTCTTTTGCTTTCTTATATTATTCGTGTATTTTTCAGGCCACTTTTCCTGCATAACCTGTGCAATACGGCCTGCAAAATCGCTAAAAATCTCCCACGATTCGGAGGGCTTTAGGGGCACTATAATATGATAGCCTTTACCGCCGCTTGTTTTCAAGAAAGAAACAAGTGAAAGCTCGCTTAGTATCTCCTTTAAATCCTTTACACCTTTCCTGATCGTCTCCGAATCCATTCCCACATCGGGATCAAGATCAAATACCATCATATCAGGTTTTTCGATTTGCTCTGCACGACTTCCCCAAATGTGAAATTCCAATGTTCCCATTTGTGCCTCATAAATCAGACCTGACTCGTCTTTGATATAGAAATAATCATTTGTCTCCCCGTCGTCACTATGGACAGAAACCGTTTCAATACCTTTACCCCCCGGGTTTGGATGCTTCTTAAAAAAACACGCCTCTGAAATCCCCTTGGGACAACGCACAACACTCAATAGCCTGCCGCTCATATATGGCAGCATACGCTCTGATACTCGTGCGTAATACTGAGCTATATCCGATTTTGTAATTTTGAGCTGTTCAAATACTATTCTATCCGGATTTGAAATTTTGACTTTTTTTATACTAATGCCGCCTTCATCAGCTTTTTCCTTTATTTCTTCAGTTTCCTCGGAAGTGTCCTCGCTTGTCTGTTCCCTAATTATATCCTTTGGATTTTTGTCCGTTCTTAGACCCTTAAAGCTCGCATGCCTTAATAGATTTTCCTTTGTCCATTGTGTAAATTTGATCTCTGCAACAAGCAAAGGCTCAACCCAGGTAACCTTTTCTTTTGCCTTTGACCCGGGCACTGCATAAAAGGGACAATGCTCTCTCGCAATAGATTCGAATTTTTTTCTTAATTTATTGCTTTCAATTTCACTGAAGCCGGTACCTGCGCGACCCGCATATGTTAACTTGTCTCCTTCATATATGCCTAAAAGAATTGAGCTTATTCCTTTTTCGCCTTTCTCGGTCTGTGCAAAGCCTCCTATAACAAATTCCTGTCTTTTTTCACATTTAAGCTTTATCCAGTCGCCGTTTCTTTGTCCGAGGTAAGGGGAATTTACCTTTTTACCTATTATTCCTTCCAGGCCCAATTCATAAGCCGCCTTAAAGCTTTCCTCTCCCCTGTTGATTACATATTGACTCAAATGAAGATTTGGCGGAGCGTCTTCCATTAGCTCTTGCAGCATCTTTTTTCTCTTAATTAGCGCAAGTCCTCTTAAATCCTTACCGTCCAGAGCGAGAAGGTCAAAAATAATATAAGTCAGCTTTTTCCCCTTAGAGTTTTCTTTATAATTTTGTAAGGCCTGAAAATTTGTTATTCCCGATTCATCAGTAACCGTCATCTCCCCGTCAAATACAATTGCTCTTCCCCTTGCAAGGTCTAAAAGAGACGAGCTTACAGAACCAAAGCGGTCAGTATAATCCTTATTGTTACGACTTAGTAGGAAAGCTTTGCTGCCCTCCAAAAATGCCGTTATTCTGTATCCGTCATATTTAATTTCATAAAGCCAATCATCACTTGGCGGAACCTCTTTAACAAGAGCTGCAAGCTGCACATCAACTTTTTGGAAAGGGTTTTTTGTAATTTTTTCTTTTTCTTTATTGCTGATTTCCTCCATAGTACGATCTGTACGGATACTTTTTATATACATTGATATGCCGTCCTCATCTTTAATAAAGCTATCCTTTTCCTTTATTAAAAGCCAGTTGTCCCGTAATTGATTTTCATTTTCCTTCATTCTTATGAGCGCCCATTTGCCCTTTAGCCTTCTGCCGTTGAGAGCAAACTTAAAAGAACCATCGTCTGCTTTTGTCTTTACATTTGTTAACGGCTCCCAGGTACCCTCGTCCCACAGCATTACCGTACCGCCGCCATATTCTCCCTTTGGTATTGTCCCCTCAAAGTTTTTATATTCCAAGGGATGGTCCTCTACCCTGACGGCAAGTCTTTTGTCGTGGGGATTATATGACGGCCCCTTTGGAACAGCCCAGCTTAAAAGAACACCGTCCCATTCGAGTCTAAGGTCATAATGGTCCCTGCTCGCTACATGGTGCTGAACAACAAAGCTGAGAGAATCATTTGATTTTTCAGCCTCGCCCTTTGGTTCCGTAGTTATTTCAAAATTCCTTTTGTTGTTGTATTCCCAAAGCCCTTTTAGCATATATACCACAATCTTAAAGACAAAATAAAATATTTAGCTCATAAATAATTTTAGCAAATGGGAACAATAATATACAAAAAAGAGGAGATTTTTTCTATGGCAAGCATATCTGAAAATGTAAGGATAAAATTCGAAGAGCTTCCGGTTGAGCTTAAAAACTATATTAACAAAAAGGATGTTACAATAAATAATATGACTGAGCTTATGAAGGTGCTTGAGGATATTTCAAATGAATATGAGCTAATATAGCTTAAGGGACGCATTTTGTATGCGTCCCTTAAGCTTATTGTGGAGATGGCGGTAATCGAAAGCTGCGCTTTCGTTCGTTTGCTTCGCAAACCTTCGCATTGTATGTCCCTCGCGCGACTCGCTTCGCTCGTTTGCGCGAGATGGACTATGCGGTTTCAATTACCGCCTTTACGTCTTTGCTAAAAAAATAAATGGTGGAGATGGCGGTAATCGAAACCGCGTCCGAAAACTCATTCCCAAAACCTTCTACGAGCGTATCCGCTTTTTTGGGATTCCCCTCACATAACGCCAAACGGCAGGCTTTATGCTACGGTAGCCTTTAAGTCACGACGGATTACAAGGCGCTCATCCGTTCGCGTTCACCGCTAAATCACGCCCCTAACCGGTTCGCGGTCCTCCCGGCAGGGACGGCTGCTATTTAAGCAGCGAGTTTAACTTCGTTATTGTCAGTTAATTAATTTTGCGGCTTTTAAGAGTCTCCGCAACTCTGCTCGCTAATCAAGGTTCAAAATCCCCGTCGAAATCCTTTCATCCCCATATTAGACCTGTTACTATTGATACTTGGCGCCATCGCGTTGCGCCTGCCTAAGGGCATCCTTTTTTGCCATTGCTTCGCGCTTATCATAAAGCTTTTTGCCCTTGCAAAGCCCTATTGACATTTTTGCCTTTCCCTTCTTAAAATACACCGAAAGCGGAATAATTGCAAGACCCTTTTGTTGGTATTCACCGAAAAGCCTCATAATCTCTCGCTTATGCATCAAAAGCCTTTTGGGTCTTAGTGGATCTTTGTTGAATATATTTCCCTGTTCATAGGGTGAAATATGCATCCCGTAAGCAAAAAGCTCGCCCTTTTCAACGCTGCACCAGGAATCCTTAAGATTAAGCCTGCCTTGCCTTATTGACTTTACTTCCGTGCCGAAGAGCTCTATTCCTGCCTCAAACGTCTCAATTACATAATAATCGTGGAAGGCTTTTTTGTTCGAGGCTGCAAATCGTTGCTTTTCACCATCTGCCACGATATTCATTCCTTTCAATATAAATGTGTTGTTTTGATTATACCTTATTAGGACACGGTGCAATTTTATAATATGGTGCGCCCCTCTAAAGCCCGCATAAGGGTTACATCGTCGGCATATTCTAAATCCGCACCGACAGGTATACCGTATGCAAGTCTCGTTACCTTTACCTCAAACGGTTTCATAAGCTTTGCAATATACATCGCTGTAGTGTCACCCTCCACCGTAGGATTTGTTGCCATAATAATTTCGGTTATATCTCCCCCGGCTACCCTGGTTACGAGCTCTTTTATGGTAATCTGCTCGGGTCCTATTGCGTTCATCGGAGAAATGACTCCGTGCAAAACGTGATAGACCCCGCCGTATTCGCGTGTACGTTCGATAGCTATAACATCCTTAGGACCCTCTACCACACATATCAGACCTTTATCCCGTGACGGGTTTGAGCATACCGGGCAAAGCTCTCCTTCTGTAAGATTATGGCAGACGCTGCACTTTTTAATTTTATCGTGCGCGTCTTTGATGGCCTTTGCAAATTCCTCGGCATCTGCTTTGGACATATTCAGAACATGAAAAGCCATCCTTTGAGCAGTTTTTCTTCCTACGGACGGAATCTTCATAAACTGCTCAACAAGCCTTGAAAGGGCTTCTACATAATATGCCATAACTTAAAACCCCATTCCCGGAATCCCAAGATTGCCCAGCCCTCCGGATACCTTGCCCATTTCCTGCTCCATAACGTCCGATGCCTTGCGCATAGCCTCGTTCACTGCGGCTGTTATCATATCCGCAAGAATTTCAATATCCTCGGGGTCTACAACCTCGGGCTTAATTTCAATAGACAGCACCTCATGCTTACCGTTGACCTTTACACTGACAGCACTGCCGCCGGAGGTTGCCGAGTATTCGCCCTGTTCAACACGCTCCTGAGCACGAGCCATTTCCTCTTGCATGTCCTGAATTTTCTTCATCATATTTGCACGGGAATCTCCCTGATTCGGTATTCTTGCTTTCATCTTGTTTCTCCTTAAATCTTATCAAAAAATAAAGCGTTCGTTTGTTCTTTTTTAGATTGTTCGTTTGTTCGCATCTTAAAGCATATTTATTCCTTAATATTTAAGTCAATATCCGCTGTACCTACTCTTTCAATAAATGTTTCAAGCGGGTCTTCGCCAAAGCTTGTGTTATGGGTCACCGCGCCTAAAGGTGTGGGCTTAAGCCGTTTACCGGTAATTTTATATATGGCATCACTAACAGCCATAGCGTACTCCTGCTGTAATAAAAGCATTTCAAACGCGTCATTTTTTGTTTTTATTATTGCCCTGTCGCCTTTAACCTCACAAGACGACCCCATAAGTGAACCGTGTATCGGCTTACTGCTTTGAGCAATCTCGCTTAAGACATCCGCCCAATTGTTGAGAGAATAAGCGTCTTCGTCAGATTGATTTTTAACCTCGTTTTCGTTTTCGTTTTGCTCCTTTTCCTTGCGTACAGCCTCGACGCTCTGAAGCTCTTGTGTCTCTTGTTCCTCCTTTTCATCAATTTCCTCTTCCTGCGAATTCAGCTTTGGATTATAGATAATATCGGTTGCTTCCTTGCCGTTTATGAGAGGGAGAGTATTTTCTTTTTTTTCTTCATCTTTTGCTGAGCCTTTTATAAATTTAATTTCTCGCTCCAAATCTGCTATCCTTCGTAGCAGTGCGCTGTTACTTTCCTGTAAAGCGGGTGTGCAAAGTCTCATAATAAGAGCCTCTGTATATGCTCTTTGAAATGCGCTGTGCTTAAGCTTGTCCCCCGCAAAGCAAAGCTCCTCGGATATTGCAAGCAAGGAAGAATAAGTAAATCCTAAAGCAGCGTCCTTGAGCTTATCAAGCTCCTCGGGAGTGCAAACTATCAGAGCTTCGGGGTTTTGAGCGGTTTTTGAAATAATTATGTTTCTGAAATGGTTTACAAGCTCGCTTAAAAGCCTTTCCATATCGCATGAGGTGTTATGAAGCATATTTAATATATGCAGGGCTTTTGACGTGTCAGAATTATTGATTGCGCCTGAAAGCTCAAACAGATAATCCTTTCCCAATAATCCCGCAACCTCGCTGACATATGAAACCGTAACCTTATCCGCCGACGAGGCGCATTGGTCCAGCAAGGACAGGGCATCCCTTAGCGAGCCGTCCGCCACTCTTGCTATTAGAAGAGCCGCTTGCTCTTCAAGCTCGATTTTTTCCTGCATTGCTACGAAAAGCAATCTCTCGGCAATGTCCCCTGCCGGAATTCGTCTAAAATCAAACCTTTGGCATCTGGAAATTATTGTTGGAGGTATCTTATGAACCTCTGTTGTTGCCAAAATAAATAAGACATAATCGGGCGGCTCTTCAAGTGTTTTTAATAAAGCATTAAACGCTCCCGCAGTGAGCATGTGAACCTCATCTATTATATATACCCGTTTTTTTGCGACAGAAGGGTTAAAGCTTGTTCCTTCACACAAATCACGAATGTTATCAACCCCGTTGTTGCTTGCGGCGTCAATTTCGATTACATCAAGAACGGCTCCGCTGTCAATTCCCAAGCAAATCTCACACTTGTTGCACGGGTTTCCGTCTACCGGAGAAAGACAGTTTACTACCTTCGCAAGTATTTTCGCGCATGACGTTTTCCCCGTCCCGCGTGAGCCTGTAAACAAATACGCATGTGAGAGCCTTTCCATCATAACCGCATTTTGAAGAGTCGAGGTAATATGATTTTGACCTGATATGTCGCCAAAGACTCCGGGTCGCCATTTGCGGTAGAGAGCGCGATACATAATACACCTCCGAGTATAAAAAGCTCAACTTGGTCATACGGCGAGCAGGCGGACTGTGGCGCGCATAGCTGCCCGCTTAATGCTGCTCGGTTCCCCGCCTGACATGGTTCACAGTGCTTTGCCGCACAGGACCCGCACGCCGCATGACCAAATTGAGTGGTTATATTATACAATACGGCAGGTGCAAAATCAAGCATTTTAGCAATTGATTTTTTCCAAATAATATTGTATAATCAATAAAAAGCTAAAGGAGGCTATAAATTGAAATTTATTAAAAAACTACTCTGTGTTGTTATGAGTATTGTTATGATGTGTATGCTTTCCGCTCAGGTGCTTGCTCTTGACACTCCCGGCAAGGACTATATTATAACCAGT
>CAZPPO010000042.1:0-437 GCA_964588475.1 uncultured Eubacteriales bacterium
ATCCAGAATCGTCGCGCCTTCGGGAACCGATAGCTTACTGTTATTTATTGTAATGTTTATCATGGATTAACCTCCTATTGCTGTTGCTTTCGCTTCTTCACATATGCCGTCCAAATAATCTTCCTTGAAATACCTCATAGTGGTGGCAATCGCCGTCGGCGCTGCCTGACCTAACCCGCACAAGGAAGCTTGAGTCATTACATTGATTAAAACATCAAGCCTTGTCAAATCCTTTTCGGTTGCGGTTTTTGTAAGAAACTTACCGATTATTTTTACAAGCTGCTTGTTTCCGTTTCTGCAGGGAGTACACTTACCGCAGGATTCATGCTCGAAGAACTTGGCTATACGGTAAACAATATCTAAAACATCAAAGCTGTCATCAATTACAATAATTGCACCCGAGCCAAGTGACAGGCTGTTGTCCGCCATTTCCTTGT
>CAZPPO010000042.1:447-13593 GCA_964588475.1 uncultured Eubacteriales bacterium
TTTCAGGAATTATAGGACCTGAGGCGCCGGCAAGCTGCACCATTTTGATTTTTCTCCCACCGGGAACTCCTTTGCCGAGCAAATCGATGATTTCCCGTATTGATACGCCGAAGGGCACCTCAAACAAACCTTTGTTGTTGACATTCCCTGAAAGACTTATCAAACGGGTGCCGGAAGAAGAAGGTGTGCCTATTGCGGCAAATTTTTCCCCGCCTTCATTGATTATGTATGGAATGTTGCTGTACGTTTCAACATTGTTAAGAAGTGTTGGCTTGTTAAACACGCCCGCCATTGTCGGAAACGGGGGCTTAAATCTTGGTTTGCCGCTCTTTCCTTCGATTGATTCAATCAAAGCAAACTCTTCTCCGCAAACATATGCGCCCGCGCCCGTACGAACCTCAAGATCAAAATTGAAGTCTGTTCCTAAAATTCCGTCGCCTAAGAAGTTCTTTTTCTTAGCTTGGCGTATTGCTGTTTGCAGAAGGCTTATGGGTTTGTCATATTCGCCCCTCACATAGATATAGCCTTTGCTTGAGCCGACGGCAAACGCACAAATTATCATACCCTCAATAATCTGGTGAGGATCGTTTTCGATGAGAAATCTGTCCTTAAAATTGCCCGGCTCGCCCTCATCGGCATTACATACAAGGTACTTTTGAACTTCACTCTCTTTATAAACGGACTCGAGTTTAATACCTGTGGGGAAAGCGGCTCCTCCCCGGCCTCTGAGATTTGAAGCCTTAACTTGTTTGATTATTTCCTCCCGTGGCATTGACAAGGCTTTTTTTAAGGCTTTATATCCGTTTGAGTTAATATAATCATCGATTGAAGCAGGATCGATTTTTCCAAATCTATTAGTTAGTATTTTCAGTTGCTTACCGCTCATTTTTTTTCCCCCTGATTTCATCAATAATATCCGATATCTTTTCTGGCGTGAGGTTTCCTATCAGCTTACCGTCCACTCTCATGGCGGGAGCTATATTACAACAACCTAAGCAGCTTGTATGCTCCAATGTAAACATTTTATCATAAGTGGTTTCGCCCATCTTGATTTTTAACTTTTTTTCAAGTTCGGTTACAACATTTACACAGCCGTTAACATAACAAGGAATATCTTCACAAACCTGAATAATATGTGCTCCCCGCTCCTTAGTCGACAGCAGTGTATAAAAGGTTGCGACTTGGTATACAAGGGCTTCAGTCACTCCCAATTCCTGTGCAACTATTTTTAAGTCTTCTGTTGTCAGCACTTTAGTGTCCTTGGTTTTTTGATACTCCATAAGAATGTTTATCAGTTTATCCGGCGATGTTCCCTGTTCTTGAATGATTTCATTTAGCTTCATTTGTAGCCGAGACCTCCTTTTATTTTAAGGTTTTGTTCTCTATTGCGAAACTTATCGTTATTTTTTTAACAATAAGACCACAAATATTATATCATCACTTTATATATAATTCAACAATTTTCCTCTATGTTTTACATTTTTATAAATGAAATATTAAAATCAATATATCAGCTGCAAGCAATGGTTTTAACATCTGTGATATAATATATGCGCTCTTGGACACTTTCTTCAACACTCTTCATATCTGGCGTTTCAGGGTAAATTTCATAGTTTGGCAAATAGCGGCGCGGTTTTGTTCTTATAATCAGTCTCTCAACCATGTTGACTTTGTTTACAAAGCGCTTAGCCCCGCCGTATACGAATTCTTTCTCGTCCAGAAAAACCGTGTATTCGTTATTTGGGCAATCAATTTCAAAGCGGATTGTGTGCCAAAGCGCGTACGGAGCAATCGCAAACGCCTTATTGACATTTGAGCCGTAGCGAACAAGCACATAGCCGCCGCCAATCATTAGGCGGCAAGCGGGTATTCCTCCCTTGTCTGTTACTTCAAGCTCTAAATTTTCCTCATAACGACAAGCGCTCATAAAGGAAAGCGAAACGCTTGCTTTGCCGCTTTTCGGGAAAATACGCATAGCCTTTGCTGCGTCGCAGGGATCCTTATCTGCTATGCGCATACATGATGTGCCGTCGTGAAGAGTGACAGCCGAAACAGGAGCCCATTTTGTACTGTAAATATTCCAGTCTTTAATTATTCCTCCCGTACTGTTTTTAAAATTGTCATTAATATGGACAAAAACGTTCCTTCTTATCGGCAAAGGGATACGTGAGACAAAAATATCCTCTTTGTTTACGCTGTGGCAAATCCATAAGGCTTCGTCGGGATATTCCTTGTGTCCCTCGCAGATTCCCCTTACATACTGCGGTCCGAAATCCTTATAAACACCCTCGTAGCGGCGCGGCGGAAGCTCACCGAATACACACGCCATATCGCAATAGCGTATGCCGTCATCTGATGTCACAACTACAAGAGGATAGCGATGCTCGCTGGATAGACTGTTTATGTACACAATGGCATAGCGACCGTCCGGAGTTTTCTGACCCCATGACTTTGCACCGCTTGTCACAAAGCTCGGTTCATATTTAATGCGCCAATTATTGCCGCCGTCATCGCTTCTGCCCACAACTCCTTGTTTCCAAAGCCCTATGACGCTATGCTCGCTAATATGATAAGAGCAAAAGGCTGCCGCTTTTTCAAACGGTGTATTTTGCGGTATACCCTCCTCAGTGTCTGTTTGGAACAGGGGAAACCCGATTGAGGTATCGCAGTAACCGTGCTCTTCACGCCATTGCTGTGTTACGAGACGGTCAGAAAGCAATTCATCACAAGACTTAATAAAGCTTTTATCGGAGCATTTCGTATAAACGGGAAACGGCAGTTTTTCAGGTGTATGACCCGAATAATCGAGATAACGGATAAAATAGATTTCTCCTAAAGTGCCGTCCTCAAATATTTCCCGTACAACACGGCCTATACCGTATTGATTCCAGGGGCAAAGGTCATGATGTACAGTGTGCCCGTAAAAACCGCTGACAAGCAAACGGTCATCGTTTGTGTGATAAAAGCCCATTCGCTGGTGCATTATAGCATCCTTTTCCTCCGGCACCTCTATTACATCACCGTTTTTGCAAAAATATTTACCGGCTTTTACTCGTATGGGCGGGAACACGACTTCGGGCTTTCCCCAGTTCATTCCATCCTCTGAGGTTACCAGAAAGGACAAACCGGCGCCTGTATGCTCGTCCCTCGGGTTTGACAGATACTCAAGATAAAACCTCCCTCGCCAAAAGGTCAGCATAGGTGCATGGTTATAAGTGTTACCTATCCCGTCGGCATGCTCGGGGTGAGCGCGATTGGCGCGCATTACCTGATAGTTTGAGGCGCCCACTGCATGCAGCAGTCCTCCGTCATGCTTCAGCAGGTCTGCAAATTCATCGCCGTCATAATACGGCGTACCCGGGTTATTCATTATAATCTCCTTTATCTATAGCACTTTGGTCTAATGAGATAAAATACTTATAAAAGGGAATAAGAAATGTAAATCCTTCTACAATTTTATCTTTAAGCTCGCTCTTAAATACCTGCAATCCGATTTTTTCTTCGTGAATCAAAGAAAAGGTCTTTTTATTGTACCAGTGGGCAAGCGGATTATCCAAGCTGCATTTCGATCGTGTGTACTCCTCGCCTTCGAGTACAAATTCCGTCTGTTCACGAAGGCTTAAATCCAGCTTTACCAACTGTTCGGGAGCCGTGTCGATGCTATTGCGCAGGTTCTCCATTGTAGCGGACCTTGCGCGGTAATAGCCTAAGCCGTAGGACAACTCCTCAGGAGATAGCTCAAACCAAAAAACGGGCTTGTCGGTCCACTGCTCATAAGAGTAACGCAGAGTAAACCAAAGATGGTCCTTGTATGGACCTTTACCGTAAAGTCTTCTTGCATCGCGATAAATCCGCGACACGTGTAGCTGTAGGTTAAGCTCTTCATGCTTTAGGGCAAAATCCCTGTAAACCTCCTGCGCAAGCTCGTTCATCGGCTTTTCAAGAAACGATTTATAATCTTTTTTATTAGCTACAAACCACTCCTTGTTATTATTAAATCGAATATTCCACATAAAATCTATGGTTTTGTGTGAAAAGCCGTTAAACATTATACTTCCTCCCAAGGCAGACAATTCTATTAAATTAATATTAACTTTTAGCTCATAAAAAGTCAATGGCGCAATGTAATAAGAAAATTCACAAAACCGCGGTTTTAGACACAAGCTTTGGTCGTGCATATAATAATATAAATTACCTTTGAAGAAAATACTTGACACGGAAAAAATAATGTGATATAAGATTACATAATAAGTCTGCGAAAGGATTACAGCTAAATGAAGTCTCAAATAACGACATCTTCATACTACTTTTATTACTTTTACCTTTTTAGCGAGGTAGAAGTGATTCGTGCTGTAAAAAATCCTTTATGCTGACAGTATAAAAAAGTCAACATAAAACGACCGCACAGAATCACACTGTGCGGTCTTATTTACTTGAAGGAGCTAATAATTATGATTGCTGTATTAAAGGAAGGAACAACGCCCGAGCAACGAGAGAGTTTGTGCGAATGGTTCAGAAACATGGGGCTTGAGGTTAACATTTCAGAGGGTAAATATCATTGTATAATCGGGCTTATCGGTAACACGAGTGAAATCGACGTGGGCCTTTTGGAAAGTTTGTCGATCATCGAATCCGTCAAAAGGATAACCGAGCCCTTTAAGAAGGCGAACCGTAAATTTCATACACAGGATACCGTTGTAGATGTATGCGGGAAGAAAATCGGCGGCGGAAATTTTCAGATTATCGCCGGTCCTTGCGCAGTAGAATCGAAAGAGCAGCTGACCGCGGTGGCAAAAAGCGTTGAACAATCGGGCGCGGGTCTTTTAAGAGGAGGCGCCTTTAAGCCGCGAACCTCTCCTTATGACTTCCAGGGGATGCATATGCATGGAATCGAGCTTCTGCTTGAGGCAAAAAAGCTGACGGGCCTGCCTATTGTTACCGAGATAATGAATTTCAATGATATTGAGCTTTTTGAGCATGTCGATGTTTTGCAGATAGGCGCAAGAAATATGCAGAATTTTGAGCTTCTTAAGGAGGTAGGAAAAACAAAAAAACCGATACTTCTTAAAAGAGGGCTTGCAAACACTCTTAAGGAGCTTCTTATGAGTGCGGAATATATTATGGCAAGCGGTAATGAAAACGTGATTCTCTGTGAACGAGGCATAAGGACAATTGAGACCTACACGCGCAACACGCTTGATTTATCGGCCGTCCCGGCACTTCATGAGCTTTCGCATCTTCCCGTTGTGGTAGACCCGAGTCACTCTACGGGAATTTCGCGCTTAGTAGAGCCTATGGCGGCGGCAGCTGTAGCGGCCGGTGCAGACGGTCTTATAATCGAGGTTCATAACGACCCTGAGCATGCCTTGTGTGATGGCGCTCAATCGCTCACCTGTGAGCAGTTTGACGCCGTTGCCCGAAAGGTAATGAAAATACGGGAGGCAATGGGCGGATGAATATCGGTATAGCAGGGCTTGGACTAATAGGCGGCTCCCTCTCAAAGGCATTCAAGCGAGCACAGGGATATTCGGTTTTCGGATATGATGTTGACAATAAAACAACAGAATTTGCCATTATCGCCGGCGCTCTTGACGGAAAGCTTGACGATAGAGCCATAGGCAAATGTGAGTGTTTATTTGTCGCTCTTTATCCAAAGGCCGCCTGCGAATATCTTGAAAAGATTGCGCCCTATATCAAGAAAGACTCGCTTGTTTTGGATTGCTGCGGGACGAAAAGAGCGGTATGCGAAAAGGGTTTTTCTCTTGCTGAAAAATACGGATTTATCTTTGTTGGGGGACATCCGATGGCAGGAACCCATCATTTTGGGTTTAAAAGCAGCAGAGCGGACCTTTTTGATGGCGCAGGCATGGTAATTGTCCCCCCTATTTTTGATGATATTTCCCTTTTCGACAGAATAAAAAAGGTTCTTGAGCCAATGAAATTCTCAAGTATATCCGCTATAACGGCAAACAAGCACGATGAAGTAATAGCCTTTACTTCTCAGCTTGCACATATTGTATCAAATGCATATGTCAAAAGTCCCACAGCGCACAACCACAAGGGCTTTTCTGCAGGTAGCTACAAGGACCTGACAAGGGTAGCACAGCTAAATCCTGCTATGTGGACAGAGCTTTTTGCCGAAAATCGGGATAATCTTATAAAGGAAATAGATATTCTAACAGCAAATCTGATAAAGTACAAAGAGGCACTTAAAGACCAAAACTATGAGGGGCTGTATACATTGCTTGATGAGGGGAGCAAAACCAAGGAAAGGGTTGAGAAAATTGAGGACCGTCAGCATTAATACTTTCAGCAAGACTTATCCTGTTTACATTGCAGACAGCATACTTGACAAAGCGGGACAAATAGCTTCCAAGCATATCGGCATTTGCAAGAGTGCAATTATTACCGATGACACTGTGGACAGTCTTTATGCCGACAGGCTTGAAAGCTCGTTAAGAAAATACGGCTTTGATACTGTTAAGTTCGTAATTGCGAACGGTGAGAAATCTAAAAACTCAGAGAACCTGATTGCAATTCTCAACTTTCTTGCAGAAAACAACCTTTCCCGCCTCGATTCGATTTTTGCTTTAGGCGGGGGGGTAATAGGTGACCTTGCCGGATTTGCCGCCTGTATATATCTTCGCGGAATAAGGCTTGTTCAGATTCCTACTACTCTGCTTGCAATGGTTGACTCATCTGTTGGCGGGAAAACCGCTATAAACCTAAGTTCGGGGAAAAACCTTGCAGGCGCCTTTTATCAGCCCGATTTAGTTATTTGCGACTTACGTACGCTAAAAACGCTCGATAAAGAGCAAACCGCGAACGGCTTTGCAGAAATAATAAAATATGCGACGATTTGTGATAAGCAGCTTTTTGAAAAGCTTAAAATGCCAAAAGAGCTTGACATAGCCGAGATAGTTCTGCGTTGCATTGAAATTAAGCGGGATATAGTATCCTCGGACGAAAAGGATACGGGCAGAAGGCAGATACTTAATTTTGGTCATACCCTCGCACACGCAATCGAGAAACTGAGCGGCTTTAGCGTGAGTCACGGAAAGGCGGTTTCAATAGGTATGGCGATAATCACAAAAGCATGCGCGAACGCGGGGATTTGTGAAAACTCCTGCTATGACGAGCTGCTTGTAATGCTCAAGCTTTATTCCCTTCCCTCAAAAACATCATACGCCCAAGAGAGTTTGTTTAACAAAGCAATCTCGGATAAAAAAAGGAAGGGCGATAAAATAACACTCGTCCTGCCTGAAAAAATCGGAAGTTGCTTCTTAAAAACAATGTCCCTAAGTGAAATGCGTGAAATCATAAGTCTCGGCATTTAATGGAAGGAGCTGTTCTATGAGAGCTACAATTACACCGTCAACAATTAACGGTCAAATAGAAGCAGTCGCTTCAAAGTCATTTGCGCACAGGCTGCTCATTTGCGCCGCACTTTGCGACGAGAAGACGGAAATCATCTGCAAAACGGTCTCTGACGATATCCTTGCAACTGCATCGTGCCTAAACTCTGTTTGCGCTTCGGTAACATATTCAAACAGTAAATTTGTTGTTTTACCAAAGAGAAGGTTATTGCAAGAGGAGCCTTTGGTATTGGATATGAGGGAAAGCGGTTCAACGTACCGTTTCCTTCTGCCTGTTGTTTGCGCTTTGGGCAAGAGATGTGATTTTCTGCTTCGGGGGAGACTTCCTAATAGACCCACAACCGCACTTTGGGAGGTTCTTGAACGCCACGATATTACAATAAGCGGCAAGGGTGGAAATAAGCTTAGTGTCAGCGGCAAGCTTAGCGGCGGCATTTATACAGTTCCCGGCAACATTTCTTCACAATACATAACGGGGCTGCTTTTAGCTCTTGCGCTACTGAAGGATAAAAGTGAAATCTACATTATCGGCGAACCTCAGTCAAAAAGCTATATTAATATTACACTTGCCGTTATAAAGCAGTTTGGAATAAAAGTCGATATACAAAATAACAAGATATTTATTAACGGAAATCAAAAATATTTGTCGCCCAAAACTGCGTTCGTAGAGGGAGACTGGTCAAATTCCGCACTCTGGCTTAGCGCCGCAGCAGCGGGAGGAAACGTTACCGTAACGGGACTGTCTCACCTTTCCTTGCAGGGTGACAAAGCAATATGCGGTATATTAAAGCAGTTCGGAGCAAAGGTTATCACAAGCGAAAACCGAATCTCGGTTTCAAAAAATAAGCTTCACGGCATCAAAGTTGACGCGTCGGAAATACCCGATCTTGTGCCTGCCCTGTCCATAGCTGCTGCAGGTGCCCAAGGGGAAACAATTATAACAAATGCCGGAAGATTAAGGTACAAGGAAAGCGACAGACTTTACTCTGTCAGCCGCACGCTTTCCCTTCTCGGAGCCGATGCACGAGTAGAGGATGACACGCTTTTTATCACCGGAAATGCGAGCCTTACCGGCGGAAAGGTCGATTCCTTTAACGATCATAGAATAGCCATGATGGCGGCTTTAGTCTCGGTTATATGCAATAATAATATAATGATTGATAATGCCCAAAGCATCGCAAAATCATACCCTATGTTTTTTGAGGATTTTCGTAAGCTCGGCGGCAATATAAAGGAGGAATAAAATGAGCTCATCTTTCGGAAAAAATATCAGGGTTTCCTTGTTCGGACAGTCACACGGTGAGGCTGTCGGTGTTGTAATTGACGGCCTGCCCTCGGGAATACCTTTAGATATTGATTATTTAGAGGCCTTTTTAAAAAGGCGAGCTCCTGCATTTAACCCCCTGGGGACAAAAAGAAACGAAATTGATACCGTTGAAATATTGTCGGGTTTAGTTGACGGTCATCTTTGCGGCGCTCCTTTTGGCGCCATAATACGAAACAAGGATATAAAGCGAAGCGATTACTCAGAGTTTTTAGATAAACCCAGGCCGGGTCACGCTGATTTTACGGCACAAATGAAATATAAAGGAGCCCAGGATTTTTCCGGCGGCGGTCACTTTTCCGGGCGCCTTACCGCTCCTCTTTGCATAGCGGGAGCTGTCTGTCTGAAGCTGCTTTCTGTGTCGGGTATTTTTGTGGGCGCACACATCGAGCGCATAGGCAATATTTGGGACAGCAGGTTTGACCCTGTTGGCGTAAACTCTGAAAGCTTCGATACAATTAAAAGCCATGAACTCCCGGTTATAAACGAAGTGGCGGGCAAAGAAATGTCCAAGCTCATAAGGCAAACGGCACTTGAGGGTGATTCAATTGGCGGTGCCATCGAATGCGCTGTTGTGGGACTTCCCGCCGGTATTGGAGAGCCTATATTTGATGGACTTGAAAACAGAATATCGGCAGCTGTTTTCGGAATTCCCGCTGTAAAGGGAATTGAATTCGGAAGCGGCTTCGCGTGCTCATCTATGCGCGGCAGCGAGCACAATGACAGCTTCATTTCGCACGATGGTGTTGTTAAAACGGCAACAAACAACCACGGCGGTATACTCGCAGGTATATCCTCGGGTATGCCCTTATTATTTACAATTGCCGTTAAGCCGACCGCCTCAATAGCCAAAGAGCAAAACACAGTCAGTCTTTCCCGTATGGAAAACACCAAGCTTTCAATAAAAGGAAGGCATGACCCGTGTATTGTTCCAAGAGCTGTGCCCTGTGTAGAAGCTGCGGCGGCTATCGCTGTTTATGATGCATTTCTTGACTACAAAAAATATCAATAACAGGAGTGAAAGATATGGATTTACAGGACTTAAGAAAACAAATAGATGACATTGACGAAAAGCTCATTAAGCTTTTTTGCAGCAGAATGGAAGTATCCGCAAAAATAGGAGATTTTAAGAAGGAAAATAATATCCCTGTTTTCGACTTTCAACGTGAAAGAGAAAAGCTCAATTATCTTTCCGATAATTGTCCTCAAACTATGTCCGATTATATCCGTTCGCTTTATTCCCTGATTTTTGAGCTCAGTTCCCTGCATCAAAGAAAGCAGTCAAATGGAATAACACAGCTTCAAAAGTCAATTGCGCAGGCTTTGGAAAAAACGGAAAAAGCGTTTCCCAAAAAACCCTTAGTAGCCTGTCAGGGAGTTGAAGGTTCGTTTTCTCAGCAAGCTTGCGAAAAGCTTTTCGATTATCCTAATATAATGTTTTTTAATTCCTTTGACAGTGTTTTCTCAGCAATTGACAAAGGTCTTTGCCGCTATGGCGTCCTCCCCCTTGAAAACAGCACTGCCGGCTCGGTAAATAAAATATATGATTTGATGATGAGGTATGACTTTAGCATTGTTAAAAGCACACGGCTTAAAATTGACCACTTTCTCCTTGCCAACAAGGGGACCGCTTTTGGCGATATAAAAGAGATTTTTACACACGAACAAGCAATAGCTCAATGCAGCGACTTCCTGAAGACGCTTGAAAATGTGAAGATTACCTCTTGCGAAAATACCGCGATTGCGGCAAAAATGGTTTTTGAGTCGGGCAGAAGGGATGTTGCCGCAATTTCCTCACGCTCTTGTGCCGATATATATGATTTGCAGTGTATTAAAGAATCCGTTCAGGATCAAGGCAGTAACTATACAAGGTTTATCTGTATTTCAAAAAAGCTTGAAATATATCCCGGTGCAGACAAGACAAGCATAATGATGATACTGCCTCATAAGCCCGGCTCTTTATATAAAACACTTTCCCGCTTTTATGCGCTTGGTATTAATTTGATTAAGCTCGAAAGCCGCCCCCTCCCTAACAGTGATTTTGAGTTTATGTTTTACTTTGACCTTGACGCTGGCGTATATGAGGATAAGTTTTTGAGGATTTTCGACGGAATTGAAAATCTATGTGTGAAAATGAAGTATTTAGGCAGCTACTGCGAGGTGGTGTAGGCTTGAAAAAATTTGGTTTAATAGGGCAACCGCTTTCACACAGCTTTTCTCCCGAAATACATGCCCTCTTTGGCGATTACGAATACAAGCTGTACCCGCTTTTACCCGAGCAGCTCCCGGACTTCATGAAAAATAATGAGCTTTCAGGCTTTAACGTTACTATTCCGTATAAGAGTGACATCCTCCCCTACTGCTCGAAGCTTTCAAAAAGAGCTGAAAATATCGGCTGCGTGAATACAGTTATCAGGCAGGCGGACGGCTCCTACTTCGGTGACAATACCGATTACCTCGGATTTCGGGCGCTGTTGGGCGCGGACGCGGAAAAAATCGGAGCTAATAAGGTTCTGATTCTCGGAAACGGCTCAACAGCAAAGGCTGTTCGCACGGTTTTATATGACAAAGGCATTAATAATGTTGTCACCGTTTCGCGTTTGGGTCAGAACAATTACACAAATATATCAAGCCACTATGACTCTTTCCTTATAGTAAATACAACTCCTGTAGGAATGTACCCCGACAACGGAAAAGCCGTCATAAATCTTGACGACTTCTTTGGGTGCTCGCTTGTGCTTGACTTGATTTATAATCCTGCTAAAACAGCTCTTCTTCTTCAGGCGGAAAAGCTTGGCATACGTTGCAGAAACGGCCTGTATATGCTCGTGTTCCAGGCAAAGGAAGCAAGCCGCCTTTTTACCGGAGAGCAACTCTCGGATGAAAGGGCGACTGACATTTATAATATTTTATCGCTTAAAATGAAAAACGTTTTACTTATCGGTATGCCCGGTTGCGGTAAAACCGCAACAGGAAAAAAGCTTGCCGAGATAACATCTCGTCCGTTTTATGACACCGACGAATTAATAAGCGAAGCTGCGGGTATGGATGTACCCCGAATTTTCTCCGAAAAGGGTGAAGAATATTTCAGAAAGCTTGAAACACGCGTTTTAAAAGAGGTGTCAAAAAAAAGCGGCGCTGTTATTGCTGCCGGTGGCGGAATTGTAATGTTATACGAAAATCATGACCTTTTAAGGCAAAACAGTACAGTGGTCTTAATAGAACGAGATATCTCAGAACTCGACCGCTCCGATAGACCCGTTTCACAAAAAAGAAACATAAAAGAGCTATATCTTGAAAGGCAGCCTCTTTATGAAAAGCTATGCGATTTTAAGGTTGAGAATATTTCACCCGAAAAAACAGCAGAAGAAATAAGCAGAAGATTGCAGACGGCTGGCTTAGACTTTCTACCTTAAAGCTTATAGCTTACAACTTAAAAGCCGGACTTAAAGTCCGGCTTTATTTATTCTTTTTGCTTTCTTCTGACGAACGCCGTTATCGCTGCGCCGGTTATAGGAACGGCAAGAACAAGCCATTCGGGATTTAGTATTACATAGGACGCTGCGACCAAAGGCTTAAGAGCTATTCTTGTAAGCATTTTAAGACCTTCATTTTGTGAAATCTTTTCGGCAATAGGCGGAGAATATTCATAATACTGCTTAACAAACCATCTTCCCACTTCAGATTTCTTTAAGACACTGTCCCTGAATTCACAAAGCAAGCCCACATCGGGTGAATGAGCGCCGTAAGATGCCGTTGCAACAAAACACCATTGTGTCATTTGAATGTCTGTAGTAACCGCATCACTTAAAAGCGTTGTTTCGCTGTAAAACTTAACGACATTACCTACATCTGTACTCGTAATTAGAGTTGTGGTTTCTTCCCCTGTATCCTGGTCAAACGTGAAGCTTTGCAAAGAAGTAAAATCCGTAGAGAGATTGACTCTGCCGTTATTTCTTTCAAGCATATTCGGGAAATGGTAAGAGACGGATATTGTATAGTAAATATCATCGGCAGCTAAGGGATAATCATAGCTTGTAACCGAGTTCTCTACGGCGCTGATTGAGCAGTTAAGACCACATTGGTTTTTCCAGGGGACGGTCGTATCATCATCGGGGTAATAAAGATTGTTAATCTCTCTTTTTTTAACTACCTCAAAGTAAATATAAAGGGGTATCTCGCTTATTACATGTGCAAAGTCAGAATTAGATTCTCTTACATAAAGGAAGCCATCATTAGGGTCTGTATATAGAAATGCCGCACCCTTTTTGCCCATTCCGACGCCCTCGGGCGGCATAACCTCAAGAGTGTTGTAAATCTCAACTCCCAGCGCGGAAGAAATGTTTGTTCCGTTTTGAAGCAAATCCGCCACGCGTTTTACCTCTTCCTGTTTTATATAACGCTCTTCGGTTTTATTAAATGATTTATAGGTAATATTAAAAAGGT
>CAZPPO010000043.1:0-939 GCA_964588475.1 uncultured Eubacteriales bacterium
CGCCTAAATGTGCCGCCACTATTATTCCGCCCTTCATCTCCTTTGACAACCTTGCGAATCTTTGAGGGCTTGACTTAAAAGGAAAAGGAAATGCCGGGTCATAGCCTGCATGAAACAGGAGAATAAGTCCTTTTGATAGGGCATAGTCATAAATTCTCAGCATCCTAGGCTCATCAAGCGTAAAATTCTGGTATTCCGGATGAAATTTTAATCCCTTAAGACCCAATGACACAACAAAATCTATATCCCTTTTATAATCGTCAGAAAGCGGGTGTACACCGCCGAAGGATACAATTGTGTCAGACCGTACTTCAGATGCCCATTTATTAAGCCCAATTGTCTGTGACGGCTTTGTAATTACGGGCTGTAAAACGCTTATGCTAATTTCATGCTCGTCCATATAACGCAGCAAGCCGTTTACAGTCATATCTGTAACGGGCTTATAGATGTTGTCACAGCCCTTGAGAAGTGCCGAAAGACCTTTTTGAGCTATTGTGTCCGGAAATGCATGGGTGTGAAAATCAATTGCCTTCATATCAATTCCTCCTTTAGAAGAATTTATCCTTTTCCCGTTTGAGCTGCCTTGAAGCGTAGCCTTTTATAAAATTGAAACGCGCTTTTCTTCGCTGTAAATTGGTTATGCCGTCAGCGGCGTCCTCACCCGAGGAGCGGGTAAAACTACATTTGCGCTTTTCCAAAGCGTCGTAAAGGGGTGTAAGAGCTTTTGCCGGAGCATTTTCCTCAACCGCCGAAGCCGCAAAAACAACTATATTTCCGTCATTCTGGATCGGTCGCCCGTAAACGTCGAGCGATTCCTGGCCCAACATGCGCCGCAAGAGCTTTCGCAAGACCAGAAGAGCACGGTGCTGAAGCTGCTCGAGCTGCAACGGCACGCGATGCTCATGTACACGAGTTGCGGCTGGTTCTTCGACGAGCTTT
>CAZPPO010000043.1:949-9134 GCA_964588475.1 uncultured Eubacteriales bacterium
TGTCAAAGTCTTTTGTGTCAATAAGGTACTTAAAGATATAAGCGTTTTGTCCCATTATATCCTTTTTTGTGCAGTGTGTATGTGTAAAAATATGAGCAGGAACATCGTGTTTGACGTATCCTGTTTCAAATTGTGCGTACATATCCCATGCCCCGTAATTTTCAAACATATCCGATACAGTAATTACAGTCTTTTCTTCACCGACCTTGAAAACGGCTTGTCTGTCGCCCTTGACAGACGAGGCCAAAATATATACGGCATTGCTCCCCTTGGGAATTTCTATTTCTTCGCCGCCGCAAAGCAGAGCATTTTTTTCTCCTTTGGAAAGATAAAATTCAGTACCGCCCGAAATCACCTTGTCCGGGAAAAGCTCGTAAGGCAATGTTCTCCCCCCGAGCCTTGAATCCTCTCTTCTTTTCTCATTATTGCTTAGTATATCTGCGTTATAGGGCAGCTTTATGCTTTTTGAACCTCTATCTTTCTTCTTAGCTTGCTCGGTTTTAAGAATAAAGGTTTTTACCCCGAACTTTCTTATCGAAAATACAAGCTTCCCGTCAACAACCTTTGCGGGTGAGATTTTTTCCTCCGATGCGTATGCCTCGTATGCTGATATTATCGGTCTGTCAAGAGCAAAGCTTACATCTTTTCTTTCTAAGGCACAGCCCTCGTTAAAGCGGACCGCTATTTCATCACAGCTTTGCGCTTTCTTCAAGGCTCTTAGGAGGACTCTCTCATCCAAATCTGAAATCAGCGAAGCAAAGCCCTCTCTTTCTCCGATATGAATTGAGGACGAAAACGCTGAAAGCGGTGAGCAAAAGCACAAGGCGTTTTTTTGAATTTCTCCTATTTCATCAGATTTTACCGCTCCCACGCAAAAAGAAAATCGGTTTAGTCCGAAGTCGAGCAGATGCTGAGCGCTCTCTTTCCTGTACCAATGGCGCGGCGTGTGCATACAGGTAAGCCTTAGAGTATTGTCATCTGGCTTATCCCAGCCTATTCTTGAATCTGAAAGCGCATATGCCATAAGCTCCCCTGACTTGTCCTGTATAGCCGCCCACATTTGTGCAGGCACCTCAAATCGCCTTTTCGTGTTATTAGGTCTTTCTATTATTCCGAGTCCTAAATCATAAATTGCGTTCTCGTTTGCTACGGTAAACGGAAATTCAAGCTTTAACAGCGTTCTCAGGCATCGCCAGTCAACCTCGTTAAAAACGTTAACGCACTTTCCCGAAGCTGTCAGTGTCACATACTGTGTAAACAAGGAGTCGCCGCAGCTCTTTGTGATTTTTAAGGTTACCGCCGCCTTGCCGTTTTCTGTAATTTCTATGCCTTCAAGAAAAGTTCTTCTTTGCGCCGGGACGCTTATCTGCTCATAAACCATCTCCCAGGCTGCATAGCCGTAACAGCCTTCATAATCAAAAAGCGCAAAAGCTAAGGGTTTTTTAAGAAGCTCCTTATTCAATTTTTTATCATATATGCTCGAAATGTCGCCATTTTGGTCGATAAGTACCTTTATATTGTCGTTTTCAAGATGAGTTTTTGAGACCTTCAAGGGACTTTGCAGTTTGCACGGCTCGCTTGCTTCTCTAATATCAAAAAGCGTCACGGAAAGCGGCTTGACGCTCGCCTCAAATCTTATCAAAAAGGAACTGCCTTCTGTTTTGGTCACTGTTGACATAAGCTCGTTTGAGTTATGGTCGAATACACGCAGGCTTTGCGCGCCGGGCACGGAAAGCTCAAGATAAACACATTGTGTCCTCTCGAACTGAAGAGCGTTGCATACAGCTATTGGCATCCCCTTAAAATTCGAGGTATCCACGAGCTGTGCAATAGCACCTACAGAGTCTCGCAGCTCCTCAGCCGCTTGAGCCAAGGATAAAAAATAATCGTTCCAATTTCTTTTATAGCAATCAATTATTGACGTCCCTGTAATATCATCGTGAAACTGATGTGCAATAACACGCTTCCAGCAGGTGTCAAGCATCTTCTCGTTATACCTTCGGCCGCAAAGAAGCATTGCGGCAAGACAGAGGCGCTCTGCGGACTCTATAAGCATTTCGTTGTGCCTGTTGAGCCTTTTACTCATCGTACGTGAGGTATAGCCTCCCGCTCCGTGATTGGTTGATATTAGCTCGCCATCATATTCGGGTATTAATTTCTTTTGCTCTTGTGACAAAAGGACATCAATATCCCTGAAAATCTCATCCGAAAAAGCTGACACAACGTCGGTCTTTTTGTTTTGGTTTTCGTTTATCTCACTGATGACGGTTTTAACGGACTGCTCCTTGGGAGCCCCTCCTCTGTCACCCACACCGTGAAATATTGCAGTAAGAGGTAGGTTATATTTTTTAATGTTTGAGCGAAGCTTTGTATAAGCCATATAGTTTTCCCTAACGGATTTTTTAAATACCTTTTGATAACCTCTCGTATCAAAGGAGGCGTAAACAAAGCTACCGTCGACACCGTACCATTTTCCTATGTCAAACGGCACAGAGCAATAACTGCTCCACGTAAGCTTTTGAGTAGTAAATCCCAATAAATTCGCATGATGCGCGACAGAAGGCAGTGCCCAACCGAAGCCAAAGCAGTCGGGAAGAAATACATCCTTACTCGTAACGCCGAATTTTTCTTTAAAGTACCTGTTGCCGTATAAAAAATTCCTGAAAAGTGCTTCGGGAGACGGTATATTAACATCGCCGTTCTCCCACGCGCTTCCGGCGGGAAACCATCTGCCCTTTTCAATATATTCTTTTATCCTATTGAAATACAAGGGATAGTATTCCTCTAAAAGCTCGTAGCGATAAGCGCCCTCAAAGCTGAATTTATATTCAGGATATTCCTCGAATAACGGGAAGTTTTCAAATGCTGTTTTCGGAAGATACTCCTCAAGCGTCTTTTCCAAGGTCCAATTCCACGAGGTATCAAGATGAGAAGTGGCAATTGTGTATATTCGAGGCTTCATTCGTCATTCCTCATTTCTTTTTTGCATATATATTAGGGCAGGTGATTAGGTGAACAAAATACTCAACAGTACCGCAAATGTTGTCTGGGGAGCGCCGATGCTCTTGTTTTATCTGTCCGCCGCGGTTATGTTCACCATAAAGAGCAGGTTTTTTCAGCTAACGGGAATTAACAGGTGGATGGGCGGTACAGTCTCGTGCTTTTTTAAACCGCAAAAAAAAGAAAAAACGGAAAACGGAATATCCCAGTTCGGTGCGTTTTGCTCTGTTCTTGCCGCGTGTATAGGTACCGGCAACATAGTAGGCGTAGCTTCCGCTATATCGTCCGCAGGAGCGGGAACGGTTTTCTGGATGTGCCTGTCCGCTTTTTTGGGTATGGCCACTTCATACGCAGAAAATTCGCTCGCAATAGAATACAGACGCATGATTTCGGGAAAGGTCAAGGGCGGCGCGTTTATGTATATGCGCTACGGGATGAAAATGCCCGGCCTTGCCAAAGCTTACGCCGGACTTTGTCTTTTTTCGTCTCTTGGCAGTGGCAATATGACTCAGGCAAACTCTGTTTCCGAATCACTTTACCGGGGCTTCGGTATTCCTCGATTCGTAACCGGCATAGCGGTAGCGGCACTTTGTTTTTTAATAATAAGAGGAGGCGTGAAACGAATAGCGAAAATCAATGAGTATGTGGTTCCCGCTATGAGCCTGGGGTTTTTGTCTCTATCTTTTTGGATACTCTTAAAAAATAGAAAAAACCTGCTCCCCTGCATCATAAATATTATTAAAGGAGCGTTTAAGAGAAAAGACAAAAATAAATTCTCGGCAAAAACAGCCATGAGATACGGAATTGCGAGAGGTGTATTTTCAAATGAGGCAGGTATAGGCAGCTCGACCATAATACACGCCGAGGACGAAGCTTCGTCGGCATCGGCCCAGGGCTACTTAGGCGCATTTGAAGTATTTACCGACACAATACTCCTTTGTACTATAACGGCCTTGTCCATTCTCGTATCCGGTGTTTGGAGTGAAGGCTCCGCGCTTTTCGGTGCCGAGCTTTCGATAGCGGCGTATGCTTGCGTCGGAAAATGGGGTAAAAAGGGTATTGCGCTGCTGACAGCCGTTTTCGGATTTGCGTCACTTGTGGGTTGGTCTTTTTACGGCGAAAAAAGCAGGGAAGAGATTTTCAACAACAGGTTTACAAAGATACACAAATACCTTTACTGTTCCATTGCCTTCTTAGGCTGCATAAGCTCACCCAAAATAATATGGAGTCTTTCTGATATAACAAACGGGCTTATGGCGTTGCCTAATTTGTTTTCGGTTATCTCCCTGAGAAACGAGGTCGGTTGGGAGAAGAAAATCAAAAGGGCAACCGCTTTCCAACGCATACGATCCCGGCGGGCGTGATGTCCGCTACCGCATACCTTCCCTCACGAATGCTTCCCGGGTTCAGAACGTGAAGGCCGTCATTATATTCATAGTACTGCTCATGTGTATGACCGAACAAAACTAATTTTGCCCCTAACCCTTGCGCTTCAAAAATCAATCGGGAAAAACCGAGTTTTACATAGTATTTATGTCCGTGTGTAAAATATATCTTTACTCCCTCAACAGCTATGGTGTCAAAATCCGGGTAATCGCTGCCGAAATCGCAGTTTCCCGCAACAGCTTTGCAGATGATTTTCTGTGAATATAAAGCAAACACATCCTTTGCCTGAGAAATACCGTCGCCCAAAAAAAAGGCATAGCGGGCAGTAGGCTCGTGTTCAAAGGCATGAAGCAGATTTGACATACATCCGTGTGAATCCGATAAGACAAGAATTCTCAGCGTATTCACCATCCTTATACAAATTGAATATTATAGTTTATATAATACAGCCAATATATCATATAGAGGGGGGCGATTGCAATAAGCGCAAATGATTTTGACAAGCTTAGAAAAAACAGTCTTTACAACAAGCTGATGTCAGATGCCAAAGACAACAAAATATCAAATGAGCGTGACGCTCTTGATTTTGTAAACAAAAACCTCTCTGCAGGGCAAGCGGAGAAATTCAAGAAAATGATAAAGGATAAGAATAAAATAAACACCTTGCTGTCTTCAGATGACGCGAAAAAACTTATGAAATTTATTTTGGAGAGTGAAAAAAATGAGTAATCAGGATATTTCAGCACTACTAAGCTCCCTGTCAGGCGAGGATTTTGAGTCCTTGAAAAAGCTTGCGTCAGGGCTTTTAGGGGAAAAAGACAACAATTCTGGTGAAGTGTCCGAAGCGCTCTCGTCGTCGGGCAAGACGCAAGGTGAAGCTGCTGACAAATCCGCTCTTTTGGATATGTCGAAATTCGCTTCCTTGGCGCCCCTTTTGGGCGAGTTTACAAAGCATGACGACAGAACGGACTTTTTGATGTCCCTTAAGCCGTTTCTAAGTGAGCAGCGCAGACCAAAGGCCGATGAGGCAGCGCGGCTGATTAGGCTTATTAATATGATTCCGCTTCTTCGTGAACGCGGAGTGTTATAAGGCGGGTGAAAACATGTCCGATTACAGCTATTCGGATATAATCAAGATGCAAAACAATGCGATGCGTCGTGTTGAGGAAATGAATACTCGGGCAGGCAACGTGGTAAAGCAGGCTAATTCGGCACTTACAGCCTCTTCGCAAAGGGAAAGCTCAAGCAAGCCCGTAAAACCGCAGCATGTTCCTATGCCTGACGATTATATACGTGATTTAAGGGAATACGCAAAAAAGGCGTCCATTTCTCCATACGAGCCCGAGCGCAAAGACAATCCCCTGCAGCGCACCTTAAGCTCCCTTGCAAGCGGTAGTGCAAATCTTCCAAAATCAATAAAAAACGTTCTGTCAGATCTAAACATAGATAGTGACAGAGCGCTTTTACTCTCTCTAATACTTCTTTTATCCGAGGAAAAGAGCGATGAAATTCTGATTATTGCCCTGCTTTATATGATGATTTAGTCTCTTGCTTCGGTTTTGTAAGATAGTAGGCGAGTGTCCAAAGAAGTATCGCGGCGAACATTATATAAATGTAATAATATGCACCGCTAAGCTTTATATACTCGACACTTCCAACAAGTGCAAGCTGCCATGAATCAAAAAGCGACGCTATTGACACGGAACCGTCTGTTACAGGCTTTATAAGGCTGTTAAAGGAATTTGTAAACATATATGTAAACATCATACCGAATATTGCCGAGATACACGCTCCCGTACCTTTTTTCATGACAATGGCAAGCACGCAGGTAAGTATAGCGAAAACCGCTATCAATATTAGGAAAACAACGGCGGTTAAAGCCGGATTAATAAACGCTTTAAGTCCTGCCGGAGTGTTGCCTCCCGTCTTAAATTCCGAAAGCAGTGAGGCATTTTCCAGAAGACCGGCAATAGATATGGAATCTGCTATGTACCTTTTCCCCTGTTCAACAAACTCAAGCAGTGGTGTGTTAAAACAATAGTCGATTATCGGTACAAATATCATTATGGGTAAAACGCAAAAAGCCAAAACCGCGGCAACAACCTTGTATACAGTATTCAAATAAGACACCTCCATTTATTTCCATGAAGAATTAAGAGCAACGGTGCGATTAAATATGAGCTTATCAGGCTTAGAGTCGCTGTCCACACAAAAGTAGCCCTGCCGCATAAATTGGAATGTGTCCGCCACCCTTGCTTGCTTTAGACTTTCCTGCGCCAAACACCCCTTAAGGACCACAAATGAATTCGGATTTACAGCATTTTTGAATTCCTCGTCGGGTATGTCGGCGGGGTTTTCTATATTAAACAAGCGGTCATAGAGCCGAAGTTCAACCTCAAATGACTTTGCTCCTGCCCAGTGTATGGTGCCTTTTACTTTTCTTCCGTCGGGAGTAGAGCCTCCTTTTGATAAGGGGTCAAAGGTGCAATGAACAGCTGTAACCTCGCCTTTTTCATCTGTTTCATACGATTGGCAGGTTAAGTAATATGCTCCCTTAAGTCTTACCTCTGCTTCGGGATAAAGCCTATGGTATTTTTTTACCGGTGTAACCATAAAATCTGATTTTTCTATATATATTTCTCTTGAAAACGTTACCTCATTATTGCCGTGCTCGGGTTTATTGGGATTTATCTCAACCTCAATTTTCTCTGTCTTGCCCTCAGGATAATTATCAATAATAACCTTGAGAGGTTCAAAAACAACCATCGCCCTTGGGGCGCTTTCATTAAGCTCATCACGAACACATGATTCCAAAAGTCCGAAATCCACAACACTGTTTGCCTTCGAAACTCCCGCTTTTTCAATAAATGCTCTTATTGCCGAAGCAGGATAGCCTCTGCGGCGCAGACCGCAAAGAGTGACCATTCTCGGGTCGTCCCAGCCGCTAACCATTTTTTCTTTTACAAGAATTTTATTCTTTCGCTTGCTTGTTATGCAGTAATTGAGATTAAGCCTTGCAAACTCAATCTGCCTGGGCGGCTCCTTAAAGCCTATTTCATCTATAAACCAATTATATAGAGGTCTGTGGTTCTCAAACTCAAGCGAGCAAAGAGAATATGTCACATTCTCCCTTGCGTCCGAGAGAGGATGCGCAAAGTCATACATAGGGTAAACACACCACTTGTCACCCGTCTGGTGGTGAGATATATGCGCAATTCTGTATATAACCGGGTCGCGCATGTTCATATTGGGCGAAGACATATCAATTTTAGCGCGTAAAACGCGGCTGCCGTCGGGGAACTCTCCGGTGGTCATTTTCCCGAACAGCTCAAGATTTTCGTCTATACCTCTGTTACGGTAGGGACTGTTTTTGCCGGGCTGGGACAGCGTTCCTCGGTACTGCCTGATTTCTTCCGCGGATAAATCGCACACATACGCCTTGCCTTTTTTAATAAGCTTTATGGCGCACTCATACAGAAAATCAAAATACGACGAGGCAAAATAAACATTTTCCCAGCTAAAGCCAAGCCACTTAATATCGTCCATGATAGCATCGACATATTCGACATCCTCTGCGGACGGATTAGTATCATCAAACCGAAGATTGCATGTTCCCCCGTATTTTTCCGCCGTTAAAAAGTCAATGCAAATGGCCTTTGCGTGTCCTATATGCAAATAACCGTTAGGCTCGGGAGGAAATCGAGTCTGCACACGGGTATTAATACCCCTTTCAAGCTCGCCGTCAATTATATCGTGAATAAAATTAGAATTGCTTTCTTCCATATTTGTCATTCCTTAC
>CAZPPO010000043.1:9144-13395 GCA_964588475.1 uncultured Eubacteriales bacterium
TCCCCGTATTTGTTTCTTCCATTTATAGAGCCTCCAAATAATCATGAATTCTTTTTTCAATCCTCTGTCTGCCTAAAAGCTTCATAATCAGGCATAGGTCGGGCGTATTCATACGTGATGTGACTGCAAGCCTTATTACAGTTGAAACATCTCCCGCGTGGCCTTTAAAGGAACAAGGATTTTCCTTAAATTCTCTGACATTGGGGCAAAATCCGAGAGGCTCGCATATAGCTTTGATTTTACAAAACCACTGGTCCTTTTCATCCTCTTTACTGTAAACAGATAAATATTTTTCTAAAATTTTTCTTGCGTCGTGTGCCTTGATGTTATCGGGGAGTGTACCTGCTGGCTTATAAATCTCATCGTAAAAATACTCTACATATTCTCTTATCTGAGACCACTTTGCAATATCCTTTCTGGGCTTCGGGCAGTCCCTGTCAATAGAAAAAACAGCTACTGCATATTCGGGCTGTGCTATCAGCAAATTATAAAGCTGCGTGTCATAATCCTTTGCCCACCTTGTCGCTTCCAAGCAGATTTGCCGTGCGGTCATTTTAGAGATGACATTTTTCGAAATGTCATCAAGCTTTGACAAATCGAAAAGAGCGCCGCTGCTGCTCATTTTTTTAACGCTGAAGGGAAAATCACTTTGGGAAGCGTTTGGATTAGCTCGCCGCCAATCCTCAAAATTTGAGTTTGCAAGGGTGAGCATATACTCGCGTACACTTTGGGCCGGATAACCCTGCTGCTTGTAAAAGCTAACCGCAGCTTCAGGATCCTTGCGCTTTGAGAGCTTGCGCTTGCTTTGTCCGTCCATTTTCATAATAGGTGCGATATGAATATATTTTGGGGGACAAAAGCCCAGTGCTGTAAAAATCTCAATATGCAGCGGTAAGGTGGCGATCCATTCGTCGCCTCTAACCACATGAGTTGTCCTCATTAGGTGATCATCAACAGCGTGAGCAAAGGGATACGGCGGAATTTTGTCAGACTTAAGAATAACTGCGTCAAGCGTATTCTCGGGAAGCTCAAGCCTTCCCCTTATAAGATCGTCCACTACAATTTTTTGACCCTCAACGCCGTTTGAGCGAAGTCTTAAGACAAAGGGCTTTCCCTCTTTAATCAGACGCAGCTGTTCAGCCTCGGGTAAATTTCGGCATTTAGCCCATTTACCGTAATAGCCCGGATTTTCTCCCTGCTCCTCCTGCGTTTGACGAAGGGCCTCTAAGTCCTCCTCGGAACAGAAGCAAGGATACGCAAGACCGTTTTTTACAAGCTCCTTTGCAAAGCAATGATATATTTCCTTTCGCTCGCTTTGTCTGTACGGACCGTAATCGCCCTTCTGTGAGTCTTGCCCCGTTATACCTTCATCGGGATTGATTTCGAATGTTCTAAGACCGTCAAGAATTAAGGCAACACCGTTTTTAATCTCGCGCTTTTTATCAGTATCCTCTATCCTAAGAAAATAAATTCCCCCTGTAACATCGGCATTGAGCTTATCAATAAACGCAGAAAACATATTCCCCAAATGCATAAAGCCCGTCGGGCTGGGAGCAAATCTCGTTACTCTTGCTCCCTGCTTTAAGCTTCTTTGAGGATATTTTTCTTCATAGTGTTGGGGAGTATGCCTGCAATCGGGGAAAATTGCCTGTGCCAGTAATAAGCTCATTAAATATACCGCCTCTTAGACTAAGTCATAAATAAATAATAAAAAAACATAGAGAATAGTTATTGGTTAGTATACCACATTTTTCTTTTTTACACAATAGAAAATAAGCAAAGTCTTGTATGTGATTTCTGTAGGGGTGTTAAAATAATTGACACACAATTATTAGTATGATAAACTTAAATAGTTGAAAAACAAGCTAACAATTAACGACTGAAGTCAGCAGTCCAATCACGCTAAAAGTTTGTGAGGGATAAATTACTATGTCGGGTCACTCTAAATGGAGTACCATTAAACGCAAAAAGGAAAAGACGGACAGTCAGCGCGCCAAGGTATTTACAAAAATCGGGCGTGAAATAACTGTTGCCGTGCGCCAGTCCGGCGCCGATCCCCTTAGCAATTCAAAGCTCAGGGATATTATTGCCAAAGCGCGCGCAAGCAATGTTCCCAATGACAATATTGAAAGAATAATCAAAAAAGCCTCCGGTGACTCCTCTGCCGATAATTTCGAGAACATTATATATGAGGGCTACGGTCCGTCAGGTGTAGCCGTCATTGTTGAGGCTCTTACCGATAACCGAAACCGCACCGCAGGAGATGTGCGCCATTATTTTGATAAATACGGCGGAAATATGGGGCAGTCAGGCAGTGTTATGTTTATGTTTAACAGGCAGGGAACAATCGTAATAGAAAAAGACAAGGTTGACGAGGAACAGCTTATGGAGGATGCCATTGAGGCGGGAGCATCAGACTTTTCCGGCGAGGACGAGGATATATACGAGGTCTGCACACAACCGGGTGAGCTTGGAGCCGTTCGTGATTGTTTAGCTAAAAAAGGATACCCTTTTGCATATGCTCAGGTTGAATATGTTCCCGCAACCTATATTAAGCTTGAAAATCCGGATGATATTAAGAACATGGGGAAAATGCTTGAAATGTTTGAGGACAACGATGATGTTCAAGGCGTTTGGCATAATTGGGAAAATGCAGACGATTACGAGGGTTGATAAACATAAAAGGTCAACACTAATATCTGAAAATCAGGAGATGGTAATATTTATAATAATGATAAAAGCAATGACAAAAAATTCGCGGTATTGGTGGATGCCGACAATGTATCGCCCAAATATATAAAATTCGTCTTAGAGGAGATGTCCGTATACGGAATCATAACCTATAAGCGGATGTACGGTGATTGGACCGACCCTTCAAAGCAAAAATCCTGGAAGGATACAGCTCTTGAGTACTCCTTCAATCTTATACAGCAGTTTAATTATACCTCGGGCAAAAATTCATCTGATTCCGCGCTGATAATCGACGCTATGGATATACTTTATTCAAAAAGCGTTGACGGTTTTTGTCTTGTTTCAAGCGATTCCGATTTTACAAAGCTGTCCCAGCGACTGCGTGAGGCGGGAATGTACGTCATAGGAATGGGAGAGCAAAAGACTCCCAAGCCCTTTAGGATAGCCTGTGATGTCTTTAAGATATTGGAGGTAATTTCCCAAGAGACGGAATCCTCCGCGAAAAACGGTAAGGAAGAGATTAGGGATATAACAAGCCGCGGCGAGATTAAAGAAACAATTCACAAGATTATCACCGAAAACGCTAATGCTGGCAGAATAACCGATATAGGTGAGATTGGCAACATTTTAAGCAAGACCTATTCTGATTTTGATGTCAGAAATTACGGTTACTCAAAGCTTTTAACCTTCCTGCAAAGCTTAGGCGACTTTGACATAACAAAGGTGAAGAATGGCTACAAGGTGGGAGACAGAACCTCTGCCCCGCTTGAGGAAATAGAGAGGTTTGTATCCGAGCTTATAGAAAAGAACAGCGGTCACATCGATAATTTAAGTCTTGTCAACGATAAGCTCAAGGAGAAATTCCTTGATTTCAGCATCAAGCAGTACGGCTTTAACAGCTTTTCAAAATTCATAAGCTCCTTTGACAGCTTCGGGGTAGTAGGCAACAGTGTCCGCCCGAAGAAAAAAGAGGTTATCGGCGCCAAGGGGAAGTAAAGAAGTATCGCTAAGCTTTTGTAATAAGTTAAGAAAAAAACCTCATACGGCTTTCGCCCGAATGTGGTTTTTTTATCTCTGTGCCGCAAAGCAGCTCGCTTCTTAACTGCTTAGCTTCATCTTATCCTAAAGCGCTTTTGTTCCGATTTCATCAAGCAAGCTTTTCTTAAACTCCTCAACCGAAACCGAGCCGAGTTCACCGGCTTTACGGCTTCTTACGCTGACTGTTCCGTCAAGCAGCTCCTTGTCGCCTACTATCAGCATATAGGGTATCTTTTTAAGCTGACCCTCTCTGATCTTATAACCTATTTTTTCGCTTCTGTCGTCAACACGGGTGCGGATTCCTATTTCTTTGAGCTCTCTTTTAAGCTCAAGGGCTCTTTCGTGGTGCCTGTCCGCTATAGGCAGGATTACAACCTGCAGGGGGGCAAGCCAGCAAGGGAATGCACCGGCATATTGCTCTGTGAGTATGGCGATAAAACGCTCGATACTGCCGAAAACGACGCGATGTATCATCACCGGTCGGTGTTTTTCGCCGTCTGCAGCTGTGTAGACAAGGTCAAA
>CAZPPO010000044.1:0-250 GCA_964588475.1 uncultured Eubacteriales bacterium
GAGCAGATGCTTAAAGAATATTATACGACAAGGGCGCGCTATGAGGCTCTTGCTGCCGAGGGTCTTCAGATTGATATGTCAAGAGGAAAACCCGGAGCAGACCAGCTTCATCTTTCTTCGGGGATACTTAATACCGTAACGGATGAATCGGGATACATAACAGAGGAGGGACTTGATTGCAGAAACTACGGCAATCTTACCGGTATTTCCGAGTGCAAGCGTCTTTTTGCGGAGATACTCGGTCTTTTGC
>CAZPPO010000044.1:260-565 GCA_964588475.1 uncultured Eubacteriales bacterium
ATGTATGACAAAGGGTGTGTCCTCCTGTTTGCCATGGATGAAGCAAGGAAAGATAAAATTTCTTTGCCCCGTCCCCGGGTATGACCGTCATTTTTCAATATGCGAATTTTACTCAATAGAAATGGTAAATATCAAGATGAATTCCGACGGGCCCGATATGGCGCAAATTGAGGAGCATATCAAGGATGAAAGCGTCAAGGGAATGTTCTGCATACCAAAGTACTCGAATCCGCAGGGAATAACATATTCGGACGAGATTGTAAGAAGAATGGCTGCGCTTCATCCCGCCGCAAAAGATTTCAGAG
>CAZPPO010000044.1:585-9142 GCA_964588475.1 uncultured Eubacteriales bacterium
TGATTTTTCCGACAAGCCTGACAAACTGATAAACATATTCCCCGAGCTCATTAAAAACAAAACAGAGGATATGGTTATACAGTTTGCGTCGACCTCAAAGATGACCTTTCCGGGTGCCGGAGTATCAGTTATAGGTGCTTCACCGAGAAATATCGAGGAAATTTCAAGCAGGCTTTCAGTTCAGATTATCAGCTATGACAAAATCAATCAGCTTCGACACGCACGTTATTTTAAAAATCTTGACGGTTTAAAGGAACATATGAGACATCATGCTCAAATCCTCAAGCCAAAGTTTGAGGTTGTTCTAAATACGCTTGACAGGGAGCTTTCAGGTAAGAATATCGCTTCCTGGAATATACCGCGCGGAGGATATTTCATCAGTCTTGACGTTACCGGAGCCAGCGCCTTAAGAGTCGGCGGCTTGTGCAAGGAGGCAGGTCTCAGGCTAACCCCCGTTGGAGCGACATATCCTTACGGTATTGACCCGTATGACAGGAATATCAGGATAGCTCCCACTTATCCTCCGGTCGAGGAGCTGAAAAAGGCGGCAGAGGTTCTTTGTGTATGCGTCAAGCTTGCGTGTATTGAGGCTATTCTCAATAAAATCCACAAATGACTACGGAGGGAAGGTCTATGTTTAGAATAGGGCACGGTTATGATGCGCACCGCTTCTGTGAGGGAAGAAGACTGATAATAGGAGGAGTAGATATTCCCTATGAGGTCGGCTTGTCGGGGCATTCCGATGCTGATGTTCTGCTTCACGCTGTTTCAGACAGTCTGCTGGGAGCTGCCGCGCTCGGGGATATCGGCAAATATTTTCCCGACACGGACGCTCGGTTTAAGAATATCAGCAGTATTATTCTGCTTAAACAGACGAGCGAAATGCTTACAAAAATCGGATACCGCATTATAAACATTGACGCTACCATAGTTGCTCAGAATCCTAAAATGAGTCCGTATATCGAAGAAATGCGCCAAAATATTGCACAGGCACTTTCTTGTGAGGTTGACTCTATCGGAATAAAAGCCACCAGTGAGGAGGGCATGGGCTTTACAGGCAGAAGAGAGGGTATTTGCGCCCACTCATTATGTCTGATTGAAAAACATTAAAAGTACAAACCTTTTCCCTATAACCTGCATATTATGCTAAAAAAAGCGAGGGTTAATTATGGGGAAAGCTGCTGTTAAGGTCGGCTCGGTAACTTACGCTGCCAAGGGCAGGGATATATTGACAAAAAACGGCTATAAAGCTCATATAACCCGCGATCCCTATCCCGAAAAGGGAGAGGGCTGCGGGTATTTGATTTGTGTGGAGGGCGATTGTAAGAGTATTGTTTCAATACTGAAGAAGAACGGCGTTAAGGTGTATGGCGTATCAACCAACGTCATTGATTGTTTGTGATTTATCTTGATAACGCAGCTACCTCGTATCCTAAGCCCTCAGAGGTAATGAACGCAATAACAGAAGCAATAACGGTTTACGGAGCCAATCCCGGCAGAAGCGGCCATGATATGTCTTTAGCGGCAGCGCAAAAGGTGTATGAGACAAGAGAAAAGCTAAACGATATGTTTAACGGTTATGGTTCTCTGAATGTGGTTTTCACTTACAACTGCACATATGCTCTGAATTTTGCCATCAAAGGGGTTATAGAAAAAGGAGGTCATATTCTTACCTCGTCACTTGAACACAATTCGGTCGTGCGTCCTCTTTCGCAGTTGAAATTACAAGGAATATGTGACTTTGACATAATTGATTGTCTTGGAACAGACGAGGAGATTGTTAAGGCGTTTTCAGACGCAATTACACCGCGCACAAAGCTTATTGTATGCACCCACGCGTCTAATGTGTTCGGAAGAGTGATGCCCTTGGAAAGACTCGGCGAGCTTGCCGAAAAAAGAGGACTTGTGTTTATTGTCGACGCGGCACAAAGTGCGGGTGTGCTTGAAATAAATATGCAAAAAATGAAAATTAACTGCCTTTGCATGCCCGGACATAAGGGTCTGTATGGTGCACAGGGCAACGGCATTTTGCTTTTTGATGAAAGCATAAAGAACTCAATTATACAAGGCGGAACGGGCAGCCGTTCCTTTGAAATCACGCAACCGCAGGATTATCCTGATAAGCTTGAGAGCGGAACGCTTAATGTGCCCGGAATTTGCTCCGTTTTCGCGGGCGTTGAGTTTATTAAGAATTTCGGCTTGAACCGAATATATGAGTATGAATATTCCCTTATTAGAGGGGCATGGGAGGATTTATACGATATGAAAAATGTAATACTGTATTCAAGCGACTACAGAATGTTCGAGTTTGCTCCGATTTTGGCTTTTAACATTCATAACTTGCACAGCGAGCAGGTTGCCGCCGAGCTTAACAGACATCAAATCGCAGTCAGGGCAGGATACCATTGCGCTATTTTAGCTCATAAAACCTATGGTACAGAGCAAATGGGGGCGGTAAGATTATCGCCATCGGTCCATACAGAAAAAAAAGATTTAAATACTGCTATAAATTACATTTCAAAAATTGCAAAATAAATTTAATTGTGTTATACTTTATTGAAATTGCTATATATATAATCTATACTGAAATAGTAGAACAGAGTGAATAATAAATTCGGGAATACCGGAGAAGCGGTGAAAAATATGGAGATGTTTACCAATTTAATTCGTGAAATAGGTAAAGCTATAATGAGCTTTGATTTTTTGTCGGATATTCTTGATGTTATCCTTGTCGCCGTTTTGATTTATCACTCAATAAAGCTATTAAGAGGAACACGCGCATTTTTAATTTTGAAGGCAATTTTTATTGTCGGCATAGTCTATCTGTTCGTGTCTCTTCTCAATATGCAGGCAAGTGAATATTTGTTAAAGCTGTTGTTTGATAACTCAATTATTATTTTCTTGATTCTTTTCAGCCCTGAGCTTAGGCAGATGCTCGAAAATGTGGGAAGGCGTTCAATTAAAAACCTCTCGTTTTTGTCTTTTAAGACTGATACCGATATGACCGCTTCTATGCTCTCAACGATTAATGACGTTTGTAAGGTCAGCTCCTCCATGAGCAGAAAGCAATGCGGCGGCCTTATTGTGTTTGAAAGGGAAGTCCCGCTGGGTGATATTATTTCCACAGGAACAAAAATTGACGCGGCTTCTTCAGCAGAGCTTATAAGCAGCATATTCTTTAAAAATTCGGCACTTCATGACGGCGCTTTGATAATCAGAGACGCAAGACTCTATGCCGCAGGCTGTATTTTGCCCCTTACCGAAAATGATGCGGTTGACAGCGATTTGGGAACGCGTCACCGCGCCGCGTTGGGAATGAGCGAGGTCAGCGATGCGGCGGTAGTAGTCGTTTCGGAAGAAAACGGTATGATTTCTCTTGCATGCAAGGGAGAGCTCAGAAGAGGTGTTTCCACCGGTGATTTAAGAGAATTTTTGACTGAATACCTTATTAAAACCGATAGTAACAGCTCGAGCACAAAAATTAAAGGACGAGCTAAAAGCAAGGTGCGCGGCTCAAAAAAAGAGAATGAGGAGGGTAAGAAATGAAAACCGGAAAAATTACCTTAAATAATTTGTTCAATAATGATAAATTTGTCCTTATCTTCTCTATTGTTACAGCAATAATAATCTGGACTCTTGTCGCAATAAATGTAAGCCCCGAAACCGAAAGAGTTGTTCCGAATGTCAAGGTTACCGTTGAAACAAAAAACAGCGTTCCCACACAGCTCGGTCTCAAGGTGTTCGGGGAAACGGACTTTTATGTCGATGTTACGGTTGTAGGTAAAAAATACCTTGTATCCCAAAGTGCTCTTTCGGCCGATGATATTACAGTTTCGGCCATTACAGAGGATGTAACAACAGCAGGTATTCACAGGTTGGACCTAAAAGCAACCTCAACGAGCGGTAATGATTTTGAGATTGTAAGGCTGTCAAAGCCGACGGTTGAAGTTTATTTTGATATTGAAAAATCTCAGGAGTTTTCCATATCACCGGATATTGTCAAGGAAGGTGATTTTGAGCTTACGGAAAAGGACTTTAAGATAGGAACACCGCTTTTGTCTGTAAGTACCATTACGATAAACGGTCCTGCCACGGAAATTTCTAAAATCAAATCTGTAATAGCCAGGGCGAGCATCAGCAGCACACTTCTAAGTACCACTACTCTTGTTTCAGAGCTTCATATTCTTGATGAAAATGATTTGGAGAATTTCAAATACCTGTCGGCTAATTTAACCGGAGATATTTCAATGACGCTACCTGTATATGGAGTCAAGAACTTGCCTGTAGAGGTTGTATTTAAAAACGCAACAAGCTATTATTTATCAAATCCGCTTAAGTACACCGCGACTCCGGCAAGAGATAAGTTCGATGTATCGGTAGAGGAATACGAAGCTAAAAAAACCGCTATAGTAGGTTCTATTGACTTTAAGGATATTTCGATAGAAAACAACAAATTTTCATTTCCGACAGAAAAACTGACTGATATTGCCTACAGCAGTATGAACGTTAAGTCCTTTTTAATTGAGATAGATATGTCAAATATGGAGCAGCGTACCTTTACATTGCCGGCAAAAAACATTAAAATAATAAATAATGTAAATGAAAATCCCGTTACGATAGAAAGCGGAAATATTATCGTAACTATTGTGGGACCTGCAGAAACAATTGAGCTTTTAAAGGGTGACAGCATTTTTGCTGAGGTTGATTTAAAGTCTCAGGAGCTTGAAAGCGGTACTCACTCATTTGACGCGAGGGTATACACAAGTAATACAACCTGCTGGGCATATGGCAAATACACATGCGAAATAAGCTATTCGGCAGATTAACTTTTTCAAGGATTATGAGGGGAGGCAGTCGCTTGAATACAAAAAAACCGGCATTCATTATTTTGCTGATAATCTTAGCCACGGCATTATCGGGCTGCTCCTTTTTATCGGGCAATCCAATGAATAAAATCGTCAGACCCCCAAGGCTTGAAGGCGAAAAGCAGGCTCTGCAGCTTGCCTTTGAGAAAAGCGTGGGGAACAATATGTTATTAAAATCTCCGGCAAAGGGTAAATATCTGTCTTCCTTTGTGACATATGATGTAGACGGTGACGAGGAAGAAGAGGCCTTTGTGTTTTATGTTGACCCTGCTGCCGAAACTTCCGTGAGGGTTAACATACTTAACAAAGTCGATGGTGATTGGACAAGTGTTGCAGACCTTAAAGGCTCCGGCAGCTCGGTATACGAAATTGAGTTTGAAGACGTTAATCTTGACGGAAATATGGAAACAATTATATCCTGGTCTTTGTTTGATAACAAGACAACCAGAATTGTAAGTGTTATTGATTTTACGGTATCCAGCACCGGCGCTTTGACCTTTTCTGCAAAAGCAAACGAGTATTTTACATATAAGGAGCTAATTGATTTTGATTTAAACGGGTATTACGAGCTTTGTGTGCTCCATATCGATAACACTACCGAGGTTTTACAGCCTTATCTGAAGATTTTTAAGTTTACCGAAAATAATTCCGTAAAACTTATTTCAGAGCTGCTGCTTGACCCTAACACAGCTGCCGTTTCAAAAATACGCAAGGATATTGTCTCTTCCGACGGGAGTGACACAACAAGGCTGTTTATTGACCTGTTAAGGAGTGACTTCGGACTTTTTACCGAAGTTGTGGTTTGGTCAAAAAAGGAAGGTAAGCTTGTAAGGCTGCTTAAAAATCCTTCTATTGATACCTTTAGAGAGATTTCAATTAATACGAGCGATATAGATGGGGACGGGATAAACGAAATTCCTGTTATAGCAAAGCTTGCAGGACCATTACAAAAAAGACTTTTATCGGGAAGTGAGGAGACTAACGACGCCTCATACATTCAACTTATACGCTGGATGTCGCTCAAAGGGAAGCAGTTAACGGACAAAAAGCTAACCGTTTATAATCCACAAGCGCCATATCTGTTCAGCTACAATTGGAAAAATAATGTAACAGTAAGGTATGACCGGGAAACAAAGGATGTAATTTTCTCTAAATGGGATTATAAGACGAACGAATACACAGATGATTTATTTGTATTATACTTCAGCCCCGATGTAACCAAGGTCTTAAAAGGCTATTCCTTAGTGGCGAGCGCAGAGAACGGGAATTACTGGTGCAAAATATATGCAGCAGGCGCTTCATACGCAATTACGGCAGACTATATATCTGAAAATATAATATTTATATGAAGGGGTCATTATGAAGAATGTTCTTGTTGCGGAAGACGAGGCTTCCATAAGAGAAATAATCGCGATCACACTCGTAAGAGGCGGCTATAATGTTGTTGAAGCGGCAGACGGAAAACAGGCCCTTGACGAATACTTCAGCAAGGGCGGCAATTTTGATGTAGTACTGCTTGACATAATGATGCCTGTTTTAGACGGTCTTGAGGTCTGTAAGAAGCTGCGTCAAACAAGTAGCAATGTCGGCATTATAATTCTAACCGCAAAGACTCAGGAGATGGATAAGGTTTCGGGATTGTTAATGGGAGCTGACGATTACATTACAAAGCCTTTTTCTCCCTCGGAGCTTATGGCAAGGGTAGACGCCGTATATAGGCGCGTATCAATGAATAAAGGCTCCAAGGAGGACGAAAACGGTGATATTATTGATTTAGGGCCGTTTGAGTTAAATTTAAGAAACAGAACTCTTTCTAAAAACGGTACATATATTGAACTGACTCAGGTAGAGTTTCAAATAATAGAATATTTCTTTACAAATCCCGGAAAGCCGCTTGAAAGGAACAAAATTCTTGAAAGTGTCTGGGGTGCTTCATATTACGGAGATGAAAAGGTTGTTGATGTAAACATCAGAAGACTGAGAATGAAGTTGGAGGATGAACCCTCCGTCCCCAAGCATTTAACTACAATTTGGGGTTACGGTTACAAATGGGTTGAATAAAGCAGGCTGAACGGAGGTTGAGATAATGAAATTACGCGGTATATCAAGACGGTGGGTGTTCAATTCACTTATCGTTACCGCTCTTTTATTTCTGCTTCTTGCTGCGATTATTTTAAGTGTAACAAGGGCTTATTATAGCAACTATGTTTATAATTTCCTTGTTAGCAATGCCAATGATAATGTATCCGCATTCTTCAGACCATATTTAAACGGTACGGAGGACTCATTTAAGTCAGCGGCAAAGCAGTTTATTGATAATTTTGAAAACAAGGACCATATAGATGTATGGGTTTTTGATAAATACGGAAATGTTATAGCAACTACAACGGGTTTTTCTGTCGAACTTACCGCGTTTGATTTATCTGATATGACAGGGGCAACTAAATCGGAAACCGGCATAGCTCATTGGACTGGACGAAATTCAAACGGCGAGTCTATTATGTCGGTCTCGATGGTTTTTCCGGGAAGTAGTGACAGCACATTTAAGGGAGGAGTTCGCTTTATTTCTTCTCTTGAAGAGGTAAACAGAAGGCTTATTGTAACCTCGCTTATCATTATTCTTGCGCTTGTGGTTTCTCTTTTGCTTGTTTATTTGTCTGGTATGTTTTTTATTCAGTCTATTGTACGCCCTGTTCAAAGAATCGGTGAAATTGCCTCTCGTATAGCAAAGGGCGATTTGAATGTTGAAATTGAGGCAAAGGGCGATGATGAAATCGGAGAGCTCTCTTCTGCCATAAATAATATGATTAACGAGCTTAAGGCATCAGAAAAGCTGAAAAACGATTTTATTTCAACGGTTTCTCACGAACTTCGCACACCGCTTACAGCAATTAAGGGCTGGGGTGAAACGCTTCTCGATATTTCCGATAACGATAAGGAGCTTACAAAGCGCGGTATTTCAGTAATTATTCGGGAGTCAGACAGGCTTTCTCAGTTGTTAGAGGAGTTGCTAGATTTTTCGCGTATGCAGGCGGGTTCATTTTCTTTGAGATTTGAAAAGATGGATATTCTTGCCGAGCTTGATGAAGCCGTTTATGTTTTTAAAGAGCGTGCAAAACGCGAGGGAATGGAGCTTAATTATGCCGCCACCGATTTACCTTCACCCATAAACGGTGACCCCGACAGAATTAAGCAGGTATTTGTGAATATTCTTGACAATGCCATTAAATACTCAAGTCAAGGTGGGATAATCAATGTATCGGCTGATGTAAACGGGAGCTTGCTGTCGGTTTGTATTTCAGACAACGGCTGTGGAATAGCTGTGGAGGATTTGCCGAGAGTAACTGAGAAATTTTTTAAGGCAAATATTTCCGTCAGGGGCTCGGGGATAGGGCTTGCCGTTTGCGATGAGATAATTAGAAGGCACGGCGGTACGATAACATTTGAAAGCGAGCTTGGCTTGGGCACCTCGGTTACCGTAACATTGCCGATTTTGCCGGTCATAACAAATACAGCAGAGGAAAGGTCTCAACCAAATGAGTAACAAAAAGGATAAAGCGAAGCTACATAAAACCTCTGTCGGCGGACAAGCGCTTATTGAGGGAATTATGATGCAAGGGCCTAAGGGGGCGTATATGTCTGTGCGACTTCCCGACGGCACAATAGAAACCGAAAAGCAGGAGTTTAGAAGG
>CAZPPO010000044.1:9152-13289 GCA_964588475.1 uncultured Eubacteriales bacterium
GACCGCGTTAAGATTGCGGGTTTCCCACTGATAAGAGGAGTCGTCAATTTCGTCGAATCTATGGTTTTCGGTTTTATGTGTATGACCAAGTCGGCAGAAAAGGCCGGTTTTGATTCGGAAGCGGAAAAGGGAAAAATGTCAAAAACAGACAAATGGGTTTCTGAGCATTTAGGCAAAAACATGATGAAAATCATCACGGCTGTATCGGCATTTGTTGGATTTGCTCTCGCATTTCTTATGTTTTTCTATTTACCCTCACTGCTTGTCGACCTTGCGGACAAATATTTGCTGGAAGGCTTAATTGAAAGATTTCATCCGTTGTTTGAGGGCGTTATACGAATGGTCATTTTCGTTTTATATATTTTTGCCGTATCAAAAATTCCCGAGATTAAAAAGGTTTTTATGTATCACGCAGCTGAGCACAAGACAATAACATGCTATGAAAAAGGCCTTGAGTTGACTTGTGAAAATGTAAGGGAGCAAACGCGTTTTCACCCGCGCTGCGGCACGAGCTTCATCTTCGTTATTCTTATTATCAGTGTACTTATATCATCTTCAATAACACTTGTGTTTGAGGATATAGATGACAACCGTTTAATCTGGACCATCACAAAGCTTTTAATTCTTCCCTTTATTATGGGCTTGGGCTACGAATTTATAAGATATGCGGGTAAGCACGAAAATATAGTAACGAAGGTCTTATCCGCACCGGGACTTTGGATGCAAAGGCTTACAACAAGCGAGCCTTCCGATGATATAATTGAGGTTGGCATAGAAGCCTTAAAGGCCGTTATTACAGAAAATCCGGAGGATGATGCAATTTGAATGCTTATTCAGCGTACCGCGATGCCGTAAAAATTCTTCTTGACAGCGGCTGTGAAAATGCCGAATTTGACGCAAGACAGCTTGTGGAATTTTGCTTTTCCCTAAATGAGACTGAGCTTCTGATGAAAAACCGTGAAAATGTTGACGGACTTAAGCTAAAAAGGTTTAACGATTGCGTTGATCGAAGAAGCACAGGTGAGCCACTTCAATATATACTTGGAGAGTGGGACTTTTTTTCTCTTAAATTCAAGGTCGGCAAAGGTGTTCTTATTCCTCGGCCCGAGACTGAGATTTTGCCGCGCATTGCTATTGAACATCTTAAAAAAACGGGCGGTAAGGTGGTTTATGACCTTTGCAGCGGAAGCGGCTGTGTCGGAATAAGTATTGCTAAGTTTTTTCCTAATTGCCGTGTGTATTTATTTGAAATTTCCGATGAAGCTAATTACTATGCAAGGCAAAATATAAAGCTTCATAATCTTTTTAATGTTGAGCTTGTTCAAGGCGATATAAAAAAGGGCTCCAAACATTTTGGACTGCCTGACCCGGATGTTATAGTTACAAACCCTCCGTATGTGCCTACCTATGATATTGAATCCCTTCAGCGCGAAATTTCCTTTGAACCTAAAATAGCTCTTGACGGGGGTATAGACGGACTTGACTTTTATAATACAATATCAGCTTCTTGGTTCGATTGCCTTCATAAGGGCGGTATTCTTGCAATGGAATGCGCAGATAATCAAATTAGAGGAGTTCTGAGCTTTTTTTTGAATATTTCCACAGGCGGTAAAATTATTAAGGATGAAAACGGTATAGACAGAGTTATAATGCTTAAAAAATAGGAGATTGCCATGATTAGAGATTTTTTTGATTATTTACAAGGAGAGATGACCTTTCTTGAACTCTTGATTTCCCTGTGCGCCATACTTTTTGTGCTGTTTTGTACGCTTCCTATACATGAGTTCGCGCACGCTAAGGTGGCAACATGGCTTGGAGACCAAACTCCGCGACTTTCAGGAAGACTTACTATTAATCCCTTAAAACATCTTGATCCTATTGGTTCGATTATGATTTTTCTTGTCGGCTTCGGATATGCAAAGCCCGTTCAGGTCAATATGAGAAACTTTAAAAACCCTCGGGGAGGAATGGCTCTGACAGCATTAGCGGGTCCGCTTTCAAATATTATTACCGCGTTTTTCTTTATGCTTATATATAATATTCTTTTGGTTTATTTTCTAAGAGGTCAGTCTCCTGTATTAGCAAGTATCATGACGTTTTTCAGCTTTGCTGCAATAATTAACATTTCTTTGGGTGTTTTCAATCTTCTTCCCATCCCTCCGCTTGACGGCTCACGCCTTCTGACACTATTAATACCCGCAAGACATTATTACAAGATAATGCAATATGAAAGGTATATAATGATTGGCGTACTCGTTTTAATTTTTACGGGTGTTCTTTCTACACCGCTGATGTGGTTGTCCGGTTTCGTTTTTACGGGAATTAACCGCATATCATCGCTGATTGTTAATTTATTTGTTTGAAGTGGATATGGAAAAATTATCTTATAAACTCGATATCTTTGAAGGACCTCTCGATTTGCTCCTTCATTTAATTAACAAGCATAAGCTTGACATTTCAGATATACCGATTTTTGAGCTTGTGGAGCAGTATCTGTCATATGTTGAGAAAATGCGCAAAATTAATCTTGAGGTGGCAAGCGATTTCCTTGAAATGGCTGCGCGTCTTGTCTACATAAAAACCGTATCGCTTCTTCCCGTTCATGAGGAGGTGCAGCAGCTTAAACGGGAGCTAACTGCGGAGCTTATCGGTTATCGCGATTGTAAGCTTTTAGCTGCCGAGCTTTCCGTGAAGACAGACGGTTTTGGCTATATTGAAAGAGCACCCGAGCCTATACAGATAGATTTAACCTATACAAGGCTGCACGAATCGTCTCAGCTTTTTCAGGCTTACTCAACGGTTGCCGGCCGTAAACTCAGACGCCTGCCGCCACCTGCGGAGTCATTCAGGTCAATTGTCTCAAGAAAAATAGTTTCCGTAACCTCTAAAATCGAGTATATCGTAAAAACCCTTAAGAGAGGGAAAATAAAGCACATCAAATCCATACTGAAGACTTCTAAATCGCGCTCGGATCTTATTGCTGTATTTTTAGCCATACTTGAGCTTGCAAGAAGCAAGACTATATATATCTCGGGCTCGGGCGAGGAAGCGTCAATAATGTTGTTAGAAAACAAGGAGTTGGAGATGTCTTGAACGGAAAAAAAATATTGGCCGCTATCGAAGCAATCCTTTTCGCTGCGGCAGAGCCTATAGACTGTGCTAAGATAGCCGAAGTTCTGGAGATTTCGGTCGAGGATACAAAAGAGCTTTTATCCAATTTAGCTGCAAAGCTCGAAGAGAGGGACAGCGGAGTATGCCTTTTAAGGCTTGAGACGAAATATCAGCTTTGCAGTCGTAAGGAATTTGAGAATGAAGTTAGAGCAACTCTTGAAATTAAAAGGGATACGCCTCTCTCACAGGCGGCATTTGAGGTTTTGGCAATAGTAGCGTATAATCAGCCTATAACAAAATCATATATAGACCAAATAAGAGGTGTAGAGTGCGCGGGGGTTATATCAACACTTTGTCAAAAGGGACTTATTGAGGAAAAGGGAAGGCTTGATCTACCGGGCAGACCGATTTTGTATGGGACGACAACGAACTTTTTACGCTGCTTTTCACTTACAACTCTAAAGGATCTACCGCAGCTGCCTGAAGGTGATACAAGTGTTTTGATGACTGATTCGGATTCTGATATCGGTCAACTGAAAACGGAATTTCTGAAAACACGTGAATAAATTACAGGGGAGGTGAGCTTTTGCCTTTTTTGATAACCGTACTTGCAATAATAGCTTTCTTTATTTTGATTTTGTCAATAAGATTGTCGGTGCTCATTGAGTACAGCGAATATATCAACCTGACTGTAAAATGGCTGTTTTTTAAGATTAATTTACTTCCGCTGACTGTACAGCAAAAAAATAAGAAAACTCATAAGGAAGAAAAATCAAAAGAAAAGCAAGCCGAAAAGCAAGCCAAAAAGCAAGCCGAAAAGCAAGCGGAATATAACGCGGAAGATAAAGCGGAAGTATCCGAAAAACAATCCGCTCCCGAAAAAAAAGCAATTGCAGCGAAAAAAAGCGTCCAGGGGGGCTCCCTCTTTAAGGATTTGTGGGAGGCGTACGGCTATGACGGTCTTGTCAAAATGCTTAAGGACTCGGTAAACGCCCTTAACAGATTTTCGCGCAATCTATTGCGTTC
>CAZPPO010000045.1:0-5101 GCA_964588475.1 uncultured Eubacteriales bacterium
AAATAACCCACGGCATAGGAAGCGTATTAAATATTTTTGAAAAAGAATACGACGCTGTAAAGGATATAAGGGCAAGTTTTATAATCAACAACAGCGATATCGCATTTATTATCATATCCCGACTGAAAAAAAACATAAAAAGATTGTCCGGCGCAAAAAGCGAAAGCAGAGTATCCCTGCCAAAGCCTCCAGCGGTAGAAAAATCATAAAAAAAACTGCCCGAGTGCAACGCATCGTATACATAAAAAAGAGACGGCACACCGCCCTGGTACAAATCATAGTCGATGACAGTACCCGAGCCGAACGGATAAATGCCCTTGATAAAATAAATTACCAAGAGCCAAATCACGGCAATTAACGGCGCAACAAGGAGTAACCATCTATGATTAATTTTAAGTTTCATCATGTCTCCGATTTCACAATTAATTCGTATTTTTATCAATTATACCCAAATAAGTATATCATAAAATGCGCAATTATGCAATAACAACTTTATATGTAGAAATCAGGATTGAGTATCCGTTATTAAATTCGACTACCCGCCGGGAATACGATTCGGCGGGCAGTTAAATTTTTAAAAAAGTTATTGACATATGCCATAAAACGTGTATAATAAAAAATAGATGGCATATGTCATAAATAAAAAAGGGGGTGAATAGGATGCCCGGAATGGACAAAACCGGGCCGAGAGGTGCAGGACCAAAAACCGGAAGAGGATTTGGTCTTTGTACAGGGGCCAATATTGCAAAGTATGGAGCCTGTATAACAATGGGAGCAGGGCTTGGCTTTGCTTGCAGACGCGCTTTCGGTCGCGGATTTGGCAGAGGCTTTGCAGTAAATGTGTCTGCTCAAAAAACACAAAAAGAGTTGCTCAAAGAACAGAGGGTCTTATTGCAGGAAAGACTCGAACTCATTGATAAGCAATTAGAGGATTTATAATAACAGCGTAACTGGAGGACGCTCCGGTTATTTCTGATTGAAATGAAGGTGTAGTAATGGCAAGACCTATGAAATGGAGAAAAGTTTGCTGTTTGCCAGAGCAAAACAGATTCGGACCTCTTGACTTGCCTGCGGATGAAAATAATTATGTGGTTATGACCGTTGATGAGTATGAAGCCATAAGACTTATTGATTTAGAGGGCTTTACACAAGAGGAGTGCTCAATTCAGATGAATGTGGCACGCAGTACAGTTCAAGGTATTTATATCGAGGCCAGAAAAAAGTTGGCTGAAGCATTAGTTAACGCAAGGGTACTGTTAATTGAGGGTGGTGAATATCGCCTTTGCGAAGGATTGGGCAACGGCTGTGGCCGTGGCTGCCATAGGCATAGACATGCTCAAAGTAGTTAGATAATGAGGAGTAAAGACGGCTGATTTATATCCAGTTGCTTTGCGAGAAATAGCTTGTAAATAATTAGAGGAACGGAGGTTCTTATGAAAATAGCGATTCCGGTAGATGAAAAAAGTCTTAAGTCCAATGTGTGTGTATCTTTTGGACGTGCCCCGTATTTTCTTTTTTATAATACACAGACGAAAGAAAGCTATTACCTTGATAATACAGCGGTTGCGGATCAAGGAGGAGCGGGAGTAAGAGCCGCGCAGGTAATAGCTGACCATGGAGTTAAAGCTTTGCTGACCTTGCACTGCGGTGAAAATGCCGAAAAGGTTCTAAGCAAAGCAGAGGTGTTGATATACAAAGCAATATCGGGAACAGCACAAAAAAACATTGATGCGTTTTCAGATAATCGGCTCAATTTGCTTAACGAATTTCATCCGGGCTTTCACAGTCACAAAGATGATTAAATGACAATGGCTCGCTAAGAGTCAAGGGCGGCACAGGGGCGAAGGATATGATAATTAAAACTATAGTGGAAAATACATCTGCTTCAAAGGACTATGGCAACGAGCATGGTCTTAGCTTATATTTAGAAACGAGCAGACATAAAATATTGTTTGATGTTGGCGCAAGCGACTTGTTTCTTCAAAATGCGAAAAGGCTTGATGTAAATATTGCCGATATTGATTTTCTTGTAATTTCACACGGCCATTACGACCATGGCGGAGGACTAAAGGCTTTTTTACGGGAAAACAGAAAAGCAAGCGTATACATTCTCCAACAGGCATTTGAAAATCATTACGCGCTACGTTCAAACGGCAAAACGGAATTTATCGGTATAGATAAGGATTTAGAGCAGCATAATCAAATTATCTTTACCCTGCACGAGTATTTTATAGACAACGGGGTATGGCTGTTCTCAAAAATAAGGCAAAAAGAATCTCAACCAAAATCAAACAAAGGGCTGCTTACCGAGAGCAACGGGCAGATGGTGAAGGATACCTTTGGACACGAACAAAACCTTGTGATTGAAGAAGACGGGAAGATTATTTTAATAACCGGCTGCTCTCATAACGGCATAATAAATATACTTGAGCATTTTCACACAATTAAAGGACGAATGCCCGACTATGTGATAGGAGGATTTCATCTTTCCAGCCGTTCCGGCAAAAACGAGGATTCTGATACGTTAGATAGAATCGGTAAATATCTAATTGGTACAAAAGCAAGGTTTTATACAGGTCACTGTACGGGCGTTGGAGCCTATGAAAGGCTAAAAGCTGTTATGGGTGACAGCATTGACTATATATCGGCAGGAAGTGTAATAATAATTTAAATAAAGGAAAAATTTGTATGTGACAGGTGCATGATAGAGTATTTTGATGGCGATTGGCTCTTTCCGGTTGCAAAAATATTAGAAAAAACAAAGGACAAAAATGATTAGTATTGCTGTAGCAAGTGAATATGAGATGGTTACGCAGCGCTTTGGACATTAATACTCGAAAACAAGCTCACGTCAGCTCTTGACACTGTACGAAAAAAGGGTTAACATTCATTTAAGGCTAACTTGCACTTACCGTTTGCAAACCGCCTAAGGTAAGTGCTTATTATATTTATTCCTAATTCGTTTTAGGCTCTATTGGGCTTTTTAAGACTTCCCGGTTTTATATCATTGACTCATAATTTTACGGCAAATATAATTTAACTGTTAAATAATAAATATTTATCGGAGGGAAGCTATGAGCAAGGAAAACGGCGAAGCGAAGAAAAAGCATCTGCTTCGGAATATGAAAACCTATTGGAAAACTCCTCCACAGGGTAAGTACGTTTCATACAAGGAATACTTTGACATTACCTTAGGCATAGGCGGCAACTATGCGGGAGCGCAGGCCCTGAGTAAATATATCTCATTTGCGGCAGGCTGCTACCTGATGATGTATCACTACAAGCTGCCCTACCTTACTTATTCGGTTATAAGTATAATTAATATGCCTTTGAGTTATTTGTGGACGCTTCTTAGCTGGATAATTGCAGATAATTTAGGAATTCTTGCGAAAAAAACGGAGCGTAAGCTTTACGGACTCTATTTCACGATGATTGCCGTGGGTCTTGTTATGTTACTGGGAGATTTCAGCGGTATGCTTAATGCCTCAAGCGGATTTGCAGGCTATCTGAATTCGCTTGAAGGCATTAATTGTGTTTCTGCCATAAAAATTCTCGGTACAAACATTCTTTGCAACGGTTGGGGCGGCGCGCGTAACATTTTCTGGCGGAAAAAGCTTGTTCCGAAATACGGAAGGTACAAATATTCTCTTTACAGCGACTTTGTACCAAAAACAATAATGGTTTTTCTTATTGGCTGGCTTCCTTTCTACAATATAGGCGATGTTACAAGGCGTGTTTGGCTCGCAAACCTTCTCTTTTCGGTTTATAATATTTACGGATTTGTAAATCAGCTTGAAACCTGCGCAGAGAATGTAAGCCCCGACCCGAAAGAAAGAATTATGGTGCGTACATTCCCTATCAAAATTTCTCACCTTTTCCACTCGATTGTAGCGATAATAATACCCGTACTCATTGGATTTTGCAAGGACGAATGGGCTGATATTGCTGTTTTCAAATATGTTGTACCCTTTACCTTCCTTTTCTTTGCTTCACTGACCTTTGTATTTGCAGGCAAAATCAAAGAACGCATTCCTCAGCCGCCTCTTGAAAAGAAAATTCAGATAAGCTTTTGGGAGGGCATGACCGGTGTTATGTATAACAAATACAAGTGGATTAATACAATAGTAGGACTTCTTGATTCCTTAGGTAACGGTATGCTTGCGTTTTCCACTATCCTTTATCTGTATACCTTCCGCTTAAGCGGTCTTGCATACAGCCTTATAACAACCGTAGTGAGCTTTGCCGGCACTCCCCCCGATTTCTTTACGCCATATTTCAAAAAACATTTCAGTTACAAGCAGATTATGATTTTTTATCAGCTTATTCGCGCACTCGGGTACTCGATAGTAGTCGGATGTTTTCTAATGTTCGGCGACAATCTTACACTTTGCGGCACGGTAAGCGTAGGTATGCTTATAATTATGGAGGCTTGCTCTACAGTTCCTAAGTCCATAAACAAGGATATGAACATTCAGATTAACGACTACCAGATGTACCTTTCGGGAGAACGTCTTGAAAGCTTTTCGGGTGTATTCGGTTGGTTTACAGGTCCCATAACGAGCCTTGTGGGTATTGTTATTCCTCTTCTTCTTTTAAAATACGGCTTTAACAGCAACTGGGATATTCTCTTTATAGATGAATCAAGAATTAAAATAATAGTCATTCCCATGATTCTTGATATAGCAGGCTATTTGCTTATGACCATTCCCTACTTTTTTTGGGATTACGATGACGACAAGCAAAGAAAGGTTATTGAAGTACTGCGCCGCCGCCAGGAGGTTACCGAGGCTATGGCCGAAGGGCGTCTCGATACCAAGAAAGAAACGAATTTGCCCAGTGGGAAAGGGGTGTCTGTAATTGGCGAAAAATAGAAACAAAAAGGCCGAAGGTCCTGTAAATGTTGAAGAAAACGTCTACTCACAGCCAATACCCGCCGAAGAGATATGGACATACACAATTGAAGGTTTACAGGCACCGAGAATAAAGGATAAACATATTTCGGCAAAGATTAAGGTTGTAATAGTTTTTGTTATTGTTGTTGCAATCAGCATTTCCATTTACTTGAGTATTAGAGCCGTTCACAAAGAAACCTATAAATACG
>CAZPPO010000045.1:5111-13216 GCA_964588475.1 uncultured Eubacteriales bacterium
TACGGCGAGGCTAAAAACGGAGGATACGAGCTTATAAAGTACTCGAACCCCAACAAGGTAACAAGTGTTGACGTCGACTATGCCTACAATGACCCTTCAAGGCCGGTAACAGCTCTTCACGAATATGCCTTTAATTGTGATGAAAAGCTCGTTAGCGTTAGCTTAGGTAAGGATATAAAAGAAATAGACGGCAAAGCCTTTTACAGCTGTCGCAATCTTGAAAACATTTTTGTAGATGATGCTAACCCCTATTATTGTGATATAAACGGTGTACTTTATGACAAGGGCAAAACTGAGATTATATGTTACCCCGACGCTCATAATATTTATCTTGCAAAGCAGTCAGGCTATGATTATACGCTCCCTGAAGACGGCAGTATTAATAACGATGACTTCAATAATGCCGTAATGCTTCTTAATACGTGCCGGCTTAACGGCACGGATATGAAACAGCTTAAGGGTGATGGAGCAAAGACGGTTGAAAAGCTCACGAGGCTGACGGGTGTTAAGGATTACGAGGCTTTTATTGACGACTACAATAAAAAGGTCGGCTTTTACGTTCTTCCGTCAACGGTCACAAAAATAGGAAAGCTTGCTTTTTCGTACACCGACATTACGGGAATATTCATCCCGGAGGGGGTAAAAATTATTGAGACAATGGCCTTTTTTAAATGTGAAAGGCTTGGAGAAATTTATTCATACACATCAGAACACACAGTTGCCGACACTGTGTTTGAAAGCGCGTCAAAGCTTTTAAATACATATAAATCCCTGCCGGAAGGACTTCTGAGCATAGGCTCGGATGCTTTCACCTGGGACAGAGGCATAACTTATATGTTTATTCCTTCAAGCGTTACCGAAATAGGTCACCACGCGTTTTTTAACATGGTATATAAAGAAGACGGTAAATTAATAGGACTTTCCGAAATGTCGGTTGCAGCAGATATGACAGGCTTCTCAAAAAATACACGCGCGGGCGACTCATGGCTTCCCAAATACGATTCAAACCTCTTTAAGAAGAATATCGACGTTGTCTATTCAGCCTCGCGCCAGAACTGATACAGGAGACGCAGTAATTACTATTGCCGAAGCGAAGGGATTGATTAAATAAATGAATTTTAACGATAAGCTGTCGCGCAGGCAGGGCGAGCGAATGCTCATAGCCGGGCACCGCGGTGTGTCGGGCGCAAATATCCCGTGTAATACTCTCGCGGCGTATAATATAGCGCTGCTTCAGGGCGCCGATATAATCGAACTCGATGTAAGCCGTAGCCGTGACGGCGTGCTGTACGCGTTCCATCCGATGATGGAGCCCGCTCACTTAAAAACAAAACGTCTGATATCAATGAGAGGCTCAAGGTCGGTAGACAATTTACGTTTTGTCAATCAGGATAATGTTAAAACGCACTATCATGTCAGCAAACTGCAGGAAGCTCTAATGCTTCTTAAGGGTAAGTGCTACATAAACGTGGACAAGTTCTGGACCTATCCCGATGAAATATCCGCTATGATACGCAAATGCGGCGTGGAAAAGCAGGTTATCATTAAAACAAGACCTGATGAAAAATACATTTCAGCCGTAGAGAGAGCGGCTCCCGACTTAATGTATATGCCTATGATATCAGAAAAGGATGAGTGCACCGAAGAGCTTCTGAAGAGAAATATTAATTACATCGGAGCCGAGGTTCTGTTTTCTTCGGACAACTCTCCGGTTGTTGCCGATGAATATATAAAACATATGCACGATAACGGTCTGCTGCTTTGGGGCAATGCAATAGTATATGACGAAAGGGCAAATATCAGCGCGGGTCATACAGACGATATCGCGCTTTGTGAAGATATGGATAAAGGCTGGGGCTGGTTTCGGGACAAGGGCTTTGATATTTTACAGACCGATTGGGTACAGCTGCTGCGTGATTATCTTAAAAAGTAATGCTTTAGACTTATTGTAGTACATTTATCACAGTATTTAAAAATGGTTTACATATCTCTTACAATAGAAACACGAAAGGAAGCTGTAAATGACTCAACAAGAAATGTTCAAAAATGCAAAGTGGGTTAAGGCAAAAAACTCATGCTGTATATCGCCGTGTATCAGGGGAGAGTTTGAGGTAAACAAAGCAAGGGAGGCAACAATTACTATATGCGGGCTTGGTTTTTTTGCGCTTTATATTAACTTTGAAAGAGTTTCGGACGAGCTCTTTGTTCCTGTTAACAGTCATTATCATCATTATGAGCAATGCCATTGTTTTAAGACGCATGGCGAGCAGCTGGCTTTTCGCATTTATTGCGTAAAATATGACATATCACAGTATATAAAACAGGGAAGTAACGAGATTGTTGTTATTCTCGGACCGGGCTGGTATAGACCTTACGGTGAATGCAAGCTTTGTTATAAAATAGAGCTTTGCGATAAGACGGTAATATCGGACGAGAGCCTTCGCTGTTGTGAAAGTCCGATTTCGCAATACAGTCTCACAAAGGGCGAGGTTCAGGATTATCTAAAATATGATTATAAGGCTTTTTCGGTTATACCGAATTATAATAATGAAGCATGGGAAAATGTTGAAATTACAACAATTCCCGAAAGTGAATTCTATACACAAGACTGTCCGTCAGACAAGGTTATACGCTCAATAAAACCAAAGCTGATTAACGAGGCGGGGGGCTTTCGCACATATGATTTGGGCGAAAATATCACGGGAATGCCGGTTTTTCGCTGTGTCAACAAAAAGGCTGAATTTTTTGCTCGGGTTTCAGAGGAAATAAATAACGATAACACGATAAACGAACAATGGAGCCACGGACAAGGCTGCCGTTTTATCGCAGACGGGAAAGAAAGAGAATATACTTTGCTCTTTACATGGTTCGGCTTCAGGTACATAGAGGTTTCTAAGGAAGCGGAGCTTTTGCGCTGTGATGTAATTCATTCAGATATTCCTGTGACCTCATCTTTTTACTCAGACAACAATATTCTCAACCGATTGTACGATGCATATTTACGTACCCAGCTTTGCAACATGCATGCGGGAATACCCTCCGATTGCCCGCATATAGAGAGGCGAGGCTATACGGGCGACGGTCAGCTTACCTGTGAAACGTCTATGCTTGTTTTGGACAGCAAGCAGTTTTACCTAAAATGGATGGAGGATATTTCAGATTGTCAGGACAGAAAATCGGGTCACGTCCAATATACCGCACCTTATACGCATTGCGGAGGAGGTCCGGGCGGCTGGGGCTGTGCTATTGTCGAGGTGCCCTATGTTTTTTACAAGACTTACGGTGACACAAAGCCTATGGAAAAATACTTTCTTCAAATGCTAAGATATTTTGACTATCTTGAGGCGCACAGCAAGGATGACCTTGTATTTGATGACCAACCGGGAGAATGGCATTTGGGAGAATGGTGCGTGCCCGGCTCTGAAAACGGAAAGCTGCCGGATATCCCCGAGCCGTTTGTCAACAACTATTTCTACATTAAATCCTTAAATCGTGTTATGGAAATCGCAAGAGTAATAGGTAAAAAAGAGGTAATAGGCACACTTCAAAGCATAAAGGAGCGTAAAGTATCTGCACTTTACCGAGAATATTTCGATGAAAAAACAGGTGATTTTAACGAAAATAAAAACAGCGCGAACGCCTTCGCGTGTGATCTTGATATGGGTGATGAGAGGACCTTTGCTAACCTTAAAAAAGCTCTTGACGAAGCAGGAGTATTCAATACAGGAATATTCGGGACTGATATAGTGATAAAATTACTGTTTGAAAAAAATTGTTCACAGCTTGCCATTCGTCTTTTGACGGCTGAAAAGTTTCCGTCATTCGGTCATATGATAAACAAAAATGCCACGACAATCTGGGAGGATTGGGATACTCCACGCTCAATGTCCCATCCTATGTTCGGTGCGGCGGTTAGATATTTATTTTATTATCTTTTAGGCATTAGGCAGGCACAGGGCTGTGTCGGATACACGAATATCATAATTGCCCCCGTGGCTTCTTCCCGGATAAAAACCGTTTCGGGTACGGTTACAACCTCAAAAGGTATTATTTGCGTAAGGATTGACAGAAACGAGGGGTATATCGAAGTTAATATCCCCGAGGGAGTCGAGGCTCAATTGATTTACGAGGATATTAAAAGGACTCTTGAACCGGGAGAAACAAGGATAAATTTTTAGATAGCGCAAGCTTTCACTTACAAGCATTAAACAGAGAATATTTAAGAAATTTTTAAATACTTAATTAATAATATAAGAAGAGCGCTTTGCGCCAATAGGAGAAGCAAATGAATAAAATATCGAACAAGCATCTCACGAAGCTTATCGCGGTGAGCGGTGTGTTGACCTTTATTATTATGGGTGTTATGAATTTTATTTTTATCCCTGCTATTGAAAGCACGACGCAAGGGCTTAGATGCTTCGATATGAACAGCTTCGGCTACACCTATGCTCAGGCAAGGGAGTTTGTTTTTTTACTCACACCTAAGGGGAGAAATATCTATTTGCATTTTCAGCTGCCGCTGGATTTTATTTTCCCGATAGTGTACCTGTTGTTTTTTTGTTCATTATTTAAGAAATTAGGCAAGGGAAAGGCATTGTTTTACGCTTTTCCCGTGCTCCTTGCGATTTTTGATTATTTCGAAAACATCTGTACAATATTTATGCTCACTTGTGCCGATTTCGGGAGGGAGCTTGTTATGTCAGCGGGCACGGCAACAAGGATAAAATCCGTTTTAATGGTGTTTTGTATCTTTATATTAACGATATTCATAATAGAAGCTTTGATTAAAAAGCATAGAAATAAATTAAAAAGCTGATTATGTAATGCTCAGCTCTTCAATACATAAATCAAGCCTCCAAAGACTGCAGAATTTAATATAACTTCAAAGGAGATTATTTATGAAATACAAATCACCGCTAATAGTTGTTGAGGATATCTCAATATCAAGAAGGTTTTATGAGGAAGTATTAAATCAAAAGGTAATACTGAACTTCGGGGCAAATATCACCTTTGAAGGAGACTTCTCACTGCAAACCAAGCAATCATGGGCGGACTTCATTCATGTAACCGGGAACGAGGTTTTGAGAGAATCGAAGAACTTTGAGCTTTATTTTGAAGAAGAGCGCTTCGATGAATTTGTAGAAAGGCTCAAATCCTATAACGTTCAATATGTTCATAGTGTGACTCTATATTCATGGGGACAAAGAGCAATTCGTTTTTATGATCCGGATATGCATATTATCGAAGTCGGTGAGAAAATGGAGGCCGTAGTCAGGCGTTTTATCGGTCAGGGGCTATCTGTTGAAGAAACCGCACAGCGTACTGAGCTTCCAATCGAATTTGTAAAGGCCTATATTATAGAGGAAAAATCAGAAAAGGAATGTATTTAATAAAGCAGACACATTACTCAGGGAACAAGGCGTTATAAACGTTAAGGAAAAAATTTGCTTGCCGTTTTACAGACTCCATTTAGAGTACAAAAACGAGGCGTTTGTATCGCCTTTTTCATATTGATAGTAGACCGTTAGTATGCTTTTATCCTGCAGTTCAACGCTACAGGGGTAACCAAGGTCATTATTGGGCGCATCGTTTTGCAGTATGTATTCCTCGCTCCAGCTTTCACCGCCGTCACGGCTAATATATGCTCTTTCCCCGTATGGGGGTATTCGCCTGCCAACCGATAAAATTACCGCTTTGCTGGAGTGCTGCATCAGGTGAGGAGGCGAGCCTTCGATACCCGTAGGGACAAGGCGGCTCCACGATACTGCGTTATCATCCGAATAACAGGTGTAAACAGTAAAAATATGAGGTTCGCTTTGCTGTACCCTAACACTGCCTAAAAGCCTGCCGCCCTCAAGAACGGTAAGGTGTGGCTCGTGGCAGTTGTCGTTATTAAATCCTTCGGGCGCGTCTATATATGAAAGCAGCTCCCAATTTTTCGCGTCAGGTCCGCTGCCGAAAACGGCAAGCGAGCCTTTTTTTATTTTATCCGAGTACATCTGCTTACCAAAGTAAACAATAGAGCCGTTATGAAGCTGAACGGGACCGTGCGGCGAGGAAACGGGGACGCGCACTGTTTCTCCCCATGTGAACCCGCAATCATTTGAAACGCGAAGAAAAGAGCCGCCCAAAGCGGGATTCAGGCAGCTTTCCTTCCAATATCCGAGCTCGGCTCTCAAAATCTCATCCTTTGCACTTTTGGGGATAAAGTCCTTAAAAAATCTATCAAGATATAATTTAGCAGGGTGAACAAACCAAGTAACGAGCAGTTGCCCGTTTTTAAGGGATATAATCCCCGCATCGCGGTCGTCAAGAGGCGTATCATTAACTATAATCGGAGCCGACCACGTTTTGCCCTCGTCATAACTTCGAAAGAGCGCGGTTTTTCCGAAGGGGCATATATGGTGCATACGCAGTGCGGAGCATACAGCGAAAAGCTCGCCGCCCTCCTTACAAACAGAGCCCCACCCGTGGTAACCGTAGATATTGTCCGGCATACGGGAGATAATTCCGTTTTCGCAATCGGGATAAATTGTATTCACAAAAGTCATCCTCTCTCTTGCTGTATTAAATCTTATCTAATAAAAAATACTACTTTTATCAAAAAAATTCAACTTTGATGAAGTAAAGGAGATGGTTAGAGCTGATTGTACAGCTTGCACATATAAAATTATTATGGTAAAATCATTGTATACGGTAAAATTAAAAATAAAGAGAGAAATGACAGTAAATGAAAATTCTTTATATCGGCAACAGCATTGTTCATCACGAGGTGCGTGAGGATTTAGGCTGGTTCGGCTGTTGGGGAATGGCGGCGTCCTGTAAGCAGAAGGATTTTGTACATCAGCTCAATTCAAGGCTTGAGGCGGCGCGAGAGCATGTAATATCATTAATACGCAGCTTAGTTATTATTGAACGCGAACCGGATAGTTTTTCTCTTGATATAATCGAGAAGGAGCTGGAATTTAAGCCTGATGTCATTATTATACATTTGTCCGAAAATGCATCCGATGAAAAGCTTGCGGCTTTTCTTTTACAGCTTGAAAAAATGATTGACGAATTTAATAAAGTAAAGCCGGCTCCCCAGGTTTATGTTACGGGTCCTTTCTGGAATAGAGACAGCTCCGAGGAGGGCTTGCGGACAATTGCCGAAAAAACGGGCGCGCATTTTATAAGTCTCGTGAATGTTCAAGGAGAGGCCTTTGAAGCCCGGGGACAGTTTACACACGATGGCGTTGCCGCTCACCCGTCCGATAAGGGAATGTCGGCAATCGCCGATATAATTTTCAAAGAAATAATGCCCTGACTTTCTTAAAGGTATAAAGATAAAAAAGAATTACAAATGCCGATTAACAAAAGGCATTAATTGGTATTAATATTTTGATGCGTTATTCTCAGCCTAGCCATGGCACGAGAGAGCGCGATTTTTGACTGCTTGTATTCATTTATGCTTTGCCTTTGCCTAAGATGCTCTCTTTCAATTTCAAGTGCCCTGCGTGCTCTTGATACATCTATATCCTGCGGCCATTCGCAGGCTTGAACGAACACCATTACCCTGTTATGAAGTACCTCTAAAAAGCCTTCGGAGCAGAATGCGCTTTTCCATTCGCTGTGTTGTTTTAGTTTTATTTCGCCAACGACGATAGGTGCTATAAGAGGAATGTGACCTGCAAGAATACATAGTTCTCCGTCAGGCGCGGTTATAATAAGTCCCTCGGCTTCACCGCTGAAGAACCTGCGTTCCGGTGTCATAATGTTCAGAATGAATGTGTTCATAGCGTATTTGCCTTCTCAAAAGCCTCATTGATTCCTCCGACCATGTAAAAAGCCGCCTCCGGCAAATCATCGGTCTCGCCGTCAACTATCATCTTAAAGCCTCTTACCGTCTCATTAACCGTTACATAACGCCCCTCGATGCTTGAAAAAACTTCGGCAACGCTCATAGGCTGTGACAGAAAGCGTTGAATTTTTCTTGCGCGGTGTACTGTCTTTTTATCGTGGTCTGAAAGCTCATCCATGCCGAGTATGGCAATAATATCCTTAAGCTCGTTGTAACGCTGAAGGCATTGTCGAACCCGCTGCGCCGTTTCATAATGCTCGTGTCC
>CAZPPO010000046.1:0-2453 GCA_964588475.1 uncultured Eubacteriales bacterium
TAAGTTTCTCATCAATGTCTCCTTTGGTTTGTGTTAAAATAATTGCGTACAACGTTAAAATTGATGAAGTCCGAGCGCCCAACCGGGGCGCGAGGATTTGGGTGAGGGACGCGGTGTTCCGCGTCACCGAACCCCGAGCACCGCAGGCCGCTAGGCCGAGGAGCGGAGCATTAATTTGGTGTTAGATGAAGTGGTGTGCGTATTTTCTTAAAATTCTAAAATATCTTGATATTCCCGTTCAGCATGCATCCGAAAAAATACTTAAGGCAATGAACAGAAAGGGTGATAAGGACTCACTATTGAGCCTTATAAAAAAAATCAGAAACCACATACCGGATATTGTGTTAAGAACTACAATAATAACGGGCTTTCCCGGAGAGGGCGAGGAGGAATTCAATATCCTGTCCGAGTTTGTAAACGAGGCAAGCTTTGACCGTTTAGGCTGCTTTGCGTACTCAAGGGAAGAGGGAACACCCGCCGCATCGTTTGAAAACCAGGTTGACCCCGAAATTGCCAAAAACCGCTGTGAAATTATTATGGAAGGCCAATACAACATAGCATGCGAAAACAATAAAAAGCATATCGGTAAAACACTTGATGTAATAATGGAAAGCTATGACGGCTATTCCGATTGTTTTTACGGCAGAGCATACATGGATGCGCCCGACATAGACGCCCAAATCATTTTCACAAGTAATTGTCATATACAACAGGGTGAAATGGTGCCCGTAAATATTCTTGCCGTTGCCGAAACCGGCTATGACCTTATCGGCGAAGCGGTCTGACGAGAAGAGGGGAGAAAGATGAATTTACCCAATAAACTTACTATATTCAGAATGCTTATAACTCCGGTTTTTTTGGCGGTGTTTCTTTGGGAGAGCTTGCCCCACAGATTTCTTTGGGGAGCTGCTATATTCGCAATAGGCTCGGCTACGGATTTTATTGACGGCAGACTTGCGCGAAGGAATAATCAGATAACTGTATTCGGAAAGCTTGCGGACCCTGTTGCGGATAAAATGCTTACTACCGCTGCCCTTCTTGCTTTTATGAAGCTTGGTCTTTGTAATATATGGATAATTATGCTCATACTCATTCGTGAGTTTGCGGTGACGTCGTTCAGATTAGTGGCATCGGCGCAGGGGATTGTTATTCCCGCGAATGTTTTCGGCAAGCTTAAAACAATCAGTCAAATGGTTTTTACTCTTGTTATAATGATTTTCGGAGAACTGTCCTATCTTAATATATTACCAAAAGCGTTAAACCTTCCGCAATTTGCAGACAGCCTTCTATGGATAACAGCGGCGCTTGCCGTAATTTCGGGAGCCGTATACATTAAAAAAAGCGCAAAGCTGATTGATTTTTCCAAATAGCTTTACATTTTTTGGGGCTTAGAATATAATATACGGAAAGCTAAACTTGGAGTTGGTTCTATGTTTGACAGACTCAAAGAGGATATATCCTGCATTAAAGAGCGTGATCCTGCCGCTACTTCTTCGGCAATGGTACTGTTTTTGTATCCCGGACTTCGTGCCGTCAGGGCACACAGATTAGCCCGCAGGTTTTATGTAAAGGGTCATTTTTTTATCGCAAGATATATTTCACAGCGCGCGGTGCGCAAAACGGGTATAGAAATACATCCCGGGGCAAAAATAGGCAGAAGATTGTTTATTGACCACGGAGTAGGAGTAGTAATAGGCGAAACGGCTGAAATCGGTGACGATGTTACCTTGTACCAGGGTGTTACGCTCGGCGGGACGGGAAAGCATACGGGTAAAAGACACCCGACTATAGGCAACAATGTTATGATAGGCGCGGGTGCGAAGGTATTAGGTCCGTTTAAGGTTGGCGACAATTCGAGGATAGCGGCGGGGAGTGTAGTATTAAATGAAATTCCTTCAAACACAACCTGCGTAGGGTCGCCCGCAAGAGTTGTCAGGAAAAACGGGATACGCGTAGGAGATATGGACCAGGTCCACATTCCGGACCCCGTAAAGCAGGAAATAGAACGAATAGAAAAAAAGATAGACGAGCTTTACAAGCAAGAAAAAGGGACTGACGTTCAGGAGGATGAATAAACGAAGTAATGAAAATATATAATACGCTTACAAGGCAAAAGGAAGAATTTGTCACTCTTAAGCCGAAAGAAGTTAAAATGTATGTATGCGGTCCAACCGTATACAATTATATTCATATAGGCAATGCTCGACCGCTGTGTGTGTTCGATGTACTCAGGCGTTACCTGGACTACAGGGGATATGAGGTTGTTTTTGTACAGAATTTTACCGATATAGATGATAAAATAATTTCAAAGGCAAACGAAGAAAAGGTATCGGTAAAGGAAATTGCCGAAAAATATATCAAAGAGTATCTTTACGATGCGCACAATCTGAATGTCAAAGACGCTACCGTTAATCCTAAGGCAACGGAGAATATCAATGAGATAATAGAGTTTA
>CAZPPO010000046.1:2463-13080 GCA_964588475.1 uncultured Eubacteriales bacterium
TACGAGTCGGGCGGTGATGTTTATTTCAGCACCAAGGCATTTAACGAATACGGAAAGCTTTCGCGTCAGTCTCTTGAGGACTTAGAGGCGGGTGCGAGAGTAAGCTTGGGCGAGCTCAAGCGTGAAGCGATGGATTTTGCTCTTTGGAAAAAGGCAAAGCCCGGTGAGCCTTACTGGAAATCGCCCTGGAGCGAGGGAAGGCCGGGCTGGCATATCGAATGCTCCGCCATGTCAAGGCGTTATCTCGGGGAAACATTCGATATTCACGCGGGCGGACAGGATTTGATTTTTCCGCACCACGAAAACGAGATAGCCCAAAGCGAATGCGCCAACGGCGTGGCGTTTGCTAAGTATTGGATGCATAACGGCTATATTAATATTGATAATGTAAAAATGTCAAAGTCCGCCGGCAACTTCTTCACGGTTCGCGATGTAGCCGGAATATACGGATACGAGCCTGTCCGCTACCTTATGGTAACAACACATTACAGAATGCCCGTAAATTACAGCTTAGATGTTATAGAGCAGTGCAAGTCATCACTTAACAGGCTTTATACCTGCCGCGACAACCTTGATTTTCTGCTGTCTAATGCAAAAACACACAATAACACCGGCGATACGGAAATTGAAGAAAAGCTTAATAGTCATAAGGATAGCTTTATTAAGGCTATGGACGATGACCTTAATTCAGCGGACGGAATAACCGCGGTTTTCGAGCTTGTATCAGATATTAATAAGTTCATAGACGGCAATTCGTCAAGGCACGTTATAACCTTCGCCGCATCTTTATTCGATGAGCTTTGCTCGGTTTTGGGATTACTGTACAACCGAAAAACCGAACAGGTGAGCGACGAGGTTATGGCACTTGTAGAAAAAAGAGCTGTCGCGAGGAAAGAAAAAAATTGGGCAGAGGCTGACAGAATACGCAATCAGCTTGCCCAAATGGGAATAACTCTTGAGGACACCGCGCAGGGTATTAAAATAATACATTCATGAGGTATGACAATGACAGGAAAAGAAAGAGCTGCTTTAAGAGCTCAGGCGAATACACTCGAGCCTCTTTTTCAAATAGGCAAGGCGGGCGTAAATCCTGCTGTAATCGCACAGACCCAAACCGCTTATAATACAAAGGAGCTTATTAAAATAAAGGTGTTACTTGAAAGCTCACCCGTCAGCGCGCGTGAGGCTGCAGGAATTTTGGCAGAGAAAACCAACTCCGATATAATACAGGTCATAGGCGGAGTAATAGTACTTTTTCGTGTCAACGAAAAGCTCAGGCAAAAAGAGGCACAAGCAAAAAAACGCGCCGCTGCTATGCCAAAACCAAAGGCTAAAAAGCCTTTAAGTATGAAAACAACCGGAAAAGGAGCTTTTCGTTCCTATTCTCATAAAAAAGCAAGGAGAGATAAGAATGCTGAACGATCTTCTTAAAAAAACCAGAAGCTATCGTAATTTCGACACGTCGGTCAGGTTTGCGGACGATGATATGAAAGAGCTTATAAACCTTTGCCGTTTTACGCCCTCAACCGCCAACACCCAGTCGGTGAAATTCGCGTACGCCTGCGACGAAGAGCTTTGCTCTAGGATTTTTCCTTTGCTTGGCTGGGCAGGCTATCTCAACCAAAAACCGCCTTATGACGGGAATGTACCCTCTGCTTATATACTGTTATGCTGCGACCTTGGCATTAGCGATAAGCCTATTGAGATTGACGTGGGTATCTGCGCGCAGACTCTTGTTCTGGGTGCGATGGAGAAGGGCATAGGCGCGTGTATGATAGGCAGCTTCAACAAGGAAAAAATGTCCTCTGTTTTCGCTCTTCCCGAAAAGCTTTATCCGCGTCTTATCATCGCTCTTGGCAAGCCGAACGAGAAAATCGTTTTAAAGGACTCGGTTGACGGTAATATCAGATATTACAGGGATGAAAACAAAACGCATTATGTCCCCAAACGCCCGCTCGAAGAAATTTTAATAACAAAATAAAACAGAAAAACGAGTATGCAAAGTAATTACGCTGTGTTAAGTGACTGCATTGATATGTAAAAAAAATACTTGACAAACGATTTATATGTTGATATACTCAACACGCAATAAAGCAGAACTTTGTCCGTTCTCACCGAAACAGTCTTTGTCTGTGAGGTTAATATCGACGAATGTAATTTTTTTCGCGTGGACAGATGTATCTGCCCACGCCAATTTTTTTCGGAGGTGCTTTGGTATCGGAAGCAAGGAAATGCAACTGAATGAAGAAATCAGGGACAAGGAATTAAGAATCGTCTCGGAAACGGGAGAGCAAATGGGGATTATGTCTTCTAAGGAAGCTCTCAAAATTGCGGAGAGCAGAAGTCTTGACCTTGTTAAAATCGCGCCGCACGCTGTGCCGCCCGTATGCAAAATAATGGATTACGGCAAATACTGCTTTGAGCAGTCAAAGCGTGAAAAAGAAGCGAAGAAGCATCAAAAGGTTGTGGAGATGAAGGAAATACGCCTGTCTCTCAACATTGATACACATGATTTTGAAACAAAAGCAAACCATGCAAAGCGATTTTTGAGCGACGGATATAAGGTAAAGGTTTCCATTCGCTTCAGAGGAAGAGAAATGGCTCATGCCGAGAACGGGAAAACGATAATGACCCGTTTTGCCCAATCGTGCGAGGAGTTCGGCTCGATTGAAAAAGAGGCAAAAATGGATGCTCGTTCTATGCTTATGTTCTTAGCTCCGAAGGTATCAAAGTAACGGACTATTTAAGGAGGATACAATTATGCCCAAGATTAAGACACACAGCGGTGCAAAAAAACGTTTTAAAATTTCAAAAAACGGCAAACCCTTACGCGGTCATGCCAACAAGTCGCACATTCTTACGAAGAAGACGACCAAGCGCAAAAGAGGTCTGCGCAAAGCAAGCGTCGCCGACGTTACAAACCAGAAGCAAATTAAGCGTCTTGTACCGTACAAATAAAGGAATATAACGGAGGATTATGTTATGGCTCGTATAAAGGGTGCGATAATGACTCGCAAAAGAAGGAACAAGGTATTAAAGCTTGCAAGGGGTTACTACGGTTCAAAGAGCAAGCTGTTTAAGACGGCAAAGCAAGCCGTTATGAAGAGCGGCAACTATGCTTATATCGGAAGAAAACACAAAAAACGCGATTTTCGCCGCCTGTGGATAACAAGAATATCGGCTGCGTGCAAAATAAACGGGATTAATTATTCGACTTTTATAAACGGATTGAGAAAAGCAAGCATAGAGTTAAACCGTAAGATGCTTTCCGAAATCGCAATTAGTGACCCCGAGGGCTTTACCGCTCTCGTAGAAAAAGCTAAAGCTGCGCTTTAATCAAATTTTATGCGGACGAATTGTCGTCCGCATTCTTATTAAGGAGTATGTCGTTGAACGTAATAACCGGCAAAAGCAACGAAAAAATCAAGCTTGCCGCATCATTGGTCGCAAGCGCGGATAAAAGAAGGAAAGCAGGGCTCTTTATTTTAGAGGGAGCCCGTCTTTGCCTTGACGCCGCAAAAAGTAATATCAAAATACAGACTCTTTTTGTAACGCAAAAAGCTCTCTCTCATTTCGCAGCCGAAGTAGCGTTGATTGCCGAAGGTGCTGACGAGGTTTACCGTATTGATGATTATTTAGCGTTAAAAATATCTGATACAAAGAATTCCCAGGGCGTTTTTTGTATATGTAAAATGCTTGACAAAAAAGCAGATATATATAAAATGGATTACAAAGGTAAATACATTGCTCTTGAAGAGCTGTCCAATCCTCTAAACCTCGGCTTTGTTTGTCGAAGCGCGGAGGCGTTCGGGGTTAAGGGCATAATCGTATGCGGGGGCTGTGATATTTACAATCCAAAGGCGCAACGAGCGGCGATGGGTTCTCTTTTAAGACTTCCCGTTATTGAGACTGACAATCTTCCGACACTTCTTCTTGAGCTTGCAAATAAGGGCATGAAAACCTTTGCGGCAGTAGTTGACCCGGATGCGAAGGATATAAAAACAGCAGATTTTTCAAAAGGAGCTGTTTGCGCCGTCGGTAATGAGGGCTCAGGACTTAAAACCGAAACTGTTAATGCTGTACAAAGCAAAATAAAAATTACCATGAGGGGCAAAACTCAGTCACTTAACGCGAATGCGGCAGCGGCAGTAATAATGTGGGAAATGATGAGATGAAAGCTTGTTCCCCCGAATATTGGATGTGGCTTCAAAATGCTATTGGTGCGGGAGCCGAAACGGATGAAATTCTGTCATATTTTAACGATCCCCAGAAGCTTTACGAGTCCGGAGTCACCGAATGGCGGCTTTCCGGTGTGTTTTCGCCTGCAAGAATTGAAAGATTAAGGAAGACCCCTTTAAATGAATTTTCAAAAATCATAAGCAATTGCAAACAAAAGGAATATAAAATTCTTACACCCGACTGCGAAGCTTATCCCGGTCAGCTTAAAAATTTACCGGACATGCCTTTAGTTTTATATGTTTCGGGCGATGAAAGCTCTCTTTCAGATTTTGTTCATATAGCGATTGTCGGAACACGGCAGGCGAGCTCCTATGGAATAAGCGTTGCGCAAAAAATGAGCTATTCGCTTGCTAAAGCAGGTGTTACAATAGTCAGCGGGGGTGCCTTGGGAATTGACAGCGAGGCACACGCGGGCGCAATGCTTGCCAAGGGCAGAACAATTTGTGTATTAGGCTGTGGACTGTGTGTAGATTATCTTAAATACAACGCCTCACTTCGCCGCGCAGTAACGCGATACGGGGCGGTAATCAGCGAATACTCTCTTTTTGAAGAGGCCTCAAAACGCACCTTTCCAATCAGAAATCGCCTGATATCGGGTCTGTGCCTGGGAACTCTTGTTATAGAGGCAGGCGAAAAGAGCGGCTCTCTCATTACCGCAAGATATGCGGCAGAGCAGGGAAGAGATGTATTTGCGGTACCGGGTGACATTGTTCGCTCTTCGTTTACCGGCATAAACAAGCTTATACAAGACGGGGTTAAGGCGGTTTTTGTGCCTTCGGATATTCTGTCGGAATACGAGCGTGAGTACGGCGAATATTTCAATTTAGACGGTATTGACGAATTGTTTGTTAAAACTCAATATACAGACTACAGAGGGAACAACAAAAAAAAAGCGTCCTTTAAACCCCAAAAGGAGGGGCTTTTGACTAAAGTGTCGGCAAACGCAGTAAAAGCTTACTCGGTTTTATCGGAAGAAGCTTTACATATAGACGACATTTCCGAAATAACGGGATTTTCGGTTTCAAAAGCACTAACTGCCCTGACAGAGCTTGAAATGTACGGATTGGCTTGCCAAATTGAGGGTAAAAGATATATAATAAACAACAAAAATAGAGAAAATTGAGCAATGAGAGGAAATTAGCGTATGTCAAAGCTTGTTATAGTGGAGTCACCCACAAAAGCGTCAAACATAAAAAAATATCTCGGAAAAGGTTATGAAGTTATGGCATCGGTAGGTCATGTCAGAGATTTGCCTGCCGCAAAGCTGAGTGTTGATATTAAAAATGACTTTGCGCCCAAATATGCCATAATCAAGGGCAAGGAAAAGCTTGTAAAGGATCTCAAGGAAAAAGTGAGTGAAAGCGAAGAGGTTTTTCTTGCCACAGACCCCGATCGTGAGGGCGAGGCAATATCCTGGCATCTTGCTATACTTTTAGGTCTTGACCAAAACGAGAAAAACAGGGTTAAATTTAATGAAATAAACGAGGCTACGGTTAAAAAGGGAATATCCAATCCGGAGAAAATCGATTTAGGGCTCGTTAACGCCCAGCAGGCGCGCAGGATACTCGACAGACTTGTCGGCTACAAACTAAGTCCCTTTATTTCACAAAAGATTCGCAGAGGGCTTTCGGCGGGGCGTGTTCAAAGCGTCGCCGTAAGAATGATAGCTGACAGGGAAGAGGAAATTAACACCTTTGTTGCAGAGGAATATTGGCTATTAGACGCAAAGCTTCTTGTTAACCGCAAGCAGTTTACCGCGTCCTTTGTCGGTGACGAAACAGGAAATATCAAGCCAAACTGTAAAGCTGCTGCCGATGAAATACTAAACAGGTTAAAAGATGCCGATTACAGTATAATGCAAATTAAAAAGGGGCAGAGGAAAAGGCAGCCTGCGCCACCGTTTACAACCTCGACGCTTCAGCAGGAGGCGTCAAAGCGGTTAGGCTTCCAGGCTCAAAAGACAATGAAGATAGCACAGGAGCTTTATGAGGGCGTCAACATTAAGGCAATGGGCTCAATAGGGCTTATAACCTATATGAGGACAGACTCCCTGAGAATATCAGAGCAAGCCAGAGCCGACGCAAACGCATATATTAATCAGACATTCGGGAGCTCTTATCTTCCCGAAAAGCCGAGATATTTCAAGTCAAGGGCAGGGGCACAGGACGGGCATGAGGCTATTCGCCCTACGGTTGTTACGCTCAGTCCCGATATAGCAAAGGAGGACTTATCCTCTGACCAGTATAAGCTTTATAATCTTATCTGGCGAAGGTATCTTGCGAGTCTTATGCAGGTGTGTGTGCACGATACCGTAAAGGTTGATATCAAGGCGATAGGCAAGTCAGACAGAGGCTCAGGCAAATTTTGCCTGTTCTGCGCAAGCGGTTATTCAGTAAAATTTGACGGCTATACAGTTTTATATGAAGACAATAACTCTGAGGATAAGGAAAGGGAGCGAGCGCTCCCGCAGATGAAGGAGACGGACTTGCTAAAGCTTAAGGAGCTTGACGCAACGCAGCACTTTACACAACCACCCTCAAGATATTCAGAAGCGTCCTTGATTAAGGCTTTGGAGGAAACAGGGGTAGGAAGGCCCAGCACATATGCCTCAATAGTTAGCATAATAATCAAACGCGAATATGTCGTAAGGGAAAATAAACTGCTCAAACCCACAGAGCTGGGTATGGCAACTACGGTGCTTTTAAAGGAGAGATTTCCGAAGATTGTAAACACAAAATTTACCGCGCTGATGGAAACAAAGCTTGATGAGGTTGAAGGCGGGAAATGTGACTATATCGCAATGCTCCATGAATTTTACGACGATTTTGAGACCACGCTTCAAAAGGCAAAGGCAGAAATGGCGGGACAAAAAATAAGGTTAGAGGCCGATATTACCGATGTAATATGCGAAAAGTGCGGTAAGAATATGGTCATTAAGGCGGGTCGCTTCGGCAAATTTTTGGCATGCCCGGGATATCCGGATTGTAAGAATACAAAGCCCATAATTGAAACTACTGACTCCCTTTGTCCTCGTTGCGGCGGAAAAATAATCGGGAAAAAGACAAAAAAAGGATATCAGTTTTATGGCTGTTCAAATTATCCGGAATGCAGCTTTATGACGTGGGATAAACCCTTAGGAGAGCTTTGTCCCAAGTGCGGGAAGGCACTGTTTAAGGGTAGGGGAGCAGTTATATCCTGCGCAAATGAGCAGTGCGACTACACTGCAAAGGCGACACGGAAAAAAGCTGAGAAGAATGAGTGATTTCTCGGGAGTTTTCCTCAAAAAGGGGTTGCGGTAATGGCAAATTTGCACGCGAGTGTTATCGGGGCAGGGCTTGCCGGTACGGAAGCGGCTATGCAGCTTTCCAAAAGAGGGATACGGGTAACGCTTTTTGAGATGAAGCCGAAAAGATTTTCCGCCGCGCATTGTAACCAAGACCTTGCGGAGCTTGTCTGTTCAAATTCCTTTAAGGCGCAAAGACAAAGCAGCGCCGCGGGATTGCTTAAGGAGGAAATGCGCTTATTTGGCTCTGTCTGCCTTTGTGCCGCAGAAAAAGCCCGTGTGCCGGCAGGAGGAGCGCTTGCGGTTGACCGAGATATATTTTCAAGAGAAGTGACTAAAGCGGTAAGAAACGAAAAAAATATAGAAATTGTCCGTCGGGAGGTTACAAAAATACCGAAGGACGATGTGGTGATTATCGCTGCAGGTCCCTTGGTTTCCGATGCTCTGGCAAAGGCTTTAGAAAGCCGTTTCGGTAGGTTTTTGAGCTTTTATGATGCCGCGGCTCCTATCATTACAGCAGACAGCATAGATTTTAATGAGACATTTATTCAATCTCGTTACGACACCGGCGAAGGCGATTATATAAACTGTCCGATGAATAAAGAGCAATATGAAAGCTTTTACGAGGCGCTTGTTAATGCCGAAACCGCTAAGCTGCACAGCTTTGATGTCTATGAGGGCTGTATGCCTGTAGAGGTTCTTGCAAAACGCGCGAAGGACAGTATCAGGTTTGGTCCTTTAAAACCGGTAGGGCTTAAAGACCCGCGGACAGGACACAGACCTTGGGCAAATCTCCAGCTGAGAAAGGAAAACGCTCAGGGCACGCTTTTTAACCTTGTCGGAATGCAGACAAATCTCACCTTCTCAGAGCAAAAGAGAGTTTTTTCATTAATTCCCGCATTGAAGAACGCGGATTTTGAACGCTATGGCGTTATGCACCGCAATACATTTCTTGATTCTCCAAGACTGTTAAATTCGGATTTCTCCGCAAAGGATGAAAAAAATCTTTTTTTTGCAGGGCAAATTACCGGTGTTGAGGGCTATATGGAGTCTGCAAGCTCAGGTATAATCGCAGGTATAAATGCGGCAAATATGCTACTGGGCAAGGAGCCGTTAGTGCTTTCTCCCGTTACAATGCTCGGCGCGCTTTCATCTTATATATGTGACACCACCTCAAAGAATTTCCAACCCATGGGGGCGGCTTTCGGGCTTTTAAGAGCCTTAGATGAAGTACCAAAAGACAAAAAACTCAAGAATGAGCTACTTGCAAAACGAAGCTTAGCATATCTGAGAGAGAAAATATCGGCACAAGAGGTTTGAATTATGTGGCTTAAAAAGGAAAGGGACTTAAATAAAAATACTTTTATTATTGCCGTAATTTGTATTATTCTTATTACTTTATCTGTTATTTTGTTTTTCGGCAAAAGGTTTGGAATTTTCGGAGGTATTTCAAAACCGACTGAAGTCAGCTCTTTTGAAAGCGTCAAGGTAAACGACAATTTTGAATATGACACTGTTGACGGCGGGGTTTCGATTGTAAAATATAACGGTTCAGCCAAGGATGTGGCAATACCCGACCAGATTGAGGGACAGTCAGTAGTTGAAATAGGTCAAAGAGCCTTTGCGGGAAGCAAAATTTCATCTGTAATAATTCCGGATACTGTTAAAATTATTAATATCGAAGCTTTTACGAGCTGTTCCTTCTTAGAGAAAATAGCTTTGCCAAAGGCTCTTACAACCATTGCATATTCTGCATTTAGCGATTGTACCGTGCTTGAGCAAATAGCTTTCCCCAGCACCGTCAACATAGTGGGAGACATGGCATTTAACGGCTGTACGGCTCTTAAGGATATAACTGTGTCCGATAACATATTGTACTTCGGGGCGGAGGTTTTCGGCGGCACACACTGGTATAAGAATACCGGCGATGGCATTGTAACGATAGGAAATATCCTTTATGAGTTTTACGGGGGTATGCCCAAAAATTACGAGCTTGTAATTCCCGAGGGTGTTAAAACTATTGCAACCGAGGCGCTGTTTGATTTTGATAATCTGACTTCGGTCCGGTATCCGAAATCACTTAAAAACATCGGAATCAGAGCCTTTGCGGATTGTGAAGGACTTACAACCGTTAATTTGCCCGAGGGAATAAGAAAAATAGGGACAGGAGCGTTCGAGGGTTGTTTGAAGGTAAAGGAAATTTCAATACCCTCAACCGTTAACGAAATAGATGAGGGCGCCTTTTTTGCCTGTGAAAGGCTGAAAAAGATTAGTGTCTCCGAAGATAATGCCTATTTTTATTCGGACGGCAGCGCGTTGCTATCAAAAAGCAAAACAAGATTGCTTCTCTTTTGCCCGGATAGCAGCAAAACCGACTATGCTTTTCCCGATTCGGTAACAAGCCTTGACGAAGGTGCATTTTTCGGATGCAAGAATATAAAAAGTCTGACTTTATCAGAATTGCTGACTGAAATTCCGATGCAGGCGTTTTTCGGCTGTGAAGCAATTACCTCGCTTGCTGTTCCCGAAAGTGTAACAGCTATTTTCGATTTTGCTTTTTTCGGATGCAAGAGTCTTGTTTATATAAGATTGCCCGAGGCGCTTGAAAGAATCGGGCAAAACGCGTTTTCCTATTGTAAATCTCTTGAGAGCTTTGGCTTATCCGATGCTTGCAAGAGCTTTACGGTTTTGGACGGAATTTTATTTTCAAAGGATATGAGCATTCTATATTCATTCCCTGCAAACAGCAGTCAAAGGCAATATACGGTAGAAAAAAGCGTCAAAAGAATAGAAAGAGGAGCTTTTTTATCCGCTAAAGAGCTTACAGGAGTCGAGCTTCCTGAGGGTCTTGAATTTATAGCCGATGAAGCATTTATGGAATGTGAGAGCTTAGGCTCAATAATTATTCCCTCAAACGTCATTGAAATCGGTTCCTTGTGCTTTAAGGGCTGTTTTACCTTAACAAGCATAAAAATAGGTAGATCTGTAAATTCCATAGGGCAAGAGGCTTTTATTCAATGCTATCGTCTTAAAAGCTTTTATATTGAAGAGGGCAACAGCTCCTTTGCTGCACAGGACTCCGTCTTATATTCTGC
>CAZPPO010000047.1:0-12970 GCA_964588475.1 uncultured Eubacteriales bacterium
AGAATAAATGTCTGCCTTATCGTCTGTTAGCTCACCTCTTGCTTGCTCGGGACTTATATAATGAACAGAACCGATAGCACTTTCCGTCATACTTCGCGTTTCGCCTCTGCTGAATCTTGCTATACCGAAGTCTGTAACCTTGATGTTGCCGTTTTGAAGTAAAATAATGTTCTGAGGTTTTATATCACGGTGAACTATTCCCTTGTCATGTGCATGCTGTAGCGCTCTTAAAATCTGTATAACAAAATGCAGCGTTTCCTTCCAGGGAATAATTTTTTGCTGTTCAATATATTCCTTGAGAGTAATGCCCTCTACATATTCCATAACGATGTATTGCAGCCTGTCTCCAAAGCTTACGTCATATACCTTGACAATGTTCGAATGAGAAAGCACGGCAATGGCTTTTGATTCGTTCTTAAAGCGACGCCTAAATTCCTCATTTGCAAGAAATTCCTCTTTAAGGATTTTAACAGCCACTATTCTATCGTCAATATTGTCATAAGCCTTGTAAACTACAGACATTCCGCCGACACCTATTATCTCCCTTATCTCATATCGGCCGTCAAGTCTTTTTCCAACGTAGTTATCCATATTTTCACCTCTAAGCAATAGTTACTACCGTAATATTATCTCTTCCACCTTGGTTTTTTGCGCTATCGACCAACACCTCGGCAAGCAGATAAAAACGGGTATCAGAAGCGATTTTTGCTATATCCTCATCGCTTAGCGAATTAGTCAGCCCATCTGTACATATTAGCAAGCAATCGCCTTTCGAAAACGAATATTCCGCAAAATCAATGTCGACATAATCATCTACCCCCAAAGCCCGCGTAATTATATTACTGCGCGGATGGTTCATCGCCTCTTGTTGTGTTATCCTTCCGCTGTCAACAAGCTGCTGTACCACGGAGTGATCATGGGTGAGCCGCTCAAGACCGTTCTTGTTGATTAAATAAGCGCGGCTGTCTCCCGCATGAGCAATATATGCGGTATTTTTATTAATTATCGCTACTACAACCGTAGTTCCCATTCCATCAAGCTCCGAGTTCGAGCGTGCTATGTTGTGTACACCGGCGTTAGCTGCGTTAATAACCGATTCAAGCATATTTTTTACCGATTTGGATTGCATATCTTCACGAAACTGCGCCGAAATCTGTTCATAGATTAATTTTACTGCAAGAGAACTTGCAATATTTCCGCCCTTTGCTCCTCCCATACCATCACAGACAACAGCGACAACAACATCATCGGATAATTCTCCGGTAATGTACGCGTCTTGATTTGTTGAACGTACTAAACCCTTGTCTGTTTTTGCAATGAGCTTCATATTGCTAAATCACTTTCCTGTTGATTGTTCGATTTGCATAGTGTTTCTTCTGAGTTGTCCACACGAAGCGCTTATATCTGTTCCGAGAGAACGCCTAACTGTTGAATGGATACCCTTTTGGGCAAGAACTGAGGAGAAATCTCTTATTCGCTCGTCGCTGCTGCTGCAGCTATTCTTCCCGGGGACCTCGTTTAAGGGTATCAGGTTTACATGGCAAAGCATCCCTTTTAAGCGCTTTGCAAGCGAGAGTGCACATTCCTTGCTGTCATTAACTCCTTTAATCATAGTATATTCAAATGATATGCGTCGTGATGTCGCTTTTGTGTAAGCACGGCAAGCGTCAAGCAGCTCGTCTATTCCCCAGCGTTTGTTTACAGGCATAAGCTCTGAGCGGATTTCATCATCCGGAGCGTGAAGCGATACTGAAAGAGTAACTGCTAAACCATGTTTAGCCAGCTCGTAAATTCGGGGAACTATACCGCTTGTAGATATTGATATTTTCCTCATGCTTATATTTTGACCTGCCGTGTTTGATATCAATTCTAAAAATTTAACGACATTGTCAAAGTTGTCAAGAGGTTCACCCATTCCCATCAAAACAACGTGTGATAATTTTATCCTAAGCTCCCTTTGAGCCGCATAAACCTGTGCAAGCATTTCCGACGGCAATAAATTGCGTTTGAACCCGCTTGCTCCGGAAGCGCAAAAGCTGCACCCCATTTTACAGCCTACCTGAGTGGAAATACAAATCGTGCTACCGTATTTATACTTCATCACTACGCACTCAATAAGCTCACCATCGTAAAGCGAAAACAAATATTTGACCGTATCATCATACATTGATTTTAATTTTTTTTCAACATTGCAATCAAATATGACAAAATTGTCACTCAATTGTAACAATAATGTTTTGGGAATGTTTGTCATTTCATCAAAATTGATTACACATTTTTTATGAAGCCAGTCAAAAATCTGGGCAGCTCTAAATCGCGGTACTTCAAATGGTGTCAACGCCGTTTCAAGCTCTTTGTGATTTAATGATAATATATCTGTCTTATCCATATTTATCCCTTAACAAACTTTGATATAAAAAAGCCGTCACATCCGTGTATATGTGGTAATAGCGTCAAAAAATCGCCTTCCTGCTTGTTTCGAGCGATTTCGGGCAGAACCTTTTCGGATGAAAAATCGGGATTTTCCCGCAAAAACCTCAGCGCTATCTGACTATTTTCGGCAGGGTTTACAGTGCAAGTCGAATAAATGAGCGTACCTTTATCCTTGACGTATAGTGATGATGTTCTCAAAATATCATATTGCAGCTGATAAAGCATATCTAAACAGGTCACGTTATTATACCTGATTTCGGGTTTTTTGCGAAGCACCCCGATTCCCGAGCACGGAACATCGCAAAGTACGCGTGAGGCAAGAGGAATACTCTTATTATACCTTGACGCGTCATTTAAGGCGCAAAACATATTCGCTATTTCAAGTCTTTTCGCTCCGCTTTTAATTAAGCCAAGCCTGTTATCGGTTAAGTCAAACGAGTACAGCCGCCCTTTTGCGTTCATATACTGCATAGCGGTAAAGCTTTTCCCTCCGGGGGAGGAACACATATCAAGAACGGTTTCGCCCGGTTCGGGAGCAAGAGCCTTCACACACAGCTGGGACGATATGTCCTGTACATGGAACAAACCCTCTGAAAAGGATTTTAGCTTCGTAATATCCCCCGTGTTCTCCAATGTCAGAGAATTTTTTACAAGCTGATTTTCCTTTGCACTAATCCCCTCGTCTTTAAGTATACTTATTAAACTGTCTGCATCTGTCTTCAGGGTGTTTACCCGAATGGCGACATAAGGCCTGCAAAAGGAGCTTTCAAGAAAGCCTATTGCATCTTCCTTACCCAAGCTTTCAATTAAAAGTAAAGCTATCTCTTTTGAAACAGAATATTTAATTGAAAGGCTCTCAAGCGCTTCGGCATTTTCGGGCAGTCTTAGGGAATTTTCTGCAAGTCTTCTAAGGACGGCATTTATAATTCCCTCGGCATACGAGCAACCGAGCCTTGAAGCTGCCTTTACGCTTTCATTCACCGCTGCACTGTCGGGTATTTTGTCCATAAAAAGTATTTGATACGCACCGACGCGCAAAATTGTAAGAACAGTTGGCTTCAGCTTTTTTATATCCCTTGAAAGATATAATGAAAGGTTATAATCAAGAGTTATTTTTCGTTCCTGCACTCCCAAAATAAGCCTTGTTAATAAGGCGCTGTCCGCACCTTTCATATTCGATTTCTTAAGATAAGAATCAAGCACAAGATTTGAGTATGCCCGGTCTTTCTCAATCCTTAAAAGAGCATTAACTGCAGAGATGCGCGCCTGTTCACTCATCTTCTCCTGCCTCTGAATAACAGCATGAGCCTCAATAATTGCGCAAGGCTTACCGCAAACGCCGCGATATAGGTTAGCGCAGCGGCATTAAGAACCTTTTTTGCGCCTTTTGCCTCGTCCTCGGTAAGCATATCATAAGAGTCTATTGCCTCAATAGCTCGCTTGCTCGCATTGAATTCAACAGGTAACGTTATCAAATGAAAAATAACTACAAAGGAAAAGAAAATTATTCCCGCAAACATAAGCGGTTCTATACTGAAAAGGAAACCTAACAAAATAAGAGGCAAGCTCAGGGAAGAACCAAGGTTGGTAACAGGCAAGACAGCGTTTCTCAGCTTAACGGGAGTGTATCCTTCCTTGTGCTGTACGGCGTGACCCGCCTCATGGCAAGCGATGCTTATTGCAGCTATCGAGGTACCGCCATAAACCTCGGGAGAAAGTCTTATTGTGCTCTCGCGCGGGTCAAAATGGTCTGAAAGCCTCCCGTTGGCACCCTGTATGGTGACATCAGAAATTCTGTGCTGCCCCAAAACTGCCTGAGCCGCCATAAATCCCGTCATTCTGCGGGAATTATCAATTGAGGAATATTTTTTGTAAGTCATTTTCAGCTTTACCTGAATAAAAAGAGAAGCAATAAGGGGTATAATTACAAAAACAATATAATAATTATCCTGTAAAAAATAAAAGTACGGCATTTTAAAACTCCTTTACTGTTTTATATTGTGTCCGCATATCCATTGAATCGCGCTCATTCTTTTGCCGCCCTCAGGCTGTATTTCGATAAGACTTAGCGCATAATTGTCACCGCAAACCGCTAATAATGAATTATCCTTTACGAAAACGGTACCGGGTTTGCTATCACAGGCTAATCCCGTGAGGGCTGTTTTATGGATTTTCACTGTTTTGCCGCCTAATATGGCATTAGCGCAAGGCCAAGGGTTTAAGCCTCTTACTTTGTTGTGTATTTGCGTTGCGCTTTTTGTCCAATCAATCGGAGAATCTTTCTTCGAAAGCATCGGGGCGTATGTGTGAGAAGCGTCGTCCTGTTTTATTGGTGTGAGAGTGCCGGCCTTTAGCCTTTCAAGCGTTTCTTTAAGTACAGATGCTCCTAACACCGACAACCTGTCATGAAGCTCCCCGTATGCTTCATTTTCACCTATTTCCAAAGCGCTCTGAATAAGAATATCTCCCGTGTCGAGCCCTTCGTCCATTTGCATTGTTGTGATCCCTGTATTTTTATCACCGTTGATAATACTCCATTGAATCGGTGCCGCCCCTCTGAGCTTTGGTAAAAGCGATGCGTGAACATTGACGGCTCCGAATTTCGGAGCGCTTAAAACAGACAACGGCAAAATTTTTCCGTATGCTATTACCACTATCAAATCGCTTTGAAATGATTTAATTATTTCCTCAGTCTCCCCGTTCTTAAGGCTTAAGGGCTGATAAACGGGAATACCGTTTTTTTCGGCAAATGCCTTGACGGGCGGAGGCGTCATTACGGCTCTTCTTCCCAGAGGCTTATCGGTCTGTGTGAAAACAGCCTGAAGCTCATCTTCTTCTTTTATTAGGAGCTCCAGTGAAGGAAGCGCAAATTGCGGGGTACCCATAAATATAATCTTCATAATACTCTCACTGCTCTTGGCTGAATGAATGGAGAACCTCTCCCTCTTTTAGCCTGTCTTTATATAATATGCCGTCAAGGTGGTCGTATTCGTGGCAAAAGCAGCGCGCCTTAAGAGCCTCACCTTTGTAAATACACCACTTTCCATCTCTGTTTTGAGCCTTGATATGAACACATGCAGGACGCTCTGTAACTCCACTCTTTCCCGGCAACGAAAGGCATGCCTCTTCCTCCTGCTGGCAACCCTCCGTATAGATAATTTCGGGATTTATAAGCTCAATAATATTTTCTTCAAATCGGCAGATAAATACACGCCTTAAAACACCTACCTGAACTGCCGCAAGACCTATTCCGCCTATATTTATCAGTGTTTGAGCCATATCGTCAAGAAGCTCGAAAAGACGATGGTTAAACTCTGTTACCGATCTGCTTTTTTTTCTTAGAATCGGGTCTTCTTCAATTCTTATGTTTCTTATTGCCATATTTTCCTCCATATTCTTTATATTATTCAAAGGCGTTAATGTCAACAGAAATCGACACCGCCGGTTTGTTCTGTTTCCTACTGTATTCTGTTATAAGTGAAGACATCATTTGTCTGAAGGCGGTATTGTTCTTACATTTAATTGTAAGCTTATATCTGTGCTTATTATTGATTTTATCGATTTTAGGCTTGACAGGTCCCATCAGCTTAACCGCTACATCAGAATAATCTCCCTTGACGGCAGCTACAACCATATTGAAGAACTGTTTCGCGCTTTTGTGTGCGGCCGCCTCACTTTCCGAAATAAAAAGGATAGAGCATATATCACAAAAGGGCGGATACAGCATTGCCCTTCTAAGAACTATTTCGGTTTCGTAAAACGCTTCAAAATCCTGGTTTGCCGCAAGTGAAATTATCTCATTGTTCGGATTTACAGACTGTATAATCGCTTGTCCTTGTGTATTCCTTCTGCCGGAGCGCCCTATAACCTGAGTTAGAAGATCAAAGGTTCTTTCAGCACTTCTGAAATCGTCGTTATAAAGCTCCCTGTCAACGGAAATGACACCCACAAGCGTGACATCGGGAAAATCAAGACCCTTGGCAACCATTTGAGTACCTATGAGAATATCGTATTTACCGCGAGAAAACTCACCTAATTTCTCCTCGTACGAGTACCTCGAGCGGGTCGTGTCCGCATCCATACGTAAAATGCCTGAAGCAGGAAACACACGGGCTATCTCTTCCTCGATTTTCTGTGTCCCGGTTCCGTAATAGTTTATACCTTCATTTTTGCAGTATTCACAGGTGGTAGTATAAGCCTTTGTGTATCCGCAGCAGTGACACATAAGCTTATTGTCTGCCCGGTGATACGTCAGTGATATACTGCAATTAGGGCAAACAGCTACCTTTTTGCAGAGAGTGCAGCACGCAAATGTATTAAAGCCGCGTCTGTTAATAAGCAGAATTGCCTGCTTTTTGTTATTTAGACAAGATTCCAGCTCATCATAAAGCTGATTACTCAAGGAGCCGGTTGTCTGTGAAGTGTCTACGGTTAAAACATTGGGTAAAACGGAGTTCCCGTAACGCTTCTTAATTGTAACAAGAGTTATTCTGCCGTCTAAAGCCCTCTTGTATGTTTCAACGCTTGGCGTTGCCGAACAAAGCAGGAGCAGCGCATTATTATATGCACAGCGGAATTTTGCCACATCTCTTGCGTGGTATTTCGGCGGCATTTCTGATTTGTATGTATGCTCTTGCTCTTCGTCAATAACTATAATCCCGAGGTTCTTTACAGGCGCAAAAACCGCAGAGCGCGTTCCGAGGGCTATTACCGCCTGACCGCTGTTAACCCTTTTCCATTCATCAATTCTCTCCCCCGCGGACAGTCCGCTGTGAAATACGGCTACCTTATCCGGAAATTTTGAATGGAAAATTGAAAGGGCCTGCGGAGTAAGTGATATTTCGGGAACCATTACAATAACGCCTTTTCCGTCATTAACGGCGTCCTCAACGAGCTTTAGATAGACTTGTGTTTTTCCGCTGCCCGTTATGCCGTAAAGCAAGGCGGCATCCGACTTTTGAGCATTGTAAAGCGACTTAAGAACATTGTATGCTTTTTTCTGCTGCGCATTTAGTGTTGTCTCATCCGGCTCCTGTTGCAAAGCAACTGTTTTTGGGCGTCTTAAAACCTCGCGTTCAAATATTTTTATGCAGCCTTTATTTGAAAGGGCTGTAACTACAGATGAAGAAACTCCTGTAAAGCTGCAGATTTCTCTAACCGATGCGCTGCCTATCTCAAGCAGCAGCTGGAGCACTAAGCGTTGTTTAGCTGTAAGCCTTTGTTCGAATACAGCCTCCTCACCCTCTGCAAGCTCTGCAAAAAGCACCTTTAAGTCTCCGGTTTTTCTTACGCTTTGCAAATTTTGCGCCGCAAGACCTTTTTTTACAAGCTCCTCCAAAGCATTTGAAGATGAGTTAAGTCCCAAATCCTTAAAGATTTTTTCCTGCTTTATATACTTTCCTTTAGCGCAAAGATAGCGAAACACCTCACCTGCCGAAGGTGATAAAGCGCTATAGTCAACATTCGCCTCATTTTCAATCGCCGTATATGAAAATACAGGCTTTAGGTCCGTTCCCGCGGGAAGAACGCATTTAACAGCATCATAATAAGTACAAAAGGTAGTGTTTTTGAGCATTTTTATAATATTAATGGCTTCATCATTAAATAACGGCGCTTCGTCAAGCACCGCCGCAATACTTTTAAGCTCCATACCTTCCATAAGCTCAGATATGTCGCCGATATAGAGCACAAGCGCAGGCGTCCTTCTGTTTCCTCTTCCGAAAGGAACCTCTACTCTTGTCCCGATTGATACACTTCTTTTATACCTTTCGGGCAGCAAATAGGAATATTCCGTGTCAAAATGAAACGATACCCCTTTTACCGCAACCTTCACGTATTTTTCGGAATTCATAATATATTCCTTAAATATCTCTGATTTCCTCGGGTTCAACAATGGTGTACTTGCCCTCGATTATTTCGTTCAGAGCTACTGAAACAGGCTTTTCGGTAGATACTACATTGTTTTCTTCGTTTTCAAGAGCAATTTCCCTTGCCCTTTTGGCGGTCGCTGTAACAAGCGAATAGCGGCTTAAGTGGTTTTTAAGAATGTCTTTAAGATTCGGATTAAGCATTGTTTATTACCTCGTCAACATATTTTTTCATATTTTTATATTTTAAGCGTTCGGCTCTGACAATCGTGCATATGTCCTCTACGGCTCTTTCAACCTCATCGTTAATAACTATATAATCATACTCGTTAGCCCTTGCAATTTCACTTTTGGCGATATTAACCCTCCTTAATATGTCCTCCTCACACTCGGATTTTCTTGCCTTTAGTCTGCAAATTAATTCGGCAAAGGTAGGCGTTGTAAGAAATACAGATACAGATTCAGCAAATTCGCTTCTGACTTTTTCGGCTCCCTGAACCTCGATTTTCAGAAAAACTACCCTTCCTCGGGCAAGCCAATTCTCAATTGTAGCCTTGGGAGTGCCATAGTAGTTTGTTCCATATTGGGCATATTCAAGAAAAAAGCCTTGTCCTATCTTCTTTTCAAAATCCTCAAAGTCGGTAAAGATATAATTTAACCCGTCAACCTCACCCTGACGCATACTGCGTGTTGTCATAGAAACAGACAAGCACATTCCGGGCAGCTTTTCCTTTAATCTTTCAAGCACCGTATCCTTGCCGACTCCCGACGGTCCTGATAAGACAACAAGCAGACCACAGGTGTTTGAGCAATCATTCATCCTCATTTCCTCCGCTCGCGTCGTCAGTTCCCTCTAATCTGCCCGCGATTGTCTCGGGCTGTAAAAACGTTAAAATAACATGGTCACTGTCTGTTATTATAACGGCTCTTGTTTTTCGCCCCTGTGTCGCATCAATGAGGATGCTTTTTTCCTTCGCATCCTGTATGGTTCTTTTAATAGGCGCTGAGTCGGGGCTTACGATAGTTATTATTCTGTCACTGTTAACAAGATTGCCGAAACCGATATTGACAAACTTCATATTATTACCTCATTCAATATTCTGTATCTGCTCTCTTATCTTTTCAATTCGTGCTTTTATATCTATAGCCGAGCGTACTATCGCAACGTCCTGTGCCTTTGAGCCTATCGTGTTTGCTTCCCGGTTCATTTCCTGGACGAGAAAATCAAGCTTCCGTCCCGCGGGCTCGTTTGCTGAAAGGATAGACGTTAGCTGCTGTATATGGCTTCTAAGCCTTACGGTTTCTTCAGCTACAGCTGTTTTATCCGCAAAAATCGCTGCTTCGGTTAAAAGCCTTTGTTCGTCAACAGGAATATCTCCTATTGCCACCCTCATTCTCTGAAGAAGCTTTTCATTATAATCCGCAACCATTTGTGGGGAGCGCTCTTCTATATATGAAACTGCCGTTTCTATTGCCCCGCTTTGAGTAAGAATGTCGTCCTTCAGGTGGCCTCCCTCGCTCAGACGCATATCAACAAACCTGTTTACAGCTTGCTCTAAGGCGCTTTCAAGAATATTCCATACTCTACTTTCGTCCTCTAAGGTTCTTTCTATGGTTATTATATCCGGACAATTTAAAAGCTCACGAACAGAAGAAATTTGCTTTAAACCGAGCTCTTGGGAAATGAAATTTGTTTCTTCAATAAATTTTTTCGCCAAAACAATATTGGCAGTAACATTAACATTCTCGCACTGCGGCGCTTCAAGCTGAATAAAGCAATCAACCTTACCGCGCTCTACCCTTGCACTGATGAATTTTCTGATTTTGTCCTCAAAGCTTGAATAAAGCTTCGGAATTCTTAAGGAAAACTCAAAAAACCTGTGATTTACGCTCTTAATTTCGACGGATACCGAATACTCGTCTATTGTACCTGCAAAGCTTCCGAACCCCGTCATGCTTTTTATCATGAACACATCTCCCGAATTTCTTATTATTTTATCATAACTTTTTTCGTGTGTCAATTTGTGAATAATCAAAAAGAGCCTCTATTTCATCCTCTGCAAGGTGACGCCATATACCGGGGCGAAGATCCCCGAGCCTGAGTGTCCCTATAGCGGTTCTGTTTAGTAATCTAACGCTTAGTCCTATTTTTTCACACATTCTTCGAATTTCCCTGTTTCTGCCCTCGCTTACAACTATCTCAAGCGCGTCCCTTTCTTCACCTTTTTTCAGAATTCTGACCTTCAGAGGCTTTGTCAATTTGCCGTCAAGCTCTACTCCATCCATAAGTATACGCATTTGTTCCTCTGAAATTGAGGGACTGACGGTAACACGATATGTTTTGGGAATTTGATAAGACGGGTGCATAACGGAATTTGCAAATTCTCCGTCTGTTGTAAACAACAGCAAGCCCTGTGAATCCTTGTCCAACCTGCCGACGGGAAAAAGCGCGTCACCCGCATCCTTAACAAGAGAGGCAACGCACTTTCTGCCTCTGTCATCACTCATCGTCGTTATATACCCGCGCGGTTTATTAAGCATTATATAAAAATGCTTGTCGGGCAAAAAAAGCTTTTTGCCCGATACTCTTATATCGTCGCATTTAGGGTCTATTTTGTCCCCTACAAATGCCTTTTTCCCATTTACAAGCACATATCCTGAGGCAATCAATTCCTCCGCTTTTCTGCGAGAGACATAACCGCATGCCGATATAAATTTGTGAAGCCTCATTTTTTCGTCCGACATCGTTTTCCCCTTAGTTTTTTGAAATCATAGCAAATCTGTCATTTAAAAAATTCTTGATTTTTTCAAAAAATCCTTTGTCTTCCTTTATTTCTTCGAAGCTTGATTCTACCCCGAATTGTGCGACGAGATCAGCTGATTTTATAAGCGTTTCACCTAAATAAAAATCAACTCTGCCCACTACCCTTCCCACCTCTAAGGGGGCGTAAAGGAATTTTTCAAGATACACCTTAGTCTTGATGTCCTGCTTTTTACCCGTTATGGAAGTATAGCTCGGCTTTTCATACGGTACAGCCAACACCTTAGAAATTATTCCGCCCGTAACAGGAATGAAATACTCCAAATTGTCTTCAATCGGAATTTTTTTACAAACCGAAAATCCCCAGTCAAGCAAAACTTTATGATCCTTCCAATCGCTCGGTGCGTTGAGCGTTACGCAAATAAGAGTAATTCCGTTTTTCTCCGCCGCCGAAACAAGACAGCGGCCGGTATTTTTCGTAAAGCCTGTCTTGATGCCAATAGCACCCTCATAGGATGAAAGCAACCGATTGTGATTATACAAGGTTCTCTTATAGGGCGGATTCCCGTACTCTAGGCACGCTCTTTTTGATGAGCAAATCTCAGAAAAAATCGGTTTTGAAACGCCGTAAGCTCCTAAAATCGCCATGTCATATGCGGTGGAGTAATGCTCCTTGTGCCAAAGACCTGTGGAATTTACGAAATTGGTATTTCTCATTCCGAGTTGCTTTGCTTTGCTGTTCATCATATCGGCAAAGCTTTCCACCGAGCCGCCGACAACGTGAGCGACAGTGTTTGCGGCGTCGTTTCCGCTTTGCAAAAGCATACCGTAAATAAGAGCGTTTACGGTTACGGTATCTCCGATTTTAAGCCCCATGGAAGTACCTTCAACCGTAAGCATTTCCCTTGTTGTCACAATCTCCATATCAGGACAGCCGTACTCTATTGCCAAAAGTGAAGTCATGATTTTTGTGGTACTTGCCATACCGAGCTTTTTATGCTCGTTCTTTCCGTAAATCATTTGATTACCGTCAGTTGTTATCAGTGCGGCAGCCTGAGCCGAAACAGACGGAGCCGCAGCCGCTGTGGGGATTAAAGTTATCAGTACAATGAAGAAAGCAATCAGTCTTTTCATTACATATCACCTACCTTGTACAGAATATGCAGGTGATACGGAAAAAATTATTTACTGTCTGTTTCTTTTTCTGAATTTACCGTTGCTTCGGGGGCCTCCTGCTTAATCTTGCTTACGAAACCCGATACCTTATCGAGCATTTCGGGTACAAGATTAATAACTCTTTCGGCGGGATTGTTAAGGCCTGAAATCTGTCTGACGCTGACCTCTCCTTCCCTGACTACGAGGAAAGCTACGGGATTTATTGTTACTCCCGCGCCGCCGCCTCCTCCGAACAGCTCAACATTGTTTTTTGACGGAAAATCTGAACCACCCGATGCAAAACCATATGTTACCTTAGAGACCGGAATGATTACCGTTGCATCCGGCAGAGTAATCGGCTCCCCGATTACCGTGCTGACATCCACAAGCTCACGTACCTTTTCAATTGTGGTAGAGAGAATATTCGCCGCTTTTTGCTCTTTCATGCTAAAGCACCACCTTTGTCTGAATTTAAATTTTCAACCTCATTTATTTTTGATTGCTTCTTCGGCCTTCTTAAAAGCCTTATAAGCACTTTCAAAACAACCTTGAACAGCAGCCTGAAACCAAGTCCTATAGCTGCGTTAACAACCCTTCTCGGGCTTACGAGCAGATTTACATGTAAAAGCATAGTGCTCTTTCCCGCAAGATAATCGGGGAAAATATCTAAGTCATATTCTTTTGTCCTTAAATGTGTAACAATAGCACCAAACAACGGATAAAGCTCGGCGCATATCCTCCCGTATTCTATTGC
>CAZPPO010000048.1:0-12819 GCA_964588475.1 uncultured Eubacteriales bacterium
TTATTGATAATCTGTTTTGCCGCCCTTGTGTTTTTTACATAGGCAACAGCAGTGATGTTCCCGTTAAAGCCGATAATAGCATTTTTTACTATAAAGCTACAGGCTGGGTTTCGGGTTATATGGAGCTTTATGACGCGGGGATTTTAATTTGCACACTCAATAGCCGTGAGTATCGAAAGGTAAACAGCGGGTGGAGCGTTGGGGGATATTATTATGACGGTGCATATACATCTCCGATATTAGTCTCCGACACACTCAATGCGGCAAAGTGTCAAGGCGGCAGTTATACATATCCTGACCCCGTTTCATTTACATATAACGGTATAGCTTTATATTACGGTATTTCAGGTGTTGCAATGGCAGGCAATTTAACACCAACAGCAACGGATATGGGATATTTATATAAATGCTCTGCGACAACACCGGCGACAGCGGCAATAGAGTTAATGGATAAATATTACGGAGTAATTTAAGGGAAGTGTAAGAAATGCAATCAGAGACATTAGTAGCCTTGCTTTCACTTGCCGGAACTCTTTTGGGTTCGTTCGGCGGAATAATGGCTTCGGCGAAGTTGACAAATTTCAGACTTTCTCAGCTTGAAAAGAAGGTGGACAAGCACAATAGCTTTGCAACACGCATACCTATTATTGAGGAGCAAATTAAGGGGAACAATCACAGACTGTGCGATTTGGAGGCAAGATGCTATAAATGAAAACAAGAAAGGGGTATATAATGAAAATCAACTGGAAGGAAAGGCTAAATAATAAAACCTTTATTTTATCTTTATCGGGACTTATCGTTACCTTTATATATCAGATATTGGCACTTTGTTTTGATTTTGTCCCGAGCGTTGCCCGGGAAGACGTTATAACAGTAATAGGATTAATTGTAAATGCGCTTGCATTATTGGGTGTAATCATAGACCCGACCACAAAGGGAATTAACGACAGTGAGAGGGCTATGACCTACGGTACGCAATATGATGTCAGGAAGAAGGAGGGAAATGATGGCTAAAATATGCATAGACCCGGGTCACGGCGGCTCCGACAGCGGCGGCTCCGGATTGGGCAGAAAGGAAAAAGCTGATGTTCTTGATATAGCGCTGAGGATTAAAAAGCTCCTTGAGGCGCAGGGTGTCGGCGTAGTTATGACCAGGACGACGGATAAAAGCGTTACTATAGCGCAGCGAACCTCTTTGGCCAATAAGGAAAAATGTGATTACTTTTTGAGCATACACCGTGACGCTTTTAGTGATGCGGCAGTTAACGGCGCGAGTATATATATTTACTCAGGGGCGAGCGCGGCAACCGAAAAAAAGGCAAAGACCGTCTATGACGCGGTAATAAAAGCAACAGGCTTCCGAAAAAGGGGACTTAAAAAAGGAGCTGCAAACTATAAGGATTATGGGGTAAATAAAAATACAACAATGTCCGCAGCACTTTTAGAGCTTGGGTTTATTACAAATAAGGGCGACAACGACATTTTTAACTCAAAAAAGGATGTATTAGCTCTTGAAATTGCAAAGGCTCTTTGTTCTGTAGTGGGTGTTAACTACAAGATAAAAACCGCCTCAAGCTCAGACAAAGATAAAAAGGTAATATATGTCGTTCAGTCGGGGGCGTTTTCAGAAAAGAAAAACGCCGAAGCGCAAGCTAAAAAGTTAAAAGCTGCAGGCTTCGACGCGATAATTGTCAAAAGGGAATAATTTATTTATTTAATATAATTTTCTCGAGTTTCTTGAAATCCTTTTCGCTGAAGCAGTAGCCGTCAATACCGACGGCTTTGGCTCCCAAAATATTTTTTTCCATGTCATCGACGAAAAAACACTCCTCTGCTTTCAGCGCAAAAACCTCTAAAAACTTCAGGTATATTTCAGCATCAGGCTTTAGCATTTTGTGGTCGGAAGAAATGAATATACCGTCCATCAACGCCATCACCGGGATTTTACTTTTGTAACTGTAAAACTCCGGGGTGGCGTTTGACAGTAAATAGCATTTACAGCCTTTTCTCTTGAGCCTTTTAACAAGCGCATACCCTTCTTCAAACGGGGGCATATATGGGAAAAAATCTATAATCATGGGCGTCACCGTTTCTCTTGCTTCTTCAGGAAGTGTCGAAAGCATAATCGGCAAAGCGGTATGTGCGTCAATTTCGCCCTTATCCATTTTAGCCCAGAGCTCACTGTGAAAAACGTTGCTTAGAATGATATCGCGGTATTCTTCCTTGAAATACTCGTTGACGGTACGCTCGGGGTTAAAGTCAATAAGCACCCCGCCCATATCGAAGACTACGTTTCCTATCATTAAGCTTACTCCTTCGCTATTTTTCTTCCCATCAGTACACCCATTACCGACGCCATCATAAGACCGCGTGTCCATCCGGAGGAATCGCCAAGACAATGAAGCCCCCTGACGCTTGTGTTAAAATCCGTATCCATTTTTATACGGTTGCTGTAAAACTTAAGCTCAGGTGAATAAAGCAGTGTTTCCGTCGAGGCAAAGCCGGGGACAACATTATCAACGGCGGCAATAAAATTAATGATATTTGTCATTGAGCGATAAGGCATAGCCGCTGTAATATCTCCTGCAACGGCATCGGGCAGGGTCGGGCGCAGATTAGACTGCCAAAGCTCCTTAGCCCATGTTCGCTTTCCGTCAAGAATATCACCGTACCTTTGGACAAGAATATGACCCGCCGCAAGCATATTGGTAAGCTCGCCGATTTTTTGCGCGTATTCAATAGGCTGGTTAAAGGGCTGGTTGAAGTTATGGGAGCACAGTACGGCAAGATTTGTATTATCCGACTTATATTCTTTATATGAATGTCCGTTTACCACGGCAAGGTCATTGTCGTAATTCTCCTGACTTACAAATCCGCCGGGGTTTTGGCAAAAGGTTCGGACCTTGTTTTTAAAGGGCTTTGGGTAACCTATCAGCTTTGACTCATAGAGCGTCTCGTTGATAGTTTCCATAATCTCATTTCGGACCTCTACTCGTACTCCTATATCAACCGTGCCGGGCTGGTGAGCTATATTGTGCTCTGAACATATTCTTTCAAGCCATTCCGCGCCGCGCCTTCCCGTTGCTATAACGGTGTGACTTGCTCTGATTTGAGTTTCCTTTTTTCCATCGGTGATATAAACTCCAAGACAAGAGGCACCCTCAAGGATAATGTTAATGCATTCGTGTTCAAAGAAAATATCGACTCCATTTTCGAGCAGATGCTTTTCAATCGAAAGGTACAAATCATGTGCCTTTTCGGTTCCGAGATGACGTATTGGACAATCAACAAGCCGAAGCCCCGCCTGAATCGCGTTTTTTCTGATTTCCTTTACCCTTTCACTGTTGTTTATGCCTTCGATTTTTCCATCCGCCCCGAATTCAAGATATATATTATCCGCATAGTCAATCGTTTCGCTCACAAGTTCCTCTCCTAAAAGAGAGGGTAAATCTCCCCCGACCTCGAAGCTGAGCGAAAGCTTTCCGTCCGAAAATGCTCCGGCACCGGAAAAGCCCGTCGTTATATGGCAGTGCGGTTTACAATTAACACATCGCTTGGTAGTGGTTTTGGGGCAATGTCTTTCTTCAACGGGCTTACCCTTTTCAATAATTGCAATTTTCTTTTTGCTTTTGCCCCTTATCATTTCCAGCGCGGTGAAAATCCCTGCGGGGCCCGCTCCTACGATTACTACATCATAATTCATCTTGATCTTCCTTTTTCTTTTTAAACACAATCAGTTTACTGAATACAAAATTCAGAATAATAACTACAAAGCTTATCACTATTTTTGCAAGAAATGCTTCTACATTAAAAACGGTCTGTCCCATTCCAAGCCACACAAGCAAAGGTAAGCCGCCTATTTCAATAACACCCGAGAAGCCTCTGGAGCCTAAAAAAAGAACAAATTCCTTTAGAACAAGCTTGGGGGATGTCGCCTTACTGTTAAAAACCCAGATTTTATTTGTTATAAACGCAAAAACAACAGCCGCTGTCCACGCTATTACGTTTCCCGTATTTATATTGAAGCTCATATATTTTACCAAAACGCTGTAGATACTCCAGTTAAGTGCCGTTGTAAGCACTCCGAAAACAAGGTACATACTAAGCTCTCTGTATTTTAAGATTAAGGCTCTAATCTTTTTTATCATTCGTTATTACCTCTTTGATAATATAAACGGGTCTGTCCTTGACCTGTATATAAATTTTAGCGATGTATTCACCAAGAAGCCCTAAGCAAAACAATTGTATACCACCAAGGAAAAGAAGTAAGACGACAATGGTGGCATAACCCGGTACATCAATTCCGAAAGCAAGCTTTTGAATTATGACTATAATACTGTATATTGCCGAAGCGATGGCGGAAAACAGACCGGAAAACATAGCTATTTTGAGCGGCGCCGTTGAAAAGCCGACGATTCCCTCGATAGCGTACTTAAACAGCTTGTAAAAAGACCATTTTGATTCCCCGTGCGCACGCTCTTTAACCTGATACGGCATAAAATATGTGTTAAAGCCTACAAAGGAGAAAATACCTTTTGAAAAGCGGTGGTATTCCTTTACATCCAATATGGCGTCAATAACCTTTCGGTTAAAAACTCTGAAATCACTTGCACCCGAAATAAAGGAGGTATCCGCTAAACGGTTAATAATTTTATAAAAAATATTTTTAAGGAAGGAGAGAAGCGCTCCCTCTTTTCTTTTTTTCTGAAAGGCGGTTACACAATCATATTCAGGACAGGAGGTAAGCTTGTTATACATTTCGAAAGCGGTCTCGGGGCTTTGCTGCAAATCGGCGTCTATGAGAAGGGCATAATCACCCTTGCACTCTTTGAGACCTGCATAAATTGCCGCTTCCTTGCCAAAGTTCCTTGAAAAATTCATTATTTTAATATATGGGGCATTGTTTGTTTTACACAAAGAACAAAGCTTATCGAAAGTGCCGTCAGTACTTCCGTCATTTACAAAAATCAGCTCATAATCACAATAAAGCTCCCCAAACGCCTTAACGGCTTCAAAATAAAAAAGCTCCACGTTTTCCTGCTCGTTGTAGCAGGGGACTATAACAGACAGCATAAACATTACTCCCTTCAGAAACAACAATTTATTATAGATTGAAACAAATAAAAAGTCAAACAGTTAATGACTGCTTTGAGCTGTCGATACGATGTCAAAGGCAATTTCGGCGAGCTCGTCATAGCTTTCTATTTGCGAAAGCCGTGAGCGGTAAAAAGCTGCTCCCCGTATTCCTTTTACATACCACGCGGCATGCTTTCGCGCTTCCCTGATGCCTATAAACTCGCCCTTATATTCACATATATTTTTTACATGGCGAAGCATGACTCTCATTCTTTCCGATACGGCAGGCTCGGGCAATACCGTACCGTCATTCAGATAAGCGTTGATTTGAGAAAAGATCCAAGGTCTGCCCATTGCGCCCCTGCCGACCATTATCATATCACAGCCCGTTTCACATATCAGCCGAGCTGCCGATTTGCCATCGAAAACATCTCCGTTACCTATTACGGGTATATCGAGTGCTCCTTTAACCTCTCTTATTATCTCATAATCCAATGGCGCCGCAAACATCTGCTCTCGCGTTCTTCCGTGAACGGTGACGGCGGCGGCTCCGTTTTCCTGACATATCTTAGCGAGTAACACGACATTTTTGGTTTTATCGTTCCAGCCCGAGCGCATTTTTACGGTTACGGGAATATCGTCTGCTTCTTGTACTACAGCCTTAACAATGCTCCCTGCAAGAGCGGGGTTCTTCATAAGTGACGCTCCTGCGCCCGAGGAAACCACCTTCAAAGCGGGACAGCCCATATTAATATCAATGAAATCAGGCGAATATTCAAGAGCTTTCGAAGCTGCCAGGCGCATAGTGTCGGGGCTGTCACCGAAAAGCTGTATACCTGCGGGTCTTTCGTTTTTTGTGATAGTCATAAGCCCGGCGCTTTTCCTATCACCTAAACTTATTCCCTTTGCGCTTGCCATCTCACAAACGCAAAAGGCGGCGCCGTATCCTAAACAAAGCTCACGCATGGCTTTGTCGGCGACTCCCGCAAGAGGCGCAAGAGCTGTCATAGTATCAATTTCAAGACTTTTTATTTGCAAACAAACTACCCTCTGTTCCATGATGTCATCGGTTTTCTCTTAGATTATTTTATCACAATATTAAAAAAAGTCACGCATTTCCGATTATTTGTGCTACAATAATATAATTAACCGATGAAAGGAAAATAATATGAAGGTTCTTGCGGTTGACGGAAACTCAATACTAAACAGGGCTTATTACGGAATAAGGCTTTTGTCTACTAAGGACGGGCGTTTCACAAACGGAATTTACGGATTTATGAATATACTTTTAAATCTGCTTGAAGCATATGAGCCCGATTCGGTCTGTGTTGCTTTTGACCTGAAAGCACCGACGTTCCGCCATGCAATATATAAAGAATATAAGTTAGGCAGGCACGCACCGCCGCCCGAGCTTGTCGAGCAGTTCCCGTCTCTTAAGCAGCTGCTTTCGGCATTAGGTTACGAGGTTATTGAAAAAGAAGGCTATGAAGCGGATGATATACTGGGAACAATAAGCCATAAGTGTTTAGAAAATGACTTTTGCTATATTGTTACGGGGGACAGGGATGCTCTGCAGCTGGTGAAGAAAAACTGCCATGTGTTGCTTGCCTCTACAAAGAACGGACAACCTGTCACAGTTGTTTACGATGAAAAAAGGATAATCGAGGAATATCGTGTAACGCCGGCGCTTCTTATTGATATCAAGGCTATTATGGGTGACTCGTCCGACAATATCCCGGGAGTTAAGGGAATAGGCCAAAAGGGAGCCATAGAGCTTATTTCAAAACACGGAACGATAGAAGATATTTATGAAAATATAGATGATATTGACATTAAGGAGTCTGTGAGAGAAAAGCTTAAGGAACAAAAGCAGCAGGCGTACTTAAGCTATGAGCTGGGCGCTATATGTAAGAATGTGCCCGATATTAACTGTATTTCATCCCAGAAGATAAAAAATGCCGACAAGCAGGAGGTAACAAGAATACTTTCCTCCTTAGAGATGTACAAGACGCTGGAGAGAGTTTTGCTTCCCGGCGCTTCAAAAGCTGTTTTGAGCGATAAGAGCGACAGCTTCGCGTTAAGATTGTGCCACGACAAGGATGAGCTTTTGGAAAGACTTAAAGCTTCGGGTAAAGCTTATTTTGATGTAAAATATGATGGTACAGGAATAGAATTTATGGTGTTTAGCCTTGAGGGCGAGCTTTTATGTGTTCCTAATGACAGCTTAGCGTTTATGGAATTTGCCGGAAACCTTTTTCCCTCTCTTGCTATAAAAAAGTATACGACCGATATAAAGAGGCTTCATTCCTTTTGTGACGAAATGGGAACACAGCTTCGCAATGTAGGACTCGATTGCTCCATAGCGGGCTATCTTCTTAATCCTAACGCTTTAAGCTATTCGACAGTAAATTTTGCCCGCACTTTTTCACTGCCCGATGTAAAAATAGATGCTCACAAGGAGCTTGAAAGGTTATCTGAGGAAAACGAGCAGATAATTAATTCTGCGGCGCTTCTTCCGAGTGTATGCCTTAAGCTGATGAGCGAAATCGAAAATAATGACCAGAAACAGCTGCTGTTCGATATTGAAATACCGCTTGCGCGGGTTTTAAGCTCTATGGAAAGAGAGGGCTTTAAGGTCAACGCACAGGGGATACAACAATACGCAAAAGAGCTTGACGAAAAAATAAGCAGCAGCCTTTCGGTTATATATGATTTTGCGGGAAGGCAGTTCAATGTCAACTCGCCCAAGCAGCTTGGTGATATCTTGTTTTCCCCGGAGGGTCTCGGACTTCCTCACGGGAAAAAGACTAAAACAGGCTACTCAACAAACGCTCAGGTACTTGAGTTTCTTAAGAATCAGCATCCGATTATTCCCGAGCTTCTATCGTACAGGACGCTTTCAAAGCTCAAATCAACATATTGTGACGGGCTATTAAAGGTGATAGATAACGACGGCAGAATACATTCAACACTTAATCAGACAGAAACGAGAACAGGCAGAATATCTTCCACAGAGCCGAATTTACAAAACATTCCGGTAAAAAGCGATTTAGGAAGACAGCTGCGCCGCTTTTTTGTTGCCGAGGAGGGAAAAGTCCTAATAGATGCAGATTATTCACAAATCGAGCTTCGTGTTCTTGCGGCCTTAGCAGAGGACGAGACGATGATAAAGGCGTTTAATAACAATGAGGATATTCACGCAATAACAGCCTCACAGGTCTTCGGTGTACCGCTTCTTGAAGTTACGCCGCAATTAAGGAGCAGCGCCAAGGCGGTTAATTTCGGTATTGTATACGGAATAGGCGCGTTTTCGCTTTCGGAGGATTTGGGAGTGTCCGTAGCTCAGGCGGACAGATATATAAAAAGCTATCTGGCGAACTATGCCGGTGTTCGCGCGTATATGGAAAAGATGAAGGGTATTGCCAAGGAAAAGGGCTATGCCCAAACTCTCTTTAAAAGAAGACGATACCTTCCGGAGCTTTCCTCCTCTAATGCGAATATTCGCGCCTTCGGCGAAAGAGTCGCGATGAATATGCCCATACAGGGAACCGCAGCTGATATAATAAAAATCGCAATGGTCAAAGTGTATGAGAGATTAAAGGCGGAAAATATGAAAGCAAAGCTTATACTTCAAGTACATGACGAGCTGATAGTAGAGTCACCTGTAGAAGAAGCGGATATGGCGGCAATTATCCTAAAGGAGGAAATGGAGGAGGCAGGCAGGCTTAAGGTTAAGCTAAAGGCGGATTTAGGTATAGGCAAAAGCTGGTACGATGCCAAGGGCTAATTGTAATTAATAAGAAGGGAATTGATACACCCGGACGGGTGTATCAATTAATTTTCAAAAGAATAAGATTAACGACTAAAATTTCCTTGACAAGTTGTTTTGTAATGCGTATAATGCTAAATTGCATTATAATGGACTTCTGTTCGCTTATATAATATGTATATTACGGACAAACACTTGCATATTGCTAAAAAAACATCTCATTTTCTTTGCTTTTTCAGGTGGATAGAGATTTCAGGCATTATAAAAATTGAACGGAGTGATGTTGTCTTATGACTAAAGAAAAACCGGTTAAGCTGGGCAAGAACGAAAGAATCAGCTTTGCAGAGATTGATGAAGTTATGAAGATGCCCAATCTCATTGAGGTACAGAAAAATTCCTACAAATGGTTCCTTGAAAAAGGGCTGCGTGAGGTTTTTCGTGATATTGATGAGATTACCGATTATACCGGAAATCTTGTTTTGTCATTTATCGATTACCGTATGGACGATTCTCCGAAGTACTCCGTAACCGAGTGTAAGGAACGCGATGCCACTTACTCCGCTCCTATGCGTGTAACAGCAAGGCTGTATAACAAAGAAACAGGAGTTATCACCGATAATGAGGTTTATATGGGTGATTTCCCCGTTATGACTGATAGCGGTACGTTTATAATCAACGGCGCCGAAAGGGTCATTATTTCTCAGCTTGTTCGTTCACCGGGTATTTATTACGGTCTTCAGCATGATAAAAACGGAAAGAAGCTTTTTTCGACAACAGTCATACCCAACCGCGGAGCTTGGCTTGAATATGAAACTGACCAGTATGACATCTTCAGTGTAAGAATAGACAAAAACAGAAAAATACCGATTACTACATTTATTCGTGCTTTGGGATTAGGGTCCGAGGGGCAGATGATTGACTTTTTTGGGGCAGATGACAGAATTGTCGAGACTCTTAAAAAGGACACAACACAAAATTCCGAGGAAGCCTTGCTTGAGGTTTACAAAAAGCTTCGCCCGGGTGAGCCGCCAACGCTTGAAACCGCCCAGGCACATCTTGACGGACTTTTCTTTGACGCCCACCGTTACGATCTTTCAAGAGTGGGGCGATACAAATATAACAAGAAGCTTGCCCTTGAGGGGCGCATTTCCGGCAGAACGGTATTAGAGGCGGTTATAAACCCGCTTACGGGCGAGGTTATGGCGCAACAGGGAGATAAGCTGACAAACGAAAAGGCAGTGCAGATAAGCCGCAGCGGAGTAAAATCCGTTGTTATTGATGCCGAGGGGAGAGAATGCAAGGTTATCTCAAACGGCATGGTCGATGTTCTTGATTTTCTACCGCAGCTGAGCGTTCAGGAGCTCGAAGAGATTTCGATAAATGAAAATGTTCGTTTTTCGGTGCTTTGCGAAATTATGGATAATTGCAAAGACGACAAGAACGCTCTTCTTGAGGAGATGGCTCTTCGCTGTGATGAGCTTATCCCGAAGCACATAATAATCGACGACATATTTGCTTCTGTTAATTACCTCAACTGTCTGGGCTGCGACGTAGGTAATGTTGACGATATTGACCATCTCGGGAATCGTCGTATTCGTTCGGTGGGCGAGCTGCTCCAAAACCAATTCAGAATAGGCTTTACACGCATGGAGAGGGTTGTTCGTGAAAGGATGACGCTTCAGGCTCAGGAGCCCGATAAGGCGACTCCGGCAAACCTAATCAACATCAGACCAGTAGTAGCCGCCATTAAGGAGTTTTTCGGCTCGTCGCCGCTGTCGCAATTTATGGATCAGACAAATCCGCTTGCCGAGCTTACTCATAAGCGTCGTCTTTCAGCTCTCGGACCGGGTGGATTGTCAAGGGATCGCGCCGGATTTGAGGTACGCGATGTTCATTACAGTCACTACGGGCGCATGTGCCCCATAGAAACTCCCGAAGGTCCAAACATAGGATTGATTTCATATCTTGCGACATTTGCGAGGATTAATAAATACGGCTTTATCGAGGCTCCCTTCAGAAAGGTTGATAAAAAAACCGGAATAGTCTTGGATGAGGTCGAGTATATGACGGCGGACGTGGAGGACAATTACTATGTAGCGCAGGCAAACGAGCCGCTTGACAAGAAGGGCAGATTTAAGAACGATAAGGTTACGGTTCGTTTCCGTGATGAGTTTCGTGAGGTAGATGCGGCAATGGCGGACTATATGGACGTGTCCCCAAAAATGGTCGTTTCCGTTGCTACCGCTATGATTCCTTTCCTCGAAAACGATGACGCCAACAGAGCTCTTATGGGCTCTAACATGCAAAGGCAGGCTGTTCCGCTGCTTAAAACGGAATCGCCCATAGTCGGCACGGGTATGGAATACAAGGCTGCTGTGGACAGCGGTGTCGTCGTTCTGTGTGAAAAACCCGGAATTGTTACTCATGTCAGCGCGAACAAGGTGGAGGTTAACACAGACGACGGACAGACCGACAAATATGAGCTTATAAAGTTTATGCGTTCAAATCAAGGCACCTGCATCAACCAAAAGCCGGTTGTAAAAATTGGTAACAGAGTTGAAAAGGGTGATGTTATAGCAGACGGTCCCGCCACGTCTAACGGTGAAATTTCATTAGGGAAGAATGCCCTTATAGGCTTTATGACCTGGGAGGGCTACAACTATGAGGATGCCGTTTTAATTAATGAAAAAATGGTGCGTGACGATGTTTTCACCTCAATTCATATCGAAGAACACGAAATCGAGGCAAGAGATACAAAGCTCGGACCCGAGGAAATAACAAGGGATATTCCCAACGTCGGCGAGGACGCGCTGTCAAACCTTGACGAGAGCGGGATAATTCGCATAGGCGCAGAGGTTCATTCCGGAGACATACTCGTGGGCAAGGTTACCCCCAAGGGCGAAACAGAGCTTACTCCCGAAGAAAGACTGCTCAGAGCTATTTTCGGTGAAAAGGCAAGAGAGGTCAGGGATACATCACTCAAGGTACCTCACGGAGAGTACGGTGTAGTCGTTAAGGTAGAGGTATTCACACGCGCAAACAGCGAGGAGTTGAATCCCGGAGTCAATAAGGTCGTTCGCTGTTATGTCGCACAGAAACGTAAAATAAGCGTAGGCGACAAAATAGCGGGACGGCACGGCAACAAGGGCGTTGTTTCGAGAATTTTACCGCAGGAGGATATGCCGTTTCTTCCGGACGGTACGCCGCTTGACATTATTCTTAACCCCTTGGGCGTTCCCTCCCGAATGAATATCGGACAGGTTTTCGAGGTTCATTTAGGTTATGCCGCGAGGGCACTGGGCTATAAGGTAATGACTCCCGTATTTAACGGAGCAAGGGAAAGCGATATTCGGGAAATGCTTATTAAGGCGGGCTTGCAGGAGGACGGCAAGGTAGAGCTTATCGATGGGCGTACAGGAAAAAGATTCGATAATCAAGTCACGGTAGGGATAATGTATTTTCTGAAGCTGCACCACCTGGTTGACGATAAAATTCACGCTCGTTCAACGGGACCTTACTCCCTTGTAACTCAGCAGCCACTCGGAGGCAAGGCGCAGTTCGGAGGTCAACGTTTCGGAGAAATGGAGGTTTGGGCGCTTGAGGCTTACGGCGCTGCTTACACACTTCAGGAAATTCTCACTGTAAAATCTGATGATGTTATTGGTCGTGTTAAGACCTATGAATCTATAGTCAAAGGTCTTAATGTACCCAAGCCGGGAATACCCGAATCCTTTAAGGTTCTCATTAAAGAGCTTCAGTCTTTGGGTCTTGATGTCAAGGTTCTTGACAAGGACAATCAGGAAATTGACTTAAAGCAAAACTTTGAGGCGGATGACACTCCTATTCCGATTGCCGACGATGAGGCGTTTTCTCATATTCTCGACATTGAAAATGCTGAGGGCTATGGAATCGAGGATTCTGATGAGGACGACGACGAGCTTGACAATATTGAAGATGACGACTCTTTTGTTGAT
>CAZPPO010000049.1:0-904 GCA_964588475.1 uncultured Eubacteriales bacterium
GTTTGATTTATATAAATGAAAATGATAAAACGTTTGAGCTGACAAAACGCTATTATGCCTTTGGCAATTATTCAAAATTTATTACGAGAGGCTCTTGTGTAATAGACACTTACTGTGACGATAAAAAGCTCAAAGTCCTTGCATTCAAGAAAAGCAATGAAACGGTCATAATAATCGTCAATATCCATGACAAGGAAAAGCTATGCAGCCTTCAATCGGGCAAAGATATGTCCATGTATGTTACAGACCGCGAGCATAACCTCGAAGAGGTTGAGATAAAACAACCCGGTGAAATAATAATCTCCCCAAGGTCGGTCAATACGATTGTTATTAAAGATTGAGGCAAATGTACAATGGCTCGCAACGCTTTATTAAGCTAAGGAGACGGTATTATGGATTCAACGGGAGCACTCGCCGGAAAAATCGGGGGTAAAGCTATCGGCGCAGTGCGCGACGTTAAGAAATACTGGAATATCCCTAAAGAGGGTGAGTATGTTTCTTATAAGGAGTTTTTCTATTTTGTCCTCGGAGCAGGGGGCTGCCAGGGAGCGGGAGAGGCTGAGAGGCATCTTAGCTTTTCCGCGGGCTGTTTTTTTGTCGGGGCAATCTACAATTTGGCAATGAAGGATTTTGTATTGCTTGGATTCATGGGCAGCATTTTGTCTTATCTGTTTAACCCCATAAATATGCTTGTGACCGACAATTTAGGATATGTTCCCCGAAAAACCATGAAAAACATAAACCGCATAAATATTGCGTTCACAGTAGTCGGCGCGGCATGCTTTTTTGTCCCACAGCAGTATTTTGAGTTTATAATGCCCGCATTTCCTCAGATTTTGGGTACAAAATTTCTTATACAGGTTGCATATACATATTTTCGCTGCTTTATCTACAAGAGGTTTGC
>CAZPPO010000049.1:914-12747 GCA_964588475.1 uncultured Eubacteriales bacterium
TTGCGGCGAAATACGGCAAGTACAAGCCCTGGATATTCGTTAATTTTGTACCTTTCATAATTTCATCGATTATACTTATCTATTTCCCCTATGGTACTCTTGTCTACCATCAAAGATTTTGGGTTATGCATTTGCTGTTTAGCGTCTGGGGGCTTTTCTCGAACTATAATGATCAAGTCGGCGTAATAGAAAAGGTTATCACTCCTAACACTACGGAGAGAACAAAGATTTTATCCTACGGCTCCCTCATATATAACCTGTTTCCGTCAATAGTGGGCATTGCCCTGCCTGTTTTAGTTGCCGCTACGGGTGGCTTTACGGTTCTTAGGTCTTACCGTGTTCCGATTTTGATTGTAATGCTTGCTTTTTCTCCGCTTTCTCTATTTTTAGCGTTCAAGGTAAAGGAACGTGTAATCATTGATTTTGAAAGGAGACCCGATATTGATTTTAAGAAGGGTGTAAAAAGTGTAGTAAAGAACAAATATGCCTGGATTGAAAAAATATCCGGAATGCTCGGCAGCTTTCGCAACGGCTCTGTTGACATAATAACAATAATGGCTATATATATGCTTCGCAAGGATTGGATTTTAGGGGTTTGCGCCGCCATTATAGGGACGGCTAATATTCCCGGTTACCTTACGGCGAATTATTTTACAAAAAAGTTCGGGAAAAGAAAACTTGTTTTAATTAGCAATTATTTTTCAATTTTTGCTTCTGTTATGCAAATAGGCGCAATTTATCTAAACAGCTTTGCTTTGCTGATTATAGTAGTATATATCACACGTGTAATAATACAGATAGGGGATATCTCGAAAAGGGGTATCAGCGCTGATGTTTGGGATTATCAGCAATACATCTCAGGCGAAAGGCTCGAAACCTTTATGGGCATAATAGATATGCTGATAGCACCGTTAGCATCCCTTGCGGGACTTCTTGTCCCATACGTGTATGCAGGGATGGGCTTCACCAGCGATTGGACCGTTTTATATGACCCGACAATACGTAATAAGATTTTTATTTTTACCATTATGATAAATATAGCCGGAAGCGTTTTATCACTTTTACCCTGGCATTTCTATGATCTGAGTGAGGAAAAGCACCGAGAAATCATCCGCAAGCTTGCCGACCGTGAGAGAGAGAGAACAAAAAACAAAGAATCAGAAGAACAAGGAGGGTGTTTGACGGTATGAAAAGGCTGTTGTGTCTATGCCTTGCAGTGGTGCTTATGTTTTGTACGTACGGCTGTTTTCCTGAATGGTTCGATTCGCAGTCTCTCAAGTTTAAGGCTGTAGAGGGCGGCTATGCCCTGTACCGATACAAAAGCGATTCTCAAAAGACTTCCTTTATTGTGCCCGACACTTTTAAAGGGCAAAGAGTTGTTGAAATAATGGATTTTGCCATAGCAAATGCGGAATATATTAAAACCTTGACAATAGGAGAAAATATAAGCGTTATCGGTCAATGGGGTATTGTAAATTGTGCATGTCTTGAAGAAATATCCGTTAGTCCAAACAATAAAAGCTTCACAACCTTAGACGGCGCGCTTTACTCGAAGGATTTTAGTGAGATATTGGCTTATCCTAACGGACGATACCGGGTTAAAAGGGCCGAAGGCGGAAATATTGTGGGGGGTGGCGTCCTTGTTTTACCCGAAGGTGTTAAAAAAATCGGCAATAACGCCTTTTATCAGTGTCAGAACCTATGGAAAATCGAATTTAACGAAGGCTTGACGGAAATAGGGGACAAGGCGTTTATGAAATGCTCAAATCTAACAAACTTTATTTTGCCTCAAACTGTCGAAAAAATAGGTTCGGATGCCTTCTCATATTGTGATAGCCTGACACAAGTCACAATTCCTGCTGCTGTTAACCACATAGGAGATTTTGCGTTTTATTCTCTTTCAAGCAAGCTTGATATAATAACGGTTAAACGGGAGAATTTTGACGGAATGTATTTAGGTAAACAGTGGTTGCCTGTTCTTGAGGGCGGAATAAATAAAAAGTGTGAGGTTGTTTTCAAGCCCTAAGGATATCTATTTTATTATTGCGGGCGGGGTGTAGTGCATGCGTGAGCTTGAACGCCATGAGCTTATCGAAAGAAGCATTATAAAAAAATATAGAAAGCAAATCTGGATACCTTTCATTGAAGCGGTAAAACGGTATCACATGATAAGCGAGGGGGACACGATAGCTGTCTGCATTTCGGGCGGCAAGGATTCCATGCTTATGGCGAAGCTTATTCAGCAGCTGATAAGGCAAAGCAGTTTTCCTTTTGAGGCAAGGTACCTCATAATGGACCCGGGATATAACAAGGAAAACCGTGAAAAAATTGAGTTTAACGCAGCGATGCTCAATATACCGATTACGATTTTTGAAACGGATATTTTTAAGATCGCCAACAACACAAAAGAGAATCCCTGTTATCTTTGCGCGCGTATGCGCAGAGGGCACCTTTATGCGAAGGCGAAGGAGCTCGGATGCAATAAAATAGCTTTGGGACATCATATGAGCGATGTAATAGAAACTACGCTGATGGGAATGATGTACGGCTCTCAGCTACAGGGGATGCTGCCACGCATAAAAAGCAAGAATTTTGAAGGGATGCAGCTAATAAGACCAATGTATTGTATTCTCGAGGAGAGTATTATAGCCTGGAGCAAATACAATGATCTTCAATTTATCAGATGCGCATGCCGATTTACAGAGAACTGTAAAATGAGTGAAAATGAAGTCGATATTTCAAAGAGACAGGAAATTAAACAGCTGCTTAAACAAATAAAGCTTAAAAACCCCGATGTTGAAAAAAATATATTCAACAGTATTCACGCAGTTAATGTAGACACCTTTGCCGGGTATAAACAAAACGGAGAAAAGCATACGTTTTTAGAAAAATTCGAAGAATAAAGACTGGTATCAAAAACCGAATTTATTGACAAATCAAAAGTTCGTGTTAAAATAGAATTGTATTTTGTTGTGATTTGAGAGATTTTAGTCACAAAGGCAATGAGGTCTCATACAATATAATGCATATTGAAACAATAAGTATGCAAAATACAAAGGGCAGTTATGTAATGTTCTTCAAAACAAGAAGAAATACATATAAAATTTTTTGAAAGGAAACAGGATATGAAATCAGAGTCTAAGAGCGATTCTTCAGTGCCCCGAAGTACAATGAAATAACGTAAAGAACAATTGCCTTTCGCAGCAGTTGTTCCTTACGGCTGCGAAAGGATGAATAATATGATTAATTATTACCTCACAAGGAACAATTGCGTGGAAACGCTTACGCAATCTCAGGAGGGCTGCTGGATTGCAATGATAAGCCCCGACGAAACCGAAATTAGGTCCATATCGCAACAATATTCAATCGACCCTGATGCCCTGAGGGCAGCGCTCGATATTGACGAGAGCTCCCGTGTTGAGGTTGAAGACAATTACACAATGGTAATAGTCAACATACCAACCATTGACGAGTCAGATAAAAAGGAGCTTTACAGCACCATTCCCTTGGCGGTAATATTGACTGATGGCGTTGTGATTACAATTTGCAGCGAGGATACGCCTATTCTGAATCAGTTTGTCAAGGGGAGAGTGCGCGAATTTCATTCTCACATGAAGTCACGCTTTATTCTGCAAATTCTCTATAAAATTGCTTCAACATATCTTCATTACCTTAGAATTATTGACAGGAAGAGCGACGAGGTTGAAAATAAGCTCCACAAATCTACTCGAAACAGTGAGCTTATAGAGCTTCTGAAGCTTGAAAAGAGTCTTGTATATTTTACTACGGCGCTTCGTTCAAATGAGGTTGTTCTGGAAAAGCTTTTCAGAAACGAAATTATAAAAAGGTATCCCGAGGATTCAGATTTGCTTGAGGATGTTATCATCGAAAACAAGCAGGCGATAGAAATGGCAAAGATCCACAGCGGAATTTTAAGCGGTATGATGGATGCATTCGCTTCGGTTATCTCAAACAATTTGAACATAGTAATGAAAACGCTTGCAATAATTACGGTCGTAATGTCAATTCCTACTATGATTTTCAGCGCCTTAGGCATGAATATCAATTTTTCGGGGATTCCGTTTATATCGGCACCGTACAGTCTTTTTATATGGATTGGACTTTCTGTCGTGCTCAGTCTTATTACCGCAGCGTTTTTCGTAAGATTAAAATTGTTCAAGTAAGAATAAAATTTAGATACGACCGTCTGAGACGGTCGTATTTTTGTGTTATTTTATTAAGTCTTTAAAAACCTCTCCGGCTATAATCAGGCCGGCTGTCGCCGGAACGAAGGCGACAGAACCGGGAACGCTTTTTGATTCTTTAGGAGACGGTTCGCCTTCACGTTCTTTTGGGACGGTAGGTGTCTCTTGTGAATAGACAACCTTGAGGTGCTTAACACCTTTTTTACGAAGCTCGTATCTCATAACACGGGCAAGCGGACAGACGCTTGTTTTGTAAATATCCGCAACGCGAAGGGCGGAAGCGTCAAGCTTATTACCCATACCCATTGAGGATATTATAGAAGCCTTTGCCTCTTGTGCGCGAAGGATAAGCAGAAGCTTGCTTGAAACGGTGTCTATCGCGTCTATTATATAATCGTAATGTGAAAAATCAAAGCACTCTGCCGTATCCTCACAGTAGAAGAGAGGCAGCTTATTGACAACCGTATTTGGGCTTATTTCCTTTATCCGCTCCCCTGCGGCGTCAACCTTGAAAAGACCTATGGTTCGGTATGTCGCGAAAATCTGGCGATTCAGGTTTGTTACAGAAATTTTATCATTGTCAACAATCTCAAGAGTTCCTATAGCGCTTCTGGCGAGGGCCTCAACGCAATAGCCCCCCACACCGCCCAAGCCGAATACTGCAACACGGCTACTTTGAAGCTTTTCCAACGCCTCTTTGCCTAATATCAGCTGTGTTCTTGAATGTTGATTGTCCATACTTATCCTCCATTCTCACTCTCTATCGTTATTCTAACAAATAATTGTCCTGCATACAAGAACGATAGTTTTTATTTTTGTAATTGTAAAACAAAATTGTATATGCTATAATCAATTTGTTTATGTAATATTTTAGTGGAGGAATTTGATGAGCGAAGATTTATCGGGGAAAATTCCGGCACCTTCGAAGGAATTGATGGTGTATACTAATCGCAAAACCGTTTCCTTAAAGGAAAAAATCGGCTACGTTATCTATGACAGCTCTCAAAGCTTCAATCTTAACAGCCAAAAGGAAACTTTTGTAGACAGTATTCTTAAAATCAGCTTTAATCTTCAATCGGTTAACAACTTATTCGGAGGGATTTGGGATATCCTTAACGATGTGTTAATCGGAGCGGTTGTCGATCGCACCCGCACACGTTGGGGGAAATTTAGGCCATACCTTTTTGCAGTGGCATTACCGCTTGCGATTTTGTCGGCCGTATACTGGATTTTACCCGTAATTTTTGAAGGCAAGGACGCCAACTATATTCCTAAATTTATAGCTTATATGATTTTTGAGGTTTTTATGGAGACCTGCGGAACATTTAAGGAGATATGCCGCAGCGGGCTTATTTCAACGATTACTCCATACCCGGTAGAGCGCTCAAAGCTTATTGCCTTTACCTCTTATTTTACAGGCTGGTTCGGCGGATTGCCCGGGCAGATTATTGAGGTTCTTTTTGACCTTGTAACAAACAATTTAATTAAATCGGCCACGAAAACGAGCACTGAATTTTTGACCCGGGTTTATGTGATTATGGGTCCTTCTACAGTCCTTTTGTCCGGGTTTGTGGCGTTTTGGTTTGTCTTTAATACAAGGGAGCGTGTCCAGCAGAGCATTGACAGACCCTCAATTACACAAGGAATGAAGCAGGTAATACGCAACAGACCGACATTTTTGTACATACTGTCGCAAGCGCTCGGTTCTTTCGGAACGGGTATTTCGACAAATAAGTATTATAAATGGGTTTTGTTTTTCGGTACTATGGAAACCGTCGCGGGGATTCCTTCGGCGATTGTGATACCTATGAGCTATGCGGCGGCTCCAAGACTGCTTACTAAGTATTCAATGAAGGGCTTATACATAGTCAGCAACAGCTTTGCCAAGGCGCTTTATATTCCGGTTTTTTTAATCGGAATGATAGGGGATAAACGCGATAAGGTATTTATGCGCGTTCCGCCCATGATGGTTATAACGGCGATTTGGGAAATTATCTATGCCGCTTTCGGCGGCATCAAGACCGTTGTCAATACCGAAATGAGAAATGAGTGCATGGATTACTGTGAATGGAAATACGGCTATCGCTCTGAGGCTACTATTACGGCAGCAAAATCCGTTATTCAGAAAATCCCTTCAAGACTTAACAGTATAATTGAACCTCAGGTAAAAAAAGCAATTGGCTTTGTACCCGAGCTTTATCCTGCGGGTAAAAAGCAGAAATATAAAACTCAAGCCTGTATTTTTGCAATGGCAACCCTTGTCCCTGCGGTAATCACCATTATAGGGTCGCTTCCTATATTATTCTATAATATTGACAGAAAAACAAAGGAGCAAATGTATAACGAGCTTAATCAGCGCAGAGCGGCTCTCGGAGTAAAAGTGACTCAGGAAGAATGAACAGGGGATACGCTTTAATTTAATAGGTTTAATAAAAAAAAGGAGTGTTAAATTTGAAAAGAAGGTTCAACGTAGCGGTTAGTGTTGCTATGGTTCTTGTGGTGCTTACCGCAAGCTTTGCAGGCTCGGCGTCCGCTGCTTTATTCGGCTATAATATGAGCCCGGAGCAATGGGACACCTATTGGCAGGAGTATTCAAGTGACGGATCATCCCTTCATATGGCACCGGGCAGAGATTCGAGCGAAATGAATTTCTCATGGCTTGGCACAAGCGAGGATAATAATCCGGCGGTATATGTTCGCCCGCTTTTGTCCTTAGGGGAGTATTCGGAGTTTACGGGAGTATGCGTAAAATTAGATGGAAGCTCATTTTCTTATAAGGTAACAGTTACGGGACTAAATCCCAATACAACATATCTTTATTATTATTCGGCAAACTCAAACGAATCGGATGTTAGCACATTCACAACGGCGAGGGCGGACAGGTTCAGTGCCATTTATGTTTCAGATATTCATGTAAGCTTGTCGGAAGAAAGCCCGGACAACTTAAAGAACACATCATATGAGCTTAACAAGGTTTTTGCTGAGGCTTATGAGAAAGAACCTGAGGTATCAATAATCGTTTCTGCAGGGGACCAAGCAGACCATGGCTTGCTCAGTGAGTATAGCGGGGTCTTTTCCTCACCGATTGTTAAAAACATTCCAATAGCAACAACGTGCGGAAATCATGATTATAAGGAAACAGTCTATGCAAGCGTTACAAACAATCCCAACATGTATAACGGCAAACAGCCCTTGGCGGCTGACAGAAACGGCGGAGACTATTATTTTGTTAAGGGAGATGTTCTTTTTCTCTTTATTAATTCAAACTGGACATCGGCAAGCGATCATTACGATTTTGTAAATCAAACGGTTGAGGAAAATTCAGATGTAAAATGGCGTATCGTTGTAATGCATCATGATCTTTACGGCGGTCATTTAGAAAGCCGCGAGAGTGAAAACCGTCTTTTAAGACTGATGTTTGTTCCGATTTTTGACGAATTCGGTATAGATGTTGTCCTAACGGGACACAGTCATGTTTTCAGCCGTTCGCATGTAATGTACGGCGGCAACATAGCAACGGATATAGCCGCAAAAAATACTGTAACGGATGCAAACGGAACTATATATATCACAACGGGTTCAACCTGCAGGCCCAGAGGAGATGTGGGCCCTGCAAGCTCGGCCATAGCGTTTGATTATGTATCAGGTGAGGATTTTATTTATAATATTATTGATTTCACTTATGATGCCATTACATTCAACTCGTATACAAAGGACCAAAACGAACCCTTTGAGGTGTTTACATTAGAGAAGACATCAAACGAGGGCGGCCATCCGGATATTGCACACAATGAAATGTATTATATTGTAGGAAATATCGGTACTGTAGTGAGCATATTTCAAAACTTAAGCTTTATCTTTGAAAAAATCTTTACTGCCTTAGGAATTTCCCTGTAAGTATTATTTTGATTAGCCGGATTTGTCGTTATGACAAATCCGGCTAATTTCTAAGTTAAAGAATTATCCGAACGCCACATCAAGCACCATCATTATAACAAATCCGAAGCAAACGCCCACAAGCCCTATGTTGGAGTGGTCACCTTCGTGTATTTCCGGAATTAATTCCTCGACTACTACATAAATCATCGCACCTGCGGCAAAAGAAAGAAGGAAAGGCAGCACGGGAAGAGCCATGTGTAAAAACACAATCGTCAATGCCGAGGCAATTGGCTCAACCACTCCCGAAAGAGACCCCAACAAAAAGGCCTTTTTCTTTGAAACCCCTGCCCCCTTAAGCGGGAAGGATATTATTGCCCCTTCGGGCAAATTCTGAAGTGCAATACCTATTGATAATGCAAAAGCGGCAGTAATCGAGAAATTACCGACATCCTCAAGCAGTGCTGCAAAAACAACTCCTACCGCCATTCCCTCCGGGATATTATGTATTGTAACCGCAAGTAAAAGCATTGTATTCTTTTTGGCTTTTAAATGAAGTCCCTCAGATTTTTCGCTTTTTCTGTGAAGGTGCGGAACGAGAGAATCGATAACAAGCAAAAACGCCATACCCAAAATAAAGCCTAAGGCGGCGGGCAGCCAGGGTATATAGCCTGCCTGTTCGGAGCTTTCTATTGACGGCAAAAGAAGCGACCATACACTTGCCGCTATCATAACACCCGAGGCAAAACCCAATAAAGCTTTCTGCAAAAGAGGTTTTATCTCATTTTTTAACAGCAAAACCATTGAGGAACCCAAAACGGTTCCCGCAAAGGGTATTAACAGTCCGATAATTATATTTTGCATATTTACCTCCAACAGAAAACATAGTATAATAAAATACAATAAAAAATTAAATTTTGTGATACGGTTACAGAAAGAAGAGTAAATTCGGGTATAATTAACTTGGAGCTTAAAGAAAAGGAGAATTAAAATGTCAGTAGTAGTATTAAACAACAATAATTTTACCGATGAGGTACTAAGCAGCGATAAGCCGGTTCTTGTTGATTTTTGGGCAAGCTGGTGCGGTCCTTGTAAAATGCTCGCTCCCATAGTTGAGGAGGTTGCCAATGAGACAACGACCGTTAAAGTCGGTAAAGTAAATGTTGACGAAGAGCCGGAGCTCGCAAGACAGTTTCGCGTAATGAGTATACCCACGCTTGTGCTGATAAAGGACGGCAAGGTTGTAAAAACCTCTGTGGGAGTTAAGCCTAAAAACGATATATTGGCGATGCTCGATTAAGATAGTATTAAAATAGCTAAAAAAGATAAGGACGGCATAAAAAGCTGTACTTGTCTTTTCTTTTTTGGTACAATCTATCTTTAGGGAAAAAAGCAAGGAGACAAGCTATGGATTTTAGGTCAAATCTATTGCGCGCGGTACGATTTGAATACCCCGAATATATTCCGATAAGGTTTGTGATTAATTCTGCCTGTTGGAACGCTTACGAGCACGAAACAATTTTCGAGCTGATGGAAAGCCATCGATTTTTGTTCCCCGAATTTACTCGACCTGACAAACCGTATGTTCCGTCCTTCGGACCGATTAGCTTGAAGGGCAAGCCTTTTACGGATGATTTCGGCTGTATTTGGACAACTTCAACTGATGGCATTTTAGGTACAGTCGTGTTTCATCCATTGGAAAATTGGAATAATTATAAAAGCTTTCAGATGCCTGATCCTACAAAATTCTCCGGGATAGGCTCTATCGACTGGGGAAAAATCCGACAAGACGTTGCCATGCGGAAAAAGAGGGGAGAGCTTACGAGCGGCGGCTTGCGCCACGGACACACATTTTTGCAGTTATCTGATTTGAGAGGATATCAAAATCTAATATTCGATTTTGCTGATGAAGAACCGAAAATATTCGAACTGATTGAAAAAATCGAAAAATTTAACGCACATATTGTTAATGAATATGCAAATATAGGCGTCGATATAATGAATTTTCCCGATGATTTGGGTATGCAGTCGGGACCTATGCTGTCTCCCGAGCATTTTAGAAAATACATTTTTCCAAGCTATAAAAGGCTGATAAAAACAGCAAAGGATAAGGGTTGCGTTATTCATATGCACTCGGATGGCGATATTCGTGCACTGGCGGATGATATAATCGAGGCGGGTGTTGATATTATAAATTTGCAGGACCTGGTGAACAAAATTGATTGGATAGCCGACAAATTCAAAGGACGCACCGCTGTGGACTTAGATATCGACCGTCAAAGGATTACGCCGCTTGGCACGCCTAAACAGATTGAAGAGCTCATAAGGGAAGAGGTTATAAAAATCGGCAGTAAACAGGGGGGGATTATAATGACATACGGATGGTATCCCGGCATTCCCGTTGAAAATATAAAAGCATTGATGGACACCCTCGAAAAATATCAGTTTTATTATTGACGTTAATCCCAAACAAGCGAGTTAACATCAAACGCATAGTGCCTGAAATGTGTAACAACAAATATGCTGCCGATGTCAAGTATGTGAAAAAGAGCGCCGTCCTCGGTAGGAAGAATTGTCATTCCCTCGCCCTCGGATTTTTCATCAAGATTTCTTGCGAAGGCTTTTTGAACCTGACCCGTTTCTAAATTAACCGCAAATACTGCCTGTTCTTCCCGGCTTACCGAAAGGTATAAAATTCCCTGATACATTTCTCCGCCTTGAACCTTGTGCACCGAAGCATCAAGAGGTACTTGCCATAAATATTCCATGGTATTAATATCATATACATTAATATTAACAATATGGTCCCTTCTTGCCGTGTATAGATAACCTTTTTCAGGGTCGGCAACACACCATGGAACGCCGTTTTCCTGAAACGTTGTATCGAGAGGATAGTAATTAAGCATTTTCAGCGTCTGGGCATCGTATACACCAATAAAAAGATGCTGAAATACCTTGCTGTCCTCAATGGGCGCGTATATCTTTCCATCGTAATAGGTAATGCCGCCGATGTGCTTGCAGCCCAGCCTTTGAAGCTCTAAGGGAATAGCTATCATATTTTTTGCCGTAACCGTTTCGCCGTCAAGATCTGTTTTAATAAGAAAATAATTCGAACTGAAATAATAGCTCTGACCATCGGTAGTAACGCCCTGCGCGCGAACGAGAGCGTCGGTAAGGGCAAAATACTGAGTACTGACAGGCTCATAGAAATTCTCGCGCGGCGGATATTCATAAGAGTCGGAAATAAGAAATAAAATCGCAAAAAGAAGAGCCGTGTAGCTTTTAACTACTGTAAAAACATTATCAACCATAAAAGGCAGCTCCTATTCTATATGATACTCAATACAGCTTATCAGGTGGGAGAATCCTCGTTCTCAAGTTTAATGTTTTCCTCGTGACGCGACTTTCTCATATCTTCAAGCTGAGCATACATTTGAACCTTCTTTTCACCCTCGATATCATACCCGAACTTCAAAATAACAGCCTTAAAGAAAGCCTTGGAAGAAGACAATATCCCTTTCCTTTACGTTCAAGCGCCTTTTAAGCTTATGGATGATAAAGACATAACCCCTCTTGAATTCAATTACTCAACTGAAAATACAAACACCTTTCTTAAAGCCCTTGAAGAAAACAATGTATCTGTCTTAGATCTACGGCCCTATTTTAAAACCTTAAAAGAAGAAGGCGCTCCCATAAGCTCTCTTTTCTATAACACAGATCATCACTGGACTATAGAAAGCTCTTTGTATGCT
>CAZPPO010000050.1:0-5666 GCA_964588475.1 uncultured Eubacteriales bacterium
CAATCATCCACGAAAATGACTTTAATGATATTAAAACGCAAACATCGGATAGGGAAATTTTGGATGTACTCTACTATTATACCATCCGTAGGGAAGATGCAGAAAAGGTCATCAATGCCTCCAGTGAACAAGAACATTAACAAAAGACCAGTCAGGCAAACATTGCACATGACTGGTCTTTTGTTTCACCGTTTGAGGGCTGTCGCTCAAAACTTACTTGTTATCGTAAATCCCTAAGTTGCGCCTTCTAAACCGGGACTTTTTAGTTTTTTAGCTTTGCTGTTTGGCGCTGTGCCATAACCAAATCATAATAAATACCCTTTAGCCTCATAAGCTCCTTATGAGAGCCGATTTCCGCAATTTTGCCTTTTTCGATAACGACGAGCCTGTCGGCGTTTTTAAGAGTCGAAAGGCGGTGCGCTATTGCTATTGTTGTTCTGTTTTTGGTGAGCCTTGCAATGGCCTCCTGAATCTTGCCCTCCGTTTCAGGGTCTAATGAGCTTGTCGCTTCATCAAGAATCAGGATTTTCGGGTTTTTAAGGATAGCTCTTGCTATTGCTATTCTCTGCCTCTCTCCGCCTGAAAGTGAGTGCCCGTTTTCGCCAACCGCGGTGTCATACCCGTCGGGGAGCCTCATAACGAATTCATGGGCGTTAGCCGCCTTTGCGGCGGCAAGAATATCCTCGGCAGAGGCGTTAGGACGCGCATAAGCAATATTGTCCCATATGCTCCCCGAAAAAAGATATGTCTCCTGAAATACGACCCCTATATTATTGCGCAGCTCAGATTGCTCGATGTCCCTTATATCCGTATTGTCAATTGTTATTGAGCCTAAGGAAGGGTCATAAAGGCGCATACAAAGATTAATCAGCGTCGATTTACCCGCACCTGAATGCCCTACAAGGCCTATCATTTCGCCGGAGTTTATTTTCAGGGAAATATCCGTTAGCACAGGCTCGTACGATTTATATCCGAATTCAACATTTTTAAACTCAACGGCACCGCCCGCATTAAGAGGTTTAGGCAACGAAGCATCTTTAAGCGTAAAATCCTCGTCCAAAATTTCGTAAAGCTTAACAAGGCTTGTAGAGGCATTAGCAATTCTTCTGGGAAGTGTAGACATCCATCGCAAGGGCGTATAAAGAAACGCAAGATATGTGTTAAAAAGGACAAGCTCGCCAAGGGTTAGACTGCCCTCAAGAACCATCCTGCCGCCGAAAAACAGAATCAAAAATTCTCCTATAGTTATAAAGTTTCCGACTAACGGAAAGGTGAGCGCCCAAAACTTCTCGTTAGAGGCGGATATTTTTGCAAGCGAGTGTGAAGCGGCTGAAAATTTTTCGATTTCCTTATCCTCATTTCCAAAGGACTTTACAACTCTGATACCCCTTATTATATCATGGAGTATTGAGGTTGCGCGGGAATCTGCGCGCCACTGCTTTTCATAACGCAGTCTTATGAACGCCCAAAAGCTTTTAATGGCAAAAAAGCCTAAGGGAACGGGGAGAATAACAAGCAGCGCAAGCTTTGCGTTTGTGCGAAGAAGCATTGTGAGAGAAACAACTAAAATAACGATTTGTGAAACGAGATATCTGCCTTGCTGGTTGAAAAATTCCTTTACTACCTCTGTATCCTTTGTAACCCTCTTTATCAGGTTACCGCTTGTTTTTTTGGATATCGAGGATAGAGACTGCCTTTGAATTTTATCGTAAACCATTATTCTTAAATCGTTCGAGAAATTTGAGCCTACGCGATTAGAGATACGACCGCTGAAAATACTCAATACTCTGCTTATGGAAAAGGTCAAGCCCATTAAAAGCGCAAGAACTGCTATACCCTTAAATTGACTGTCAAAGTATGCTGTTGTTCCCGGAGCAGGAGAAATATACTCGTCGAGAATTTTTTGATTAAAAATCGGCATAATTGAGGTAAGCAGGTTTGAAAGCATCATTAGAACACCCGAAAAGATAACAACAGGTAAATATTTCTTAAAAAATCCGAGCGCTCTTGAAAACACATAACCCTTCTTTATGCAGAACAGGCAAACGTCTATTCCCTCAATCAGATGGCGTCCGCAAAGAGGGCAAACATGCATTTCGCTGTTGCTTATTTCAAGAAGCTCGCCGCTTTTTATATAGTGGTTGACGACCTTGCAAAACTCCCCGATTTGAACTACATGCGACATGGAAAAACGGCACAGCAATATGTTTTCGCTTCCGTCTTTCGGAGCTGTTTCGGGGACGAGCTCAAGGCGTCCGCATCCGATGTCGGTGAACTGGCGTGCCATGCTTATTCCGGTTAAGGAAAAGCGAGAAGTGCCGCCGTCTTCATACGACACAATAAAAGTATCGTCTTCAAACGTCAGTGTGCCGTCGCATAAAGCGCCGTCCGGTGTTAAATCAAATTTTACATAAGGTTTTTTCATATTAATAAAGATACGGCTCAAGGAGTCTTTTCGTTTTCCTTTGTATTTTATCAAAATCGGGTATTACATATCTGTTGCCGTCAACATCAGAAATATAAACCGAATTATCAGGCGTTATACGAATGCTTCTGCTAATATCCTTAACGGCAAAATTCTTTTTTTTATTGGCTATTATTGTTTCGAAATAAAAGCTTCCCATTTTTTCCTTGATGGAGGTGATTTGCGAGATTTCCGGGAGGAAATACCGCTTGTTAAGCTCTTGCTTTGCTACGCAAAGGGAGTCCGAATCAAGCTGTGAAAGCTGTCTTATTATACCTATTTCCTTATCCTCGATATCCGTTATACCTATATAAGAATAAGGCATATCGTTAGGAAAAGCACGAGTAAGCTTTACTCTGCCTTTATTTTCGCCGTTAAGTGTTAAAATAATAAAACCGTTTTTATTTCTTGTGAGTCTTACACAGTCCGGATTAAAACACTCTAAATTTAATGCTTGTGCGTTCTCATCGCTCATATCAACTTTACTCCTTTGAGACCTTTTCCTCGTTTATTATTTCGGGCTCTATCCCGATAAACTTCAAAGCCTCCGCTTGAAGCTTGTACAGCTTATAGTATTCTCCTTTTTTGTTCATAAGCTCAGAGTATGTTCCGTATTCAACTAATGTACCGTTATCTATTACTGCTAAAACATCAGCATCACGCAAAGTAGACAGTCTGTGAGCAATGGCAATTGTGGTTCGTCCCGTCTTCAGCCGTGATATGGAATTTTGAATTTTCTGCTCCGTTTCCGTGTCCATTGCGGCGGTTGCCTCATCAAGAATAAGAATTTTTGGGTTCTGGATTATCGTTCTGGCAATAGAAATTCTCTGACGTTCTCCTCCTGAAAGCTCCTGACCGCCCGAGCCCACCTTTGTTTCGTACCCGTCGGGGAGCTTCATTATAAAATCATGGGCATGCGCTGCTTTTGCGGCAGAAATAATATCTTCATAGGAAGCCTCGGGATTCGCATAGCGGATATTATCGGCAACTGTTCCTATAAACAAATAAATTTCCTGAGACACTATACCGATGTTTGTGCGAAGCTGGTAGAGGGAAAGCTCCTTGACATCTGTGCCGTCAATCTTTATTGAGCCTTCTTTAACATCGTATAGCCGTGCGGTAAGATTGGAAATCGTAGTTTTTCCCGCTCCCGTCTTTCCCACAATGCCGAGCATTTGCCCAGCCTTGACGGAAAGATTAAGCTTCTTGATAATCGGACGAGCGGGTTCATATTCGAAGCTAAGCTCGTTTATATCTATATCACCCTTAATTTGGCTTAGTATGACAGGATTTTCCTTGTCAACGATATCGGGCTTAGAGTCAATTATTTCAAATATTCTTTGAGCCGAGTCCGCGCAGCGCGCCCACCAGTTAAAAACCCAGGAGATGAATTCGATGGGACTTTCAAGCATCTGCATATATACTATAAACGCCAAAAGATCGCCTAAACCTAACTTACCACTGACAACTAAAATTCCCCCGTATCCTAAAACCATTGCGGAAAGCCAAAAGACAAACATAGACAAGAGCGGAAAGACGGTTGTTTCCGCATTTGAGTAATTAATCTCTGAATCCATAAGCTTGCGGCTGTATGAGGAGAATTCGTCCAGCTCATCGTTTTCTTTTGAAAAAGCCTTTATAATCCTGTGTCCGTTAATGTTGTCACTTACCTTTGAGCTGAGCGCGGCGTTTTTTACCCATACTCTATGATGAAGATTCCTGAAGACTCTTGAAAAAACGGGATAAGCAACGCCCGTTAGTACAGCAAACACAAGCACTGACAAGGTAAGACGGGCGCTTGTCATGAACATAATTATTAGAACGCCGATTACCGTGACTGCGCTTACTATAAGATACGGAAAGCCGTCAATTAAAAACCAATATATGTTGTTGGAATCCCTCGTTACGCGCTCCATGAGAGAGCCTGTCTGTTTGTGAGTGAAAAAGCCGACAGAAAGACGCTGCATAGCCGAAAAGACCCTGACCTTAATATCATAAATAACCCAAGGCAGCATACCTGCGAGAATATATTGGTAAAAAAGAGAAAAGGCCTGAGTTATAAGCTTGATTGCTATGACTGTCAGAACCACTGAAACCAAGGAAGCTAAAAGCGTTTCGTAATCTGAAAGATTGTCCGTATTTAAGACATCATTAAACAGCCTTCTTGTCCCGACCTGAGGAGTCAGAAGCGATATTGCAGTGCTCAAAAGCATAGAAAAAATTATGAAAATCATCTTAAGATAATGGGGCCTAAAAAAGGTCATAAGCCTTTTTGCAATAGAGGTTTTACTGCTGCACTTTCTGCAGAGGGTTTTCCCTTGCCTTAAGGGCTTACCGCATCCCGGACAGGTTTTTTCTTCCCGCTGTTGAAGAATAGCCAGATAATCTCCGCCTTGCCTGAAGGCGTTGAAGGTTTTTACCAGCTCCTCAAATTGACCTATAAGACCAAGGGAGAAAAGAGACAGTGAATAATCCTCTTCCTTAAATGTATAAATCAAATGACCCGTTGAAAGGTACCGCTCTGTTTTAAGAGAGTCAATTTCCGAAACGGGTATTGTTTCAAGACGCAAAAGCTGTGCCTTTGCGGCAAGCCTTTTTTTACCTCTTTTTGGTCTTATTTTTTCGGAAAACTGAGCGATGTAAAGGCCCATACTATCAAAAAACACATAATTCTCACAATACTCACCGTTCGAGTTCATATCGCTTTTTACGCCCAGAATTGTTCCCGCAGTATCAAGACCCTCCGACAAAAGCTCCATGTTTATGTCGGAAGGGAAAAACTTTGTTGCCTCGCCTTTAAGAGGGTCGGGCTTTTTTATATTTAGTTTTTTCAGTACTCTGTCAATTATTTTCATATCAAACGCTTTACAATAAAATCTTACAAGTATATAATCAAGAAAACAACACATAAAAATATAACACAATTTTTTTCCCGGGTCAAGGAAATGAACATAAAAACAGAATTGAGGCGAAGGTATTGTCAAATGTCAGATTCAAGGGGATTATTCCCGCGATGATTACTCCCTTAACTAAGGATTTTAAGGTGAATACACAGGCTGTTAAGCAACTGCTTGACTACAACTACGCACAGGGCGCCGACGGGTTTTACATCTGCGGCACAACCGGCGAGGGACCTGTGCTTACCGTAGCCGACAGAATGAAAACCGCCGAGAAGGTAATAGAGTACAACGCCGGCAGGGGA
>CAZPPO010000050.1:5702-11567 GCA_964588475.1 uncultured Eubacteriales bacterium
CATGTCGCCGCCGCCAGTGTAAAGGATGCGTTCGCACTCGCGCGCCATGCACGCGAAATCGGATGCGATGCCGTTTCCTCAGTAGTTCCAAACTTTTACTTTAAGCACAGCGAGGATGAAATTGTCGAGTATTATAAGGCTCTTTCGGATGCGGCGGGAATTCCGGTACTGGCTTATGCCCAGGGACTGCTCGGAGATACGGATGTGGTCAATCTTATGGAAAAGCTTATAAAAATTGACAATGTGACAGGGGTGAAATTTACTCTTTTCAACTTTTATGATATGCATCGCATTAAGGAGCTTCGCGGCGGTGACATTAATGTAATAAACGGACCTGACGAAATGCTCGTTTGCGGTCTTATAATGGGGGCGGACGCAGGCATTGGCTCGACATATAACGTGATGTGCCGCGAATACCGCCGCCTGTTTGACGCCTTTTCCAAAGGAGACCTCGAAACTGCAAGAAAACAGCAGTTTAAGGTCAATAAGGTTATCGAGGTTATTATCAGGCACGGGGTAATACGTACGATAAAACACATGCTCTCCTATGTCGGTATTGATGCCGGAGATATGAGCTTTCCGGCTTTTTCGTTATCTCAAGATGAAAAAGATACTATCAAAAGGGAATTGGAAATCATCGGTTACTTTGACGAATTATCGTGAATTTTCACTAAAATTATCAGAATATTGTATGAAAAACGGAGAAGAAATCAAAGTCGCCGTTTTTCTAATTGCACAAGAGAATGAAATTTGATACAATTAATTAGTTAAAACTACAAGGAGTTGTAGCGCATGAAAAAGTGTATACCGCTAATAGCGTGCATTATTTTTGTGCTGCTTGCGGGGACTTTTGCTTCGATTATGGCAAAAGCCTCTTCCTTAAATGCTAATTTTGTTGCGCCTACCGAGTTAACCGAAATTTTGAGCGGGATTGCTGATGCGGCACAGGGGGTTGGCGATTTAATCGGCGGTATTGATAAGGATGAAATAGGCGATGCCTTCAGCAATATGATAGGCGGGATTGGAGACCGTTTTAAGAAAGACCCGCCGAGCGAAGCTCAAACGAGTGATTTTGAAACAAATAAAAACGCTCAAGAGTCAAACCCGATTGCGGGAAATAACGGCAATTTCAGCTTTGTCCTAAACAAAACGAGTCAAACAGCACCGGTGTCTTCGTCAGACTATGGGACACAAAAAGAAAAGCCTGATGACAATACAGCCTTACAAAGCTCCTTTGACAATGACGGAAACAACGAAAGCTCAAAAAGGGACAAGCAAATTGCGCTTAAAAGAGGGCTTGTGATTTCATCGTGTGTTGTTCTTGTGATTTCATCGTGCGTGATATTATTTATGCTTTTGAAAAGAACAAAGAAAAAAGTCGAGTATATAGATGATAAAGAATTTTTCGGCGATGCCGATGAAAACTGAAATATTATATTAATATAGAACTAAAAGGGGATTATTCATGGAAAAATATCTGATTATCAATGCCGATGATTTTGGCATGTGTCACTCGGCAAACATGGCGGTTATGGATTTGCTCTCAAGCGGATTTATAACATCATCTACTATAATGACACCATGCTCTTGGGCGAAGGAGGCGGCTAAGTGGGCAGGCGAAAATCCGCAGCATGCGATAGGGGTGCACCTGACCTTTACGAGCGAATGGGGAGTGTATCGGTGGGGTCCTATGAACAGGGAAAAAACTGATTCTCTTCGTGATGAGGAGGGCTTTATGTACCACGATTCGCGTGAATTTGAAGAAAAAGCCAATTTAGACGAGGTCGAGAGTGAAATTATTACCCAGATTGAAAATTGTAAAAAATACGGTCTTGTGCCGTCACATCTTGATAATCATATGGGAACGCTTTATGGCATTGAAACGGGACGCTTTGAGCTTCTTAACCTTATTTTCGATATTTCCGCGGAATATGGGCTTCCCTTCCGTTTCCCGTCAAAATTTCTTGATTCTCAATTCGACAACGACACTCTTGAGATTAAAGTTGACAAAAATGTTTTATTGTCTATTTTTGATAGATTTACGAAATATGCAAACGATAAAGGTGTCGCGATGCCCGATTATCTTATTCCGGGTGAATGGAACGGTCCGCAGAAGGACAGTTATGAAAACTATAGAGATTATATGTATGAGCTTTATAAGACCTTCCCTGACGGAGTAACAGAAACATATATTCATCCCGCCTTAGAAAGCGATGAGTTAAAGGCAATCACGGGCAGCTGGAAAAGGAGAGTATGGGAGCACAAGCTATTTAGTGACCCGAATTTCAACCGCTATATTAAGGATTGCAAAATTCAGCTGATTAATTACAGAGACCTTGCGAAAATGAGAGGCTCGCGGTAAAAAACACAATAAAACACAGACCCGTTAATCCGCTTTGGGTTAACGGGTTTTATTTATTGTTTATGTCTTTGTTATTTCTTTTTTGGCTTGTAATTGTCGACTATTCTTTTCATCTCGTCAAGCTTTTTCTCTATATCCGCAACAAGCGCAAACTGTGTACGGCATCTGACAAGATTGTGGTCAGGAAAGTGGACCCTGAAGTATTTGTCTCCGTTTATGTAATCCGTTAAAAACCGCATACCGCATTCATAGGTCATAAGCTTGGCGGAAAAGGGGAGATAATTTATTTCCCTTTCTGTAATAGAGTCTCCCGCCTGGGATAAATAACCCTTGACATAAAACTCAAAAAGCTCAAGGTCAAGAGAGACCTTTGACAGGTCCCTTTCATCCTCGGCTGAAGTGTTGGCGCCAAAGCGGATACTGTCCCCGAAATCATAAAGCGAAAGGCCGGGCATAACGGTATCAAGGTCTACTATGCAAACACTCTCGCCGGAAGCCTTATCGAACATAATGTTGTTGAGCTTTGTGTCATTATGCGTCACACGAAGAGGAAGCTTGCCCTTGTTAAGCAGATTTATAAGAATATCCGCGTCGGACCTTCGGGCTTTGGCAAATTCAACCTCGGGAAGACAGGTTGAGAGCCTGCCGGACAAATTCTGCTCTACTGCGTTTATAAAATCCGCATAACGAGAGCTTGTGTTATGAAAGTTCGGGATAGTGTCATAAAGAGTGTCGATAGGGTAATCCGACAGCATTTTCTGAAATTTACCAAAGGCCTTGCCCGCCTCCATAAACACCTCGGGTGAAGATATAAAGTCTATGGAATAGCTCTCTGAGATATAATTATAACAGCGCCAATGCCCGAGTCTTTCATCATAATAGAACGGCTGGCCGTCCTTTGTCTTAATAACGGTCAGACACTCCCTGTCAGGGTCGCCTGCGCTTTTTTCTATTTTCTTTTTCAGAAAGTCAGTGACCCCAAGTATGTTTTTCATAAGCTCGACCGGGTTCTTAAAGACGCTTACATTTATTTTTTGAAGCAAAAACGAGTTGATTTGACCGAACTTATTCTCAATTTCGATAACGAAGGTATCATTAATATGACCGTTGTTTACAGGGTAAAAGCCTATGAATTCTCCCTCAAACGGGAAATTCGCGATTATTGACTTGATGTCTTCCTTCAAAAGATTACGCCCCTTCAAATAAGAGTAAAATCAAAAAAACAATCGGGGTTGTGAAACCCCAAAGCGGGTGAGGTTACGGGTGAAAAAGCGATATAATGAGGAATTTCTGTTTCATCACCGCATTTATATATATTCGCGCGAAAACTTTTAACAAAGAGCTTTTCGCGGGGGACCTTATATAAATCTGAAATAAGCGACAGGGAAACAAAAATACTGACGCCCCAAAACCTTCCCGATTCGTCACTGCCTGAAAACGCGGTTACCTGTACTCGCTCCTTGCAAAGGGAGGACAAAAGAAGCCTGTTTTGTCTGCCCTTTCCGAATTCACATAAATTGACGCCTTTGCTGTTACATTCGATATTAATATATTCCTCCCTGTTTTCCAAGGGGGCAAGAAAAAGCTCAACACAGCTGTCCTTGTAAACGGGAGAATCATTTTTGGTATAAACAGCCCTCGGATTTTCCTCATAACACTTCAAAACGCAATAAAACCCTTCCGAGCGTAAAAACGCAAGCTTAAAAAGGGTTTTCGGTCTGTAAGGGCAAGCTTGTTCCCAATGGTATGATTTTATTTCGGTAAAAGGTATATCGTTAAGCGCAGATATGTGTGAGATAGAACATACCGTCAAATCCTCACCCCTTAAGGCACAGATAAACTCATCAGAAACAGCGCGAAAAACCGCGCATAAATATACATAGTGCTGACCTTTGTCAAGAACAGTCTTTTATAATTATACTTAATAAAAACGAATAAGTCAAGATTTAACTCGGGGCATTTTTTTGGGTAAACGCTTTACATAGAGGAAAAAATAAGGTAAAATAATCATAATATAATTTGGAGGTAACGCTATGAAACCCGTATACGATAGAATTCTTCTTAAGCTCAGCGGAGAGGTGTTAGCGGGAGATGCCGGGCATGGGATTGACTTTGGCACTGTTATGACTATCTGTTCGGCTATTAAAAAATGCGCCGATATGGGAGTGCAAATCGGGATTGTCGTAGGCGGGGGTAATTTTTGGAGAGGCCGTACAAATGGTGAAATGGATAGAACCAGAGCCGATCATATCGGTATGCTTGCAACGGTTATGAACGCTCTTGCACTTGCGGACGGCTTTGAAAAGCTTAACGTCCCCGCAAGGGTACAAACAGCAATTGAGATGCGGCAGATAGCGGAGCCTTTTATAAGAAACCGTGCAATAAGGCATTTTGAGAAGGACAGAATAGTAATTTTCGGTTGCGGAACGGGCAGTCCTTTCTTTACTACAGATACAGCTGCCGCGCTTCGAGCCGTAGAAATCGGTGCAAATGTTATACTCAAGGCGACAAATGTAGACGGGGTATACGATAAGGACCCGAGACAGTCGCAAGAAGCTGTAAAATTCGATGAAATCACACAGACAGAGCTTCTGAGCAAAGGGCTAAGGGTAATGGATTCCACAGCCGCTTCCCTTTGCAGGGACAACAGTATACCGATAATCGTTTTTAACCTGAAAAACCCTGAAAACATAGTTAAAGCAGTGTGTGGAGAAAAGACCGGTACATTGGTAAAGCAAGAATAAAAGAAGGTTTAGGAGGTTACAAAAATGAAGCAAGTATATGCTCAGACGAGAGACAGGATGGAAAAAACCATCACCGCTCTCACTTCTCAGTACGCGTCAATCAGAGCCGGCAGGGCAAATGCCGCTGTACTTGACAGGATTAATGTTGATTATTACGGAGTGTCGACGCCTATTAATCAGATAGCCGCGATTTCTGTAGCGGAGGCAAGAATACTCAGTATTCAGCCTTGGGACGCTTCGGCGTTAAATCTTATTGTAAAAGCTATTCAAAGCTCTGATTTGGGAATTAATCCGCAAAATGACGGCAGAGTTATAAGGCTTATTTTTCCCACTCTTACAGAGGATAGAAGAAAAACACTTGTAAAGGATGTCGGTAAAATTGCCGAGGAAAGCAAGGTCGCCATACGTCAAATTCGCAGGGACTCTATGGAAAAACTAAAAGCAATGAAAAAGAATACAGAGATTACCGAGGATGATTTGAAGCAGGGTGAAGGGCAGCTGCAGGAAATAACTGACGAGTTTATAAAGAAAATTGACGATATATCCAAAGATAAGGAAGCCGAAATAATGGAAATATGACCCTTGGAGGAGTTTTAATGCAACAAAATCCCGATAGCATGCCAAGGCATGTGGGTATTATTATGGATGGCAACGGAAGATGGGCAAAACAGAAGGGCCTTGAACGCTGGCAAGGGCATACAGAGGGCGCAAAGACGTTTCGCCGGATAGGCGAGCATGCGGCCGATTTGGGTGTCAAGT
>CAZPPO010000050.1:11577-12712 GCA_964588475.1 uncultured Eubacteriales bacterium
ATGACCTTTTATGCCTTTTCAACAGAAAACTGGAGCCGCTCTCCCGACGAGGTTGCCGCTATAATGGACCTTTTCAGGGAGTATTTAAAGGAAGCCGAAAACAGAAAAAAGGAAAACGAGGAAAAACAAATATGTCTTCGATTTATCGGCAGGAGGGACCGTTTGCCCTCCGATATAATTTCGCTGATAGAAAAGATTGAAAAAGAGACATGTGAGTGTGGAAGGTTTTATATAAACATTGCGCTAAATTACGGCGGAAGAGATGAAATAGTTACAGCCGCTAAAAGAATCGCCATTAAGGTTAGAAGCGGGGAGCTTGAGCCCGAAAGTATTACGGAGGATTTATTGAGTGATTATATGTATACTGTAGGTCAACCCGACCCCGACCTTATAATACGGCCAAGCGGCGAAAAGCGTACCTCCAATTTTCTTCTGTGGCAAAGCGCTTATTCGGAATATGTATTTACCGATGTATTGTGGCCTGATTTTACAAATGACGATTTTGACTCGTGTATTGAGCAGTATAAGCAACGCAGCAGAAGATTCGGAAAGTAGAAAGGAAACAGATATGAAAGTCAAGATTATAACAGGGATTATCTCCACAATATTTGCAGTATGCGTTCTTTTCTTTATGCATACGATAGCGTTTCCGATAATAATCAGCTTTTTTGCCGTTTTAGCTGTTTACGAGATTGAAAAGGCAACGGGTCTTAAAAATATCCCGATAATGATTCTAACCCTCCTGTTTTCAGCTATTGTACCCTTCTTTTTTCACTATAGCACGGTTTATATTAAGCATGTCTACATAACCTTTGCGATAGCTTATATTGTGGCTAACCTGGTTTTAATGCTCCTTTTCTATAAAAGAACGAGATTTGAGCAGGCTGTTATAGCAATATTCTCATCCGCTGTAATTCCCTTCGGGATATCAACGGTTATACTCCTTCGCGATATTTATATTAAATATCCGTCATATACTAAGACAGAGGGAGTCTTTTTCATACTGTTTGCTCTCTTTTCGGCTTGGTTTACGGACACCTTCGCCTTTTTTATCGGAAAAAGGTTCGGGAAACATAAATTATGTCCGGAGATAAGCCCGAAGAAAACCGTTGAGGGAGCTATCGGCGGAATTATC
>CAZPPO010000051.1:0-8208 GCA_964588475.1 uncultured Eubacteriales bacterium
TCGGAAGCGCTTTTGCTTGCTGACTTTGCAAGACCCGGAAAAAACGAGAAGGCATGTGATTTAGGCACCGGATGCGGGATAATACCGATTATCTGGCATCGGGATTATTCTTTGTCTGTCATTAAAGGTATAGAAATAAGTAAAATCGCCTGTGAGCTTTTTAATAAGACACTTGAAACAAACGGTCTTTGTGATAAAATAGAATGTATAAACGCGGACATAAGGCACTTAGAGGGTGTTGTAGAGTTTGAAAATTTTGACCTTGTTTCAATTAATCCCCCTTACAAAAAGCAAGGCGCCGGAATAATAAGTGAAAACGAGGAACGAAAAAATGCGAGGCACGAGCTTTGCTGCTGCCTTGAGGACGCGTTAATTGCTGCCCAAAGGCTTCTAAAATATGGCGGGAGATTTGTTGTGTGCCACAGGCCCGAAAGGCTATGCGATTTATTTTATACTATGCGAAAAAACGGTATCGAGCCAAAGAAACTAAGGGAGGTTGTACAGCGTAAGGGAGCTGAGCCGTCATTGGTTTTAGTTGAGGGTAGAAAAGGCGGTAAACCGGGTTTAAGGATAAGTCCGGTGCTTTATATTGAGGACGAAAACGGGCATTATTCCGACGAATCGGAAAAAGTATTCTGCGCTTATAAGCAAAAATAAAAGGAGAGAGTAAGTATGAATGTAAAGAAAATACTTAAAAAAATAGGGAAAATACTGCTATTGGCATTCGTTTCTCTGTTAGGGCTTATAACGGTATTCTGTTTAGTTACGGCTGCTGTAAATTCCGTTCTGATAAGAAAAAATCTAAAATTCGCGCAAAGCTTTGATACGGTATCTTATAATGAGGTCACAAGGATTGAACCCCAACAAGAGGATAACACGGACACTGTTTTTATAACAGACAGAGATTTTAAGATATTACAGCTTACCGATATACATTTTGGCGGCGGATTTTTAAGCTACAAAAAGGACAAAGCCGCGCTCAATGCTGTAGCTGCAATGGTTACGTGTGAAAAACCGGATCTTGTTATTATTACAGGGGATATAGCATACCCAACACCGCAGGCGATGACCTTGAACAACAAAAACGGGGCAAAGCTTATGGCTGCTCTTATGGAAAAGCTCGGGGTATATTGGACTGTCGTTTTAGGCAATCACGACACAGAAGCGTATTCGTATTTTTCTCGCGAGACAATAGGCAGCTTTTATGAGGACGACAGTCTTAAATACTGCCTGTTCCGGAAAGGACCCGAGGAAGTTGACGGTATCGGAAATTACATAATAAACGTAAAAAACACAAAAGGGTTTATAACACAAAGTCTAATTATGCTTGACAGTCATTCATATACTGACAAGGACTATTTCGGCTTATTATGGAAATATGATAATATTCATCAAAACCAAATCGATTGGTATAAATCCCGCGTACTTGAAATGACGCAGCTTAATAATGCTCTTAAGCAAGACAAGGGTGAAGACGCTGAACCTTACATAAGCTCCCTTTGCTTTTTTCATATCCCGCTGACTGAATATCTTGATGCTTATAACGAATATTGTGACAATAAGCTTAAGAATACCGAAAACACACAGTACATACACGGAAAGATAGGAGAAAGCGGAAGGCTTGTCTACTGCGGAGTAAACGAGGATGAGTTTTTCGAATCGTTAATAGGTACTAAGGCAGTTTTTTGCGGTCATGACCATCTTAATAATATTGCCCTCAGATATAAAGGCGTTATGCTCTGCTATGGAATGAGTATAGATTATCTTGCTTATTTAGGCATAAGCAAGCAAGGAGAACAAAGAGGCTGTACCGTTATAACCTCTAAAGCGAATTCCGAAATTACCGTAGCCAATGAAAATTATTATCAAGCCAAGTATGCTTCTAAGTACCAAAAGGAAACGGTTGAGTTTGAATAGAAACCCAAAGGGGAGGAATAATTGTAATTTTAACCGGCAGTAAAAGCAAAAGCTTTATCACGCTTCATAAAGTAACCGTTGTAATTACCGGTGCGGTTTTAATGGGAATGCTCTGGCGTATGCGCGGCGATAACGGATTTGGCGGAATGTGGGGGATGTTAGCCGTTTCGTCAGGCTTTTGTCTATATACCTTTTCTGTGTTTAGTGATATAAGGAAAATCAACTACGAGCTTTTGCCGATTACCATAGTTTTAATGGCTGTCACCGTCACGGGATGGGGAACATTAATTCATCAGCTGGCGGGAGTTCTTTCAAGCTCGGCGCTTTTTACGGGAGAGACTGCAGTAAGAATAATAGAAGTTAACCCGATGTCTGGCATTATTATAATGCTGTGTCTCGGCTTCGGATGGATCCCACTCTATGCTTTTATGATGGGACGGTTTTTTTCTGATAAAAGGTATGCTTTTTGGCATATAGTACTTGCCGTGGTCGTGTTTTTTGCCATACAGTATCTTTTCAAAGCGACTTTTTCCCACCTTGTATTACGCCTTATTAACCCAAAGGCTGTAGAACTGTTTATAGACGGTCTTTTAGACAGGGGGATTTTTAACAGCCCCTATTTTGCCTATATGAGCCGCTTTGACAACGACATATGGGCAAAAACTATCCCCGGTGGCAGAAACCACTTTACCTCTATAGAGGTCATATCCTCCGCATTCGGAGCGCTCGGAGTTTTTATTTATCAAAGATTTATTCTGAAAGACAAAACAGGGGGTAGGGCGTCAATCGCCGCTATGACTGTCTCGTCATTAGGCATTACAATTGCGGGAGTATGTAATTTATATCAGGCACCGGGAAAGGTATATGAGAAAAGTGAGGCACCACAGCTTCTAAGACTTTACGGTTGGTCGTTCTGGGAATACTTTACGGGCTTTTTTATCGGCTTGGGACTGATGATAATATTCGTACACCTTTTCTCAAAAAAACGGGAAACAGATAGTGGCAGCGACGGGGATAGCGTTCTTAGGCTTAGGGGCCTTGGAGGGTTTTTCTATCACGGCTTGTTTACGCTGTTCGGAATTTGTCTGACGATTATTAGACCCGCAGCAATAAGGCTTGCAAATCAGGAGTATACACTTTTGGGCACGCAGATATATACTGATATAAACGAATATAATGGCGCGCTCGCTTCGGGAGTTGAGCCGTCTTCCATAACGTGCATCCCCGGAGGCATTGTGACTGAAATTACGGCGATAATATCTTTATCAGCTGTTTTTTTGATAATCTGCCTTGCAGCCGTTTATAAAAATATGATTAAAAGGAAGCTGGATACACCAATAAATATGAACCTGCGGCAGTTTTGTGAAAGAGCGTTTTTTATCTATCTTACCTCTTTAGTAATCATCTATTTTTTCCTCAGCGGCGCGTATATACTGCAACCCAAAATTAATCCCGTAACTTGGCTTATGATGTCTTCAACAGTCGTAGTCTATATAGGGTATTTAATAATAAAGCGCATACAAAAGAGATTATTGTAAGATTATCGGAGAAACGAAAGCGCTTCGCCGATACAGCAGCAGATTTCATATTCAGAGATATCTAAAACAGTAAGAGCGTCCATATAGGCGGTCTTATTTTTATGGGACAGGGCGTCAGCTGTCCTTATATACCTTTAATACCATTACAGCTACATAGATTGCCGTGGCGGTTATTGCAGCCTTCTTAAGCAAAGACAACACATGAACCTTTGAGCGGAATTTACCGTTGCAATTGTGCTGCTGACTTCGTTTTCAATCCTTTTTTTTGACATTGATCATTCTCCTATTCGCTTGTGAGCAGGACACCGTGGGCAATTCCCGGCACTGATTCGCCTTGAAGCGTAGATGTAGGCGATAAGAGTGCGCCTGTACCTATGAATAACACCTTTCGAAGCTCTTTATTACTTATTCTGTTAATTATATCAGAGCAAACGACAACAGCACTGCAACCACAGCCCGAGCCGCCGGCATGAACATCTTGATTCTCAATATCGTAAATCATCAGCCCGCAATCATTATGAACCTCGGAAATATCTATATTGCTTTCGCTGAGCATCAGCATATGCAAAAGCTCGGTGCCTGTTTTTCCGAGATCGCCTGTCAATATAAGGTCATAATCAGCCGCAGAGGTGTTTGTATCGCTTAAAAATGAGGCAATTGTCTGAGCTGCCGCAGGTGCCATTGCCGCACCCATGTTATTCGGATCATTAACTTTTAGATCACGAATTCTTCCGATTATTGCGGCGTCAATGTGTACGGGCGCTGAGGGAATATTTCTGACGACAGCCGCGCCTGAACCCGTAACGGTCCATTGAGATGTAGGCGTTCGTTGTCCTCCGTATTCAAGGGGCAGTCTGTATTGTCTTTCAGCTGAACAGAAATGGGAGGAGGTACAAGCGATACAAGAATTCATTACACCGCTGTCAATAAGCATTGCAGATAAGGCAAGGGAAAGAGACATTGTCGAACAGGCGCCGTACAGACCGGCAAAAGGTGTATCGGAATCACGCATACCGAACGAGGAGCCGATACACTGATTGAGCAAATCACCCGCAAATATGCAATCAATTGAGCCGTGTGTCAACCCTGCTTTTTCAAGGGCGAGAGAAACAGCCATTGTCTGCAGCTTGCTTTCAGCTTTTTCAAAGGTTTTCTCTCCTGCAAATTCATCCTCGAGGATTTTATCATAAGCATTGGCTAAAGGACCCTCGCCCTCCTTTTTGCCGACTATTGCCGCAGTTCCCGTAACAGACGGTCGCGAAGGCAAAAGAATGGTATATCTTCCCTGTCGCTCAGGCATACGGTAAGACTCCTTTCTTAAAGTGAAAACAAATAGACAATAAATCCGTAAAAAGCCGCCGCGCCGCATCCATATACGATAACGGGACCTGCAATATTAAACATTTTAGCTCCGGTGCCCAGTATTCTGCCTTCGGCACTGAATTCTATAGCAGGGGACACGATTGAATTTGCAAATCCCGTTATAGGAACAACAGTACCCGCACCCGCATGCTTGGCTATTTTATCAAAAACGCCAATACCTGTAAGAATTGCAGTAATAACGATCAAGGTTACAGATATTGCGGCTTTAACTTCGTTCTCACTCATTGCCGTATAGCTTGAATATATTAGCTTTAAGACTTCTCCGAAGCAACAAATACCCCCACCGAAAAGAAAAGCTTTAATTATATTTTTTGGATGAGGTGAGTTCTCGGATACCTTTTTTACAATATCGCCGTAGTCCTTTTCAGTCATATTATCGCCTTTACTTTCTTTTTTTTATTTTACACGCTTTGAAAATAAATATTCGTCAATACTGCGAATTCTAATATTAACATATAAAAAGCGGTGAGCTGTATAATTTCGATGGTGTGGAAAATTATTATGAATTTAAACATCAAGTTGACGATTTGATTCGGGCAAAGTATAATTGGATTAACTTAGGAAAGAAGAGATATAAATGAAACGGCAAAATAAACTTTGTATAGTTATAAACGGCAGGGGAGCGGTAGGTAAGGATACTCTCTGCTGTGCGGCAGCAAAATGCTTTAAAACAAGAAACATTTCCGCAATTACTCCTATTAAGGAAATCGCGATGAATTACGGCTGGAAGGGAGAAAAGGACCTCGCTTCAAGGCGGTTTTTAGCCGAGCTGAAGCGTGTTTTTGCCGATTATAACGACTTGCCGAATCAATACCTGCTGTCTGAATACAAAAAGTTTATCGGTAGTGAAACAGAAATTCTGTTTGTTCATATAAGGGAAAAGGACCAGATTGAAAGATTTGTTATCGGAACAGGCAAACAATGCGTCACACTCTTGATAACTCGTGCTGATACAGAACATAGCGAGCAATACGGAAATGCGGCGGACGATGGTGTTAATGAGTATTCATACGATTATACATTTGATAATTCTTTGCCCCTTAAGAGAAGTATACCGCTTTTTTTGAATCTTCTGCAAAGTATTATAAGGGAAAACAACTTAAGCATTGAAATGAGCGCTAAAGAATAATTTACCGTTTGTTCATTGACTTGATATAAATCGGGGCATATAATTGAGAAGCTCGGAGGTGCTTTATGAGCTTAATCGAAATCGAAAATATGTACAAAATATATAATCCCGGAGAAAACGAGGTAAGAGCTCTTGACGGCGTATCGCTTAAGATTGATAAGGGCGAATTTGTGGCGATAATAGGGCAGTCTGGGTCAGGTAAATCCACCTTGATGAATATGCTGGGCCTGTTGGATATTCCGACGAGCGGCTCTTATCTGCTTGATTCTATAGATGTTTCGACTATGGATGATGATAAGCTGTCTGATATCAGAAACAGGGAAATAGGCTTTATTTTTCAGGGCTTTAACCTTATTTCAAGCCTGACCGCTCAAGCCAATGTAGAGCTTCCCCTTATTTACAGGGGGATGCCTGAGCAGGAAAGGCGTAAGCTTTCCGATGAGGCACTTGAAAGGGTAGGACTTTCAAACAGGAAAAAGCATTTGCCCTCACAGCTTTCGGGAGGGCAGCAGCAAAGAGCCGCAATAGCAAGAGCCGTAGCGGCGCGCCCGCCTATAATTCTCGCTGACGAACCTACGGGCAACCTTGATTCGCGTTCGGGCGAGGAGGTTATGAGAATACTTGATGATTTATCAAAGGAGGGCAGGACAATAATTCTGATAACTCACGATTCGGGTATAGCAAACAGGGCTAACAGGATTATCCGAATACAGGACGGACGCATAACGGAAGATAAAATCAACGATAAGGGTGTCGACTCCTGATATGTATAAATTAAAAAACCGCCGGAAATCCGGCGGTTTTGTTAATACGGTTACGCGATATCGGGTTCAATAAGGCCATAGCCTCCATCCTTACGGCGGTAAACAACATTAACAATGTTTGATGAGGAATTTAAGAAAATATAGAAATGATGGTCGAGCATATTCATTTGAAGAATTGCCTCGTCTGTGCTTTGCGGCTTTAGAGATACGCTTTTAACTCTTACTAATTCAAAATCGGTTTCTTCATTAACAGACTCGGTAACAAAATCGTCAAGAGCACCCGAGCGTATTTTTTTCTCAAGCTTGGTTTTGTTTTTGCGGATTTGACGAATAAGAGTATCGATACAAGCATCAAGAGCATCAAGCATGTTAGCATCTCTTTCTTCAGCCCGAAATATCATGCTGCCTTTATTGACCGTAATTTCAACAGACTGATATGTTTTTTCAACAGCAACGGTCACCTTGGCAACAGCGTCCTCACCGAAGAGCCTTTCAACCTTCGCGAGCTTTTTTTCTACTCTCTCCTTGAAGGAATCTCTAATCGTGCATTTACGACCTACTATAGTAATATCCATAAAAACATCCCTTTCCTTAGTCATAGAAACAGATAATGTTTCTATGAAAATAATACCATATTCAAAGGCGTTTGTCAAAATAACTTATATAAAATACACAGAAAATTAACAAGTCAATCAAATCAAAACGGACGCATGACGGGTAACATGGCAGCCGATGTTTACCGCTACGGGCAGACCCGCTATGTGTGTAGGGGCTGTTTCAATATTTACGGCAAGAGCTGTGCAGTTGCCACCGAAGCCCTGCGGTCCGATGTTAAGCTTATTTAATTCAAGCAGTATTCGATTTTCAAGGTCTGCATAAAAGCCGTCCTCATTTCTCTTGCTTACAGGTCTGCATAAGGCTTTTTTTGATAAAATCGCGACTCCTTCAAAATCACTTCCTATTCCAACACCGACAACAACCGGCGGACAGGGGTTAGACCCAGCTGTTTTAACGACATCTACAACATAATCTATTATATCATCCTCATTTGCCGAGGGCATAAGCATTTTAAGCTTGCTCATATTTTCACTTCCGAAGCCCTTTGGCGCAGCCGTGAGACGCACATTTTCACCGTCAACAATACTCGTGTGAATTACAGCCGGAGTGTTGTTGTGAGTGTTTATACGGCGAAGAGGGTCCGCAACTATCGAGCAGCGCATAAAGCCCTGCGTATATGCTTTTGCAACCCCTTCGTTAACAGCTTCGTAAAGGCCTCCTCCAAAGAAGTGAACATTTTGCCCTATTTCCATAAACAGTACGGCCATTCCGGTATCCTGGCAAATAGGGATATCCAATTTTTCGGCGGCCTTCAGGTTTTCAAGCATATCAAAGAATACCCCGCGCGCAACCGTGCTTTCTTCGACATTGCCGAACGACCTTATAGTATCAACAAGACTGCCCGGAAGCTTGTAATTAG
>CAZPPO010000051.1:8218-12478 GCA_964588475.1 uncultured Eubacteriales bacterium
GACGCCTGTTACAGTAAATGCGGATTTTACAGATCTTGCAGAAGGTGTTGAATTTATCGCTCATGTTACGGGCCATGTGCATTCGGATTCCGTAACATATCTTCCGGGAACAGCTTGCAAACAGCTTCTTTTATTATTTTTACATCTATCTCTCTCATAGTACTCCTAAAAAAAGGTGACGTTTCCGTCACCGATGTTTTTTATGGTCTTGACCCGCCGCCGCGCTTGGGGACGGACGAACCGCGTTTTGCGATATTCGAGCGTTTCAAATCACTGATTTTTTCATCACTTACAGTTTTGAAGCTTGCGAGCATATCCTCAAAGGACATGTTACGGGCGTCAGTCTTAGGCGACTGACCGGTCCAAACATTTGGCTTCGCATTACGGGGTCTTCCGGTTTTTGGTCTTTCAGACCGCGCCGAGTGGTCCTCACTTTCCGGCAAGGCCTTCTTAATTGAAAGACTGATTTTGCCTTTTTCGTTTATTTCAAGTACCTTAACAGTAACCTCCTGATTCTCTGTTAGAAGCTCCCTAATATCCTTAACAAACGAATTTGAAACCTCGGAAATATGAACCATTCCCGACGAACCGTCCGGCAATTCGACAAAGGCCCCGAAATTAGTTATACCGGTGACCTTACCTTTAAGTACCTCGCCGATCTCAACTGACATATGTGCTGTTATCCTTTCAAAAAATGAATTAATACGAACCCGGGGTTATATCGAAATAAACCCTTTCGTCCGGATATACATAATTATGTTGCTCTCTCGCAATGCGTTCTATATATTGGGCCTCGTCTCCCTGATTTAACAGCTTCTGAAGCTCGTCGTTTTGTGCGAGCTGCTGATTATATTGAGAAGTAAGAACATCAATTTCGGACTTTTTTCCATTGATATCAGTCTGCAAACCTATAAAGGTCACAAGCAAATAAATAAAGACCGTGAGAACAAGCAGGGTAATGATAATTCCGGGGCGTTTTTGATTTCTTTTTCTTCTGTTTTTCATTTCCGAAAAGATCACTTTCTTGATTTTTTATATAAAGAGAATATACCAGCTAAATTATACAATGAAACCTTATTGATTTGCAATAGTTTTTTTAAGTAATTTCTACTTTTTAATGATTTTTTCTTAAAAAGTGCTTTGATAGCTCTGAAAACTCTCCTGATAACACGTGCAAAAAAACAAAATGGCTTTTTTATAACATTAAAAATAAACCTTATCGCCTTTTTTGATAAAGAGATAATTTTATCGCTAATGCGTATAACAACTATCCCGAAGGATATGTAATAACAGAAAAATCCCAAGAGCTGGGCTATTAAGATATATGCTCTAACAGCACCCATATTAACGGCAATAATAAAAAGATAAATCAGTACCGCACATAATGCAAGATATAAAAAATCAAAAATAAATAGAGCCGCCCTACCCCTTGAGACGATAAGGCGGATAATTCTGACCACATCATACAGTATGCCCAATAAGAAGCCCATTCCGAGAGACAAAAGGAATATTTCAAGATGCTCACTAATTGCAAAGGTATACATAGAGCCTACCTAAATACCTTTGATAAAAATCCCGAAGCCTTAGGCTGGGTATCTGAGTAAGATATTGACTGGATTTTTCCTTCAACAATCAGTTCGCCGACGTCTACGGACAGTCGTGTTATATGAAGCTCATGCCCCTTGACTGTAAGCTCTCCCAAATCGGTAAAGACGGTAACCGTCTGCTCGTCAAAGCTATCAACATCCGATACTCCCGATACCGACAGAATTCTTCTGTCCTCGAGTATACAATTGTGAGGAATATTGAAGCTCTTTTTTTCTTCTGCCATAAAAACAACCCCCTTCCCTAAAATATATGAGAAGGTGATGTGTTAAAGAACAAGCTATTTTATTTTTTTGATTTTTGAACCTTTTACAAGATAGGCATTTTGAGAAATTTCTATAAGCGGCAAGTCATGAAGGGAATCGGTATAAAAGTTTTCAATTTTGTTGTTCCCATAAATTTCCTTGAAAGCCTTTACCTTATTCTCCTTAAAGCAAAACCGGATAAACTCGCCTGTTTCGGGGTCAAGCACCGAACCAATATAATGGTTAATGCCTATTCTTCTGCAAATCTCTTTCAAGGAGAATTCCGGAGAGCCCGAAATTATCAAATCATCCTCCCTTTGAATTTCACGGTAGAAGGGCTTAATATTCTTTTCATGCTTGTCCCAGAATTGGCAGACTATTGTGTCGATATCGCTCATACTCATGAAGTACTCGCTGACCTTGTCTCCATAAGTGTTAAGTACCTTTTCAACCGTAACAGTACCCCTTTTGTATCTGTAAAGGGCATGAAAAACCTGAGGTGCATACTTCAAGAGAAAGGGATCATGCCGTAAATAGAAGAAGAAAAAATCAAGCGCGCTTTCTCCGTCATATATAGTGTTGTCAAAATCAAATACGTTCAAAACCGTCCTCCATACTTTTACTGAATATTTTCCATCTTCTTGCAAGTAAAATACAAATAATGAATGTAACAAAAGAAAGGCAAAGCCAGATTAAAACAATCGTTCGCCAACCAAGCCTTTCGGCAATTAATCCGAAGCCGTATGCAGAGGCGGCACAGCCGGCATAAGCCGAGGAATTCATAATTCCCGTTATCGTAGCGGTTTTTCCGAATTTTGCAAACTTTACGGGAACGAGAGTAATAAGCATATAGTTAAAGGCATGTGCCGCCGTGGTTACCATTGCCATAAGGATAACGCTGATTATCGGAGCTGTTTTGTCGGTTAATAATAAAGCTGTAAGGGGAATTACTGCAAAAAGCATACAAAATGCGGCGGTTGTAAGCTCATTTTTCTTCATAATACTCTTGTATACGGGATAAACCAAATAGACACCGCTTGCATTAAAAATAGGAAGAAATATCATTAAGAAGACAGAGAAGGAGGCCGAAGTACCGTATGTTTCGGAAATCATAGTGGGGACCCATGTGGTTATTCCCTCTTTTATCATTCCGTGTAAGGCGGTTGGCAGTATCGCAAAAGGAAGGCCTGAGCTAACAAGTAAGGTTATTAGTTTTTTTCTATGTACAGCCCCTGAAGGCTTGGCTTTGACATTGGGGAAAGGACTGTCATAATAGGTCAGATAAGGACGAATAAGCAGTAAAACAAAAATAAAAAAGCCCGCTGCTGATATCAGAATCAAAGATGCCGCGGAAAACACATATTTCCAGCCGGTATATTTAATTATAACGGAGGAAATCACATAAGCCAAAATAGTACCGACAGGAAGTGAAAGTGATAAATTTAGGCACGCCTTAACCCGCATATCCTCATTTATAACATTAGATAGAATACGAAGAACAGGCGACCAGAGCATTGAATGCGATATACCGTTGAGACCCCATATAATCGCCATGATAATGTAAGACTCACAAAAAGAAAAAGCAAAATTAAAAAAAGCTGCCAATAACGTACCCGTTATTATCATTTTAAAAGGTGATACCCTGTCACCCAAATAACCCCATAGAACCTGACAAGCGCCATAGGATATAAAGAAAACCGAACCTATAATGCCCGCCTGCGATTTTGTAAAAAGCCCCTCGGAAATTATTGCGACTATTGCCGCCGAATAATTTATGCGCCCGATGTAGGAGGCTGAATAAATTACAAAACAGGCCAAGAAAAGGAGCTTGCTGTATTTGGGACTTTCAAGACCGGCGTACTTTTTCAAAATATCACTGCTTTTACTTGTTATTGCGTATTTTCTTTAAGACTCCCTTTTCAAGGCGGGAAACCTGAGCCTGTGAAATGCCGACCTCTTTAGCGGCCTCGGTCTGTGTCATTCCTTGTATAAACCTGAGGGATAAAATGAGCTTTTCACGGCTTGACAGGGACTTAAGGGACTCCTTGAGCATTATTTCGTCTATCCACATTAAATCGTCTTCACCGCCGCTTAACTGATCATAGACATAAATGGCGTCTCCTCCGTCCGAATATACGGGCTCATTAAAAGAAACAGGCTCTACGATTGACTCAAGAGCAAGCACAACCTCTGATTTTTTTACACCGAGTTTTTCGGCGATTTCCTCAACGGTCGGCTCTCTGTGCAATTCATTAGTTAAATCATCACGGATTTTCATCGCCTTATAAGCCGTGTCACGCATTGAACGGCTAACTCTGATTGTGTTGTTATCACGAAGATAACGCCTTATCTCCCCGATAATCATAGGCACTCCGTAGGTTGAGAAGCGCACGTTTTGGGAAATGTCAAA
>CAZPPO010000052.1:0-2387 GCA_964588475.1 uncultured Eubacteriales bacterium
GTCTGTGCGGCCTGTAGACTGCGTTAAGGATAAAAAGGCTTTGTTTATAAGTCGTCAGAATAACCGCATTAGCAATAAAACCGTACAGTTCATAGTAAAAACATATCTTGCAAGAGCAAATCTCGATGGGCGTGGACTTTCTACTCATAAGCTTCGTCATACAGCTGCCACTTTAATGTACCAGTACGGTGATGTAGATGTTCTTGTATTGAAAGAAATGCTCGGTCACGAAAATCTTAATACGACTGAAATATATACACATATTGTAGACGAGCAGCTGAAAACCGCCGCAAATGCAAATCCCTTGAGTAAGGTTAAATTTGACAAGATACAAAAAGAAAAAACCGCCGATTATAACGGCGATTTTAGTGAGGACAAAACTAATCAAAAGTAAAATGTCCCGCGAATATTTTAAAGGAAACCGTATTTATTATTGCGGCTAACAGCGCAATAAAAATCAATACCCCGTATCTGATACAGTAAAGCTTAAGCGTGTTAGCTTTAGGTCCCTTTTGTTTATGTAAAAGTATTGAGCAAATATCCAAGGACATAAGCATACTTTCTGTGCAGCCATAAATAAGTGCCGCAAGCATAAGCGCCGCTCCGGGATATATTATAAGCGCGCAATAACCGACTCCGCTTATTTGGTACTGAGTGTACATATACCCGCCCAAAGCGCCTAAATAGACCCCCTTAATAAAAGGTATAACAGGCAAAAACGGTATTCCTAAGGCGCATAGACCTACAATAAAGGATGCAAGTAAAAAACACACAGAAGACAAAAAGTCCGAAAAGAAGAATTCAAAGGTACTTTTTTCTCCGTCTTCCATTCTCGATTGCTCAAATATATCCGAAGCTAACTCAATAAGTGAGTCAACTCCGTACTTTATGCATATTACGCCTGTAAGAAGTCCTAATAAAAAGAAAATGAAAAACAAAATCGGCTTATAGTTTATTTTGGGTATATTTATGGGTTTTATATGATATATTATTCTCTTCTTTTTCATTATTGTTCTCCTTGAATTTAATCATCTTAACGCTTGTTGGCGCCGATTATCCCGCCTATTACAGAAAACATCAAAATTACCGGAATTGTAATCAAAATGCGATTGGTAACAACCGTTTCAAATGCTATATAGGGTATAAGAAGCGAAGCGGCCATGATAGGAATACCTGCCAGCATCCCAAGAATTATCCCCTTTCCTCTCCCCTTTTTTGCTGACAAAAACCCGGCAAGAATAGCACCGGCTGCAATTATAAAAAATTCAAGATAATAGAATTTTTCGTCCGTCAGTTTTGAGCGCGTCAATAGAAAGGCGAAAATTGCGGTTAGAAAAATTATAACTGAAAATCCTATGGCAGATGATATGAATGTTGTTTTTAAGCTTTTTTTTATAGTTGTTGAGGAAGAAACTTCTTGATTGCGCATATGTAACCCTCCTATTCCCTTAAAGATTATGTTTGAAAAGCGTGATATATGATTAAGCGGTTGCTTAAACCGCTTTTTTTATTTGGGATAGGATATAAAAAAAACAGCTCCAAACGGAGCTGTTATAGAGAATTCTTTTAATTCTTATTCGTTATTCTTTTTTACATCATCAACAGAGGTTGAGCCTTGATCCTCGGTGGAGGGGGTTATTTCTTCTATATTACCGATTTCGCCTTTGTTTTTTACCCTTTTACTTCTTTTGGGCTTGCCGTTAACGGCAGAATCAATAGCTGCCTGCTCTTTTTGAGCGTTTTTTTCTTCTTCAGCGGCCTTCCTTTCGGCCTCAAGACGCTCGTTTGATGTATTATTAGTCTGTATAGACCAACGCGTTACCTTAAACTTTGTGCGATCCGCACCTGTTTCAATTATAAGAGAATCGTCCTTAACCGTGACTATCTTGCCCATAATTCCGCCTATAGTCGTTACCTCATCCCCTATTTGCAAGGTTTCACGCATTTCCTGCTCTTCTTTTTGTTTTTTCTTTTGAGGTCTTATCATCAGGAAATACATGCCGCCAAACATGGCGACCATTAATATAATACTACCGTATCTGCTTGTACTTGAGGTAGGAGTTGTTGTGTTAAGAAATGAGCCTGAAAGCAGATTTGCGGCAAGATTATAAACATTCATCATTTATTATTCCTCCAATAAATTACAATATGGGTATTATACTATACTTCAAAGGATTATACAAGCATTTTGTAAAAATACTATATTCTGACGTCAAGTACATTAACATTCTCACGGTAAAATTCCTCAAAGGTGCAGTTATCAAGAGAATCACGAATATCAGATGTAAGCATATTATAAAAATATAGATTATGCGTTACGCAAAGCCTCATTCCGAGCATTTCCCCCGATTTTAGGAGATGTCTTATATACGCTTTTGAATGTCTTT
>CAZPPO010000052.1:2397-4665 GCA_964588475.1 uncultured Eubacteriales bacterium
ACAACAGCAATCCTTATCAATAGGGTTATCATCCCTCTCATATTTTGCATTATTTATGTTTATTATACCTCGTTTTGTAAATAAATGACCGTGTCTTGCATTTCTGCTTGGCATAACACAGTCAAACAGGTCAATACCCCTCTTTACTCCCTCTAAAATGTTTCCGGGAGTTCCGACACCCATAAGGTAGCGAATTTTGTTTTTTGGCATAACAGGGTTCAAAGCGGATATTATTCGATACATTTCCTCTTTCTTTTCTCCAACGGCAAGACCGCCTATAGCATAGCCGTCGAGCTCAAGCTCTGATATCCTATGCATATGTTCTATTCTTAAATCATCGTATATGCTTCCCTGATTTATGCCGAAAAGCATTTGTTTTTTATTAAGAGTATCATTGAGCGCGTTAAGCCTTTCCATTTCATCTTTACATCTTATCAGCCACCTGTATGTCCTATCAGCTGCTCTTTTGGCATAATTATATTCCGCGGGGTTAGGTATGCATTCATCAAAAGCCATCGCAATTGTTGAAGCAAGATTAGACTGAATTTGCATACACTCCTCAGGTCCCATAAAAACCTTTTTACCGTCAACATGAGAATTAAAGGTTACGCCTTGTTCCTTAATGTTTCGAAGCTTAGAAAGAGAAAACACCTGGAATCCTCCGCTGTCCGTTAGAACAGGCCCCTTCCAACCCATAAATTTGTGAAGACCCCCGAGTTCTTTTATAATCTCGTCTCCCGGTCTGATGTGTAGATGATAGGTATTACATAGCTCAACCTGACAGCCTATTTGTGCCAAATCATAAGATGAAAGACCACCTTTTATGGCTGCACAGGTCGCAACATTCATAAATGCAGGGGTTTCAACATTCCCGTGAACCGTAGAAAAGCTGCCTCTTCGAGCATTATTATCGGTTTTTAATAAAGTAAACACCATATACCCCCGTCACAAAATAAGCATACAGTCGCCAAAAGAGTAAAATCTGTACTTTTCTTCTATAGCGGTTAAATATGCGTTCATTGTTTTATCATATCCTAAAAAAGCGCTTACAAGCATTAACAGAGTGCTTTCGGGAAGATGAAAATTAGTAAGCAGACCGTCAATACATAAAAATTCATATGGCGGATATATAAAAATATCGGTAAATCCTTCATCCCCCGCTATAATACCACCGTTTTTTCGAGTAGCTGCTTCAAGTGTTCTGCAGCAGGTTGTTCCTACGGCTATAACTCGGCCCCCATTGTTTTTTGTCTCATTAATAAGCCTTGCCGTCTCTTCGGGTAGAGAAAAATACTCAGAGTGCATGGTGTGCTCTTCAATGCTATCTGTCTTTACCGGGCGAAAAGTACCAAGACCGACATGTAAAGTCACATACCCGATCTTAATTCCTTTTTTTTCTATATCCTTTAACAGGCTAAGAGTAAAATGAAGCCCTGCAGTCGGTGCAGCGGCGGAGCCGAGATTCCTTGAATATACAGTTTGATATCTTTCGCTGTTTTGGAGCTTCTCCTTAATATAATGCGGCAAGGGCATTTGTCCGACCTTGCTAAGTACCGAATAAAAGCTATCTGCACTATAAACAAACCTTGCAATTCTATTGCCGTTTTCAAGCACTCTCTCTATAGTACAGCTCATAAGTCCGTCGCCAAAGGTGAAGACATTCCCCTCTTTTGCTCGTTTTCCCGGACCTACTGCACATTCCCAGAGGTCTTTTTCAATACATCTCAATAACAGAAATTCTACCTTTGCGTTTGTTTTTTCCTTAACTGCGAAAAGCCGTGCAGGCAAAACCCTTGTATCATTTAAGATAAGACAATCATTTTCATTTAGTATATCAATTATGTTGTTAAATACTTTATGTGTTATTTCCCCTGTATCCTTCGTAACAAACATCATTCGCGATTTATCACGAGGCTCTATTGGATGCTGTGCAATAAGCTGCTCGGGCAGATTATAAAAAAAATCTTTTGTTTTCATATTTTTCCTTTATAAAATTTAAAGTTGCATTTATTAAAATGTTGACACTTGTGTTTTGTAATGATAAAATACTGTGAAGTCATCGCGATATATTATAATTCATTTATCCCGTGTTGACAAGTCTTTTTACGGAGTTGAAGCAATGAAAAGGTATAATGTCGGTATAATAGGTGCAACCGGTATGGTTGGTCAGAGATTTGCCCTTTTACTTAAGGAGCATCCCTGGTTTATAGGGACACAATTTCACCCTGAATTTAAAAGTCGCCCCAATAAACCACATCCTTTATTTTT
>CAZPPO010000052.1:4675-11788 GCA_964588475.1 uncultured Eubacteriales bacterium
GGTTTAATGTTACAGTTCTCGCAGCGAGTCCCCGTTCTGCGGGTCTATCATATAAAGAGGCTCTTGGTGAGCGCTGGTGTATGGAGGAACCCGTTCCTGAAAAATTTGCTAATATGGTAGTAATGAACGCAACTGACGATATTATAAAAATCGCCTCTCTCGTTGACTTTGTCTTTTGCGCTGTCGATATGAAAAAGGATGAGATTAAGCTTCTTGAAGAAGCTTATGCTAAAGCGGAGTGCCCTGTTATATCAAACAACAGCGCGCACAGATTTACTCCAGACGTTCCTATGATAGTGCCGGAAATTAATCCCGAGCATGCACAAATTATTCTGTCTCAGCGCAAGCGGTTGGGAACAAAGAAGGGTTTTATAGCAGTTAAGTCAAATTGTTCCTTGCAAAGCTATGTTCCTGCAATTACTCCTTTACTGAGGTTCGGTGTAAAGGATGTTCTTGTATGTACATATCAGGCAATCTCAGGAGCCGGTAAAACCTTTGAGCGTTGGCCGGAAATGGTGGATAATGTAATACCCTTTATCGGCGGCGAGGAGGAAAAGAGTGAAAAAGAACCTCTTAAGCTTCTTGGAACTATTAAGGGCGATGAAATAGTTCCTGCAAAAAGTCCATCCTTTACAGCCCAATGTATACGCGTGCCTGTTACGGATGGTCATTTAGGCGCGGTTTTCGTTAGATTTGAGAATAAACCCGGCAAAGATGAGATAATTAAAATTTGGAATGAATTTAAGGGTAAGCCGCAACAGCTTAATCTTCCGAGCGCACCAAAGCAGTTCTTATATTACTTCAATGAAGACAATATGCCCCAGACTAAGCTTCACCGAAACCTTGAAGGCGGTATGGCCGTTTCCGTTGGCAGACTTAGAGAGGATACTCAATACGACTATAAATTTGTTTGTCTTTCACATAACACACTAAGGGGAGCCGCAGGAGGAGCCGTTCTTATGGCGGAGCTTCTATGTGCAGAGGGTTATTTGGTTTAATTGAGGGTTATATAAACTAATTATTGAAAGGATGATACTTGTGAAAAATCCTGTTTTTACCGGCGCGGGTGTCGCAATCGTAACTCCGTTTATCGGCAGGGACTTGAAAATAAATTTTCCTCTTTTAGAGAAGTTAATAGATGAACAGATTAATAATAAAACAGACGCAATAATAATATGCGGTACCACAGGAGAGTCATCAACATTAGACCATGAGGAACATGTAGAAGCAATAAGATGTGCGGTCAAAGCAGCCTCGAAAAGAGTTCCTGTAATTGCCGGAACAGGCAGTAATGATACTGAGTATGCCGTAAAGCTTTCAAATGAAGCGGAAGAAGCGGGTGCTGATGCCCTTTTAAGCGTAACTCCGTATTATAACAAAACCTCTCAAACCGGTCTTATCGAACATTATGCCTATATTTCCGAAAGAGTTTCCGCTCCGATTATTACTTATAATGTACCCTCAAGAACTGGGCTTGATATTAAGCCCGAAACTTATTTGGAGCTGTCAAAAATAAAGAATATTGTAGGAGCAAAGGAAGCTAACGGCAACATATCGGCACTTGCTCAGTCCATAAGGCTTTGCGGTGATGAGTTGTATTTCTATTCCGGAAATGACGATCAGATTACTGCTTTCATGTCTCTTGGAGCAAAAGGTGTTATTTCAGTTCTTTCCAATATTCAATCAGAACTGACTCATAACATAGCTATGACCGCACTTTTAGGGGACACAAGAAGGAGCTGTTCGCTTCAGCTTCAGTATCTTGATTTGTGTAACGACCTGTTCATCGATGTTAATCCCGTACCCATTAAGGCGGCTATGGAGCTTATGGGTTATGATGTAGGCAGATGCAGAAGACCTTTAGGAACAATGAGTGAAACGGCTTTAGCTAAGCTAAAAAACACCTTGGAGAAACATAAACTTATCTGAAGATGAAAGGAAGTATTATGACAAGGATTATATTAAACGGTTGTTGCGGTAAAATGGGAAGCGCGATTACTCAAATAGTATCCGGGCGTAAGGATGCGGTAATTGCTGCCGGAGTGGATATAAATGAATTTGCCTCTCTCCCCTATCCCGTTTTTGCTAAATTTTCCGAGCTGAAAATCAAAGCTGACTTAATCATTGATTTCTCAAATCCAGCCGCTCTTCGCTCCTTATTGGATTATGCCATTTTCAATAAGCTGCCGCTTGTTATTGCGACAACGGGCATTAGTGATTCCCAGCTTGACCTAATTAAGGCTGCGGCAAAGGAAATTCCGATTTTTTACAGCGCTAATATGTCCTTGGGAATAAGTCTTCTTTGTGAGCTTTTAAAAATATCCGCAAAGGCGCTTGACGGGTTATTTGATATCGAAATAGTAGAAGCGCATCATAATCAAAAGCTTGACGCTCCCAGCGGAACAGCCTTAATGCTTGCCGACGAAATTAGAAGGGTTAGTTCCGATGAAAAGCGTTATGAATATGACCGCCATTCAAAAAGAGAAAAAAGAGGTTCGAGCGAAATAGGTATTCACTCTATAAGAGGCGGAACAATAGTAGGAGAGCACAGTATCATCTTTGCGGGTAATGATGAGGTAATTACTCTTTCACACACTGCACTTTCAAAGAATATTTTTGCGCAGGGCGCGCTTAACGCAGGCTTATTTTTACTTAACAAAGAATGCGGACTGTATTCAATGTCAGATCTTGTTAATCGCTGAAAATAAAGTATAAAGGACGATTCGGTCAAACCGTATCGTCTTTTCTTATAATCATAATAAAAGGTGATTTTATGAATAATAATGTATTTGACATTCTCGATTTCGGTGCTGTTAATGACGGCGAAACCGACTGCACAAAGCAAATACAACGCGCCCTTGACCTTGCCGGTGAATGCCGTGGAAAGGTTGTTGTTGCGCCCGGTAGGTATAAGGTCGGAAAACTGCATCTTCGGGAGGGCGTAATACTTGAAGGGTCCGCGGCGTGGTGCTTTCGCGATTATGCGGGCAGTATCTTCGAGCTTTGCGACGATACGGTTGATTGTATGATAGATATTACAGACGCATTCGGTTGCCGTATCAAGTCTATGAACCTTAACGGAAACAACCTCGGTAAGGGAATTTGCGGCGTTCTGCTCTCACGCACACGGTATAACGGCGGAAATAAGGAGGACACTCCCTGCATAGAGGATTGTCGCATAGGTAATTTCAGTGGTGACGGCGTGCGCCTTGATAAAATCTGGTGCTTTTCCATACGCCACAGCATGCTTTGTTTCAATAAAGAGAGCGGACTGTATATTGACGGTTGGGATGGCTTTATTTTAGATAATTGGTTTTCGGGTAACAAGAACGGCGGCATAAAAAGCGACAATATCGCCGCCTCTTTAACCGTTACAGGCAACAGAGTCGAATGGAACGGTGACTTCGGTTTTTGTTTTTGTGAAGGCGATTCGTATAACATAACAGGCAATTTCTTTGACCGTACATTCGGTCCGGCTCTTATGCTCGGCAAAAGCAAAGACAAAAAGGTACACACCGCGACTGTTACGGGTAATATTTTCAGAAGAAGCGGAGCCCAAGAGAATATCAGTAATAAATACTTATCCTCCCATATTTATCTGTTAAATTGTGAAAATACCGTTGTTTCGGGGAATTCCTTCAGAGCGGGCAAAAACGACGACGGCAATGGAAAGTATTCGCCCGATTACGGTATCGTTACGGAAACAATAAATGCCTGTATAATAAAGAATAACGTACTTAAGGAAGGTTTTTACGAAAAGGCTATCGAAGCACTAAACGATACTCCCGAAAATATTATAGAGGAAAACCTTTGCTGATTAAATGAAAGAGAAGGATTTATATGACAGAGCTTGTATGCGCATGCAGTAAAAAATATCACAGCTCACCGCTTGACGGGTTTTTAATTTCAAGCGGAGCCGTTATAGAGATGCCTCAATTCTTAAAAAACTTCAATAATATATTTATCGTAGCTGACGAAAGAACATATAAAGCGGCAGGAAATGAAGTTGAAAAAATATTAAAAGCCGATAAAAAGAGCGTGAACTCCTTTATTCTTGATGGTGAGGTGCTGCCCGATTCGAAAACAATAGGCGAGATATTGCTTCATGCGCATAATCCATCCGGCATTTCGAATGTTTTTGAATACTCTCCCCTGCCCGATATCATTTTAGCGGTCGGCTCCGGAACAATAAACGATTGCTGCCGTTTTGTATCTTACAGATTGAACATCCCCTACGCAGTAATTGCGACTGCTCCCTCGATGGACGGGTACTTTTCCGCGGGCTCTCCCCTGATTTTTGACAAAACCAAAAAGACCGTACAGTGCACAACTCCAAGGTTTGTTATAGCAGACCTTGATATATTAAGCGCCGCCCCCTACACTATGCTGTTAGCCGGTATCGGTGACATGCTCGGCAAGTATACGGGAATTTTTGATTGGGAGCTTGCAAGAGATGTAAAAGGCGAATATTTCTGTGAAACAATAGCCGGAAATGTGCTCAGGGCAACGGACAATTGCCTCATAATCGCTCAATCGATTGAGGAAAAAAGGGTTGAGAGTATCAGTGAAATAATGAAGGGTTTTTTAGTGAGCGGACTTGGCATGGTTTATACCGGGAATTCTCGTCCTGCCTCGGGCTCGGAGCACATAATTGCACATGCCTGGGAGCTTGAGGACATTGAAAAGGGTATAATGCCTCCTCTTCACGGTTTGCTTGTCTGTGAGGCGACCAGACTCGTATCAATCATTCTTCAGATGCTTTTTGACAACACAGAAGATCAATTGATAAAAGATTTAATAAATAAATACATCCCGTTTTTCAAAGAAACGAGCGTTGTATGCAAAAAAATAAATATCCAAAGCCCAATTAAGGATCGCAATAGAATAATTCGCGGCATCAAACGAGCACTGACCTTGCGTGACAGATATACAATTCTTTTTTATTTAAGAGATTGCCGAATGTTAGATTTTTATGCCGAAAAAGCGGCAGATGAGCTTATCAGAGAAATAGAATAATTAGGTTAGTCTTCTTAATTTATTTTTATCTGTTATCTTTATTACCCCTCGCGAGACACTTACGATTTTTTCCTCTGTAAAATATTTGAGCATTCTTGTCACAACCTCGCGCGCGCTACCCATAAGCTTTGCTATTTGTTCATGAGTGAGCTTTATTTCGTCAAGACCTGTTTTGTTTGCTTCGTCAAGAAGAAATATTGCAAGCCTCCTGTCAAAGCTCATAAAAAGAATTTGCTGCATGGTCCACATAACATCGGAAAATCTTGTTGTTGCAAGCTTATATGAAAAAGCTTCAACATAAATGTTTTGCCGTGATAATTTATCGAATGCCTTAGCCGCGGTGATGAGGATTTCACAATCCTCCACAGCCTCGACAAAAACATCGAATGTTATCGCTTCATAAATGCATGAAGCGGACATAACGCAAACATCGTCCTTATAAAGGCGGTAGAGCGTTATCTCCTTTCCCTCATCGGAAAGCATATAGGTACGCAGCTGCCCTTTTTTGACTATTATGACTCCTACGCAATCCTCATTGCCGCCGTGCAGTATATCTCCTTTTTTATAATTTGCGGTTTTAGTGTTAAAGCTCAAAAACTCCTTCTCGCTTTGTGAAAGATTCCCCCAAAACGGAAAGTGTTCAATAAAAAGGTCGGTATATTCACCTGTTATCACTGTTTTTCCTCCCTAATACTTGCATATTGCTAATTCCTTAATATTATATGCTCTATATGTAAATCATTTCCTTTAATTAAACCAAGCTCTACCTTACTTAACGTAACAATACCATATACTCTGATATGTTGTCAAAGAATTCATTGAATTATATAATTATCGGATTATGATGGTGATGTCTGTCAACGAGTATAATCTCATCTCCTATTACCTGTATATCGCACCAGGGAACCTTTATTTCGTCTCCTTTACCACAAAAGCCCCAAAATCCCTTGCCTGCATATACGAGCAAAGCTACGACGCATCCCGTACAAGTATCAACGCAAATATCGTAAACCGTCCCTATTCGGTTGCCCGTATGGACATCCACTACGTCTTTAGCTCTTAAATCGGTTACCGAGCAATTCATAAAATCACCTCGGTATTATAGATATTCACAAACCTAAATCATTATCAATAAGAGAACACATAGTAAGTGCCTTTATTCCGTATTTGCGTCGTATTTCGTCTTTAACGCGCTCAATTCTCTCCCTTTTTTCTCTAAGGACGTGCTCGTTGGGGTAAAAGAGGGATAACTGCTCATAGTATGAGTTTTGGGGCATAAGATTTTGACCCGTGACTGTTATTGACCTTATCGGGCTTTGGTTTATAACCCAGTTGTCCCTAACAAGCTCAGATACCGCAAGTATAAGCTCGTATGATATTTGAGTCGGTCTTTGAAGTGTCTTTTGACGTTGAATACTATGAAGCTGTGTATCCTTGATGCTAAGCTGCACACTCGTACACTCAACCTTGTGCTTACGAAGACGGTGGGCAACCTTATCGCACAGGGTGAATATACCTGTCCTTAAATCCGAATAGCAGACAAGGTCACGCTTGAAGGTATACCCGTTGCCTATGGATTTATAGTTGTGGGTATATGTCGAAGGCTTTACAGGGGAAGTATCCATACCGTTGGCACAAAGATAAAGGACCTGTCCGTATTTACCAAAAAGAAGGCTTAAAAGCCTGATGTCGGCATTTGCGAGCTCTCCTATCGTAAATATCCCGTTATCCGCGAGTTTTTTTAGAGTAGACCTTCCGACAAAAAGCATATCTCCCACAAACATGGGAAACAAGAGATCCCTGTAATTTTCTTTTGATATGAGCGTTGTCGCATCGGGCTTTTTATAATCACTCCCCATCTTCGCAAAAAACTTATTGAAGGATACTCCCACAGAAACGGTAACGCCAATTTCTTCCTTTATTGTTTTTCTCAGCTCGCCGGCTATTTTCTCCCCGTCACCGAACAGATGCGTCGTTCCGGTAACATCAAGCCAGCATTCGTCTATACCGAACGGCTCAACCAAATCCGTATAACGGCAATATATACTGAATATCCTTTGGGATATATCCTCATATATGCTATACGAGGGCTTTACA
>CAZPPO010000052.1:11798-12160 GCA_964588475.1 uncultured Eubacteriales bacterium
AGAACAAGCTCCGGGCACTTTTGCTTAGCCTGCCATATTGCCTCGCCTGTTTTTATTCCAAGGCTTTTTGCTTTTTCATTTTTTGCAAGAATTATACCATGGCGTAATTCAGGATCTCCGCATACGGCAAAAGCATATTTTTTAAGCTCAGGACTCAAGGAAGCCTCTACCGAAGCGAAAAAAGAGTTGCAATCTGAGTGAAGTATAACCCTTTCCATAAAATCATCCCTAATATAATATGTTCTGTTAAAATGACCTTTAGGCTCATTATAACAGAACATTTGTTCGATGTAAATATAATATTATAGAAATTTTAAATTATTATAATTTTGTATCCGACAGGTATTTCCCTTCCATTTGTG
>CAZPPO010000053.1:0-8065 GCA_964588475.1 uncultured Eubacteriales bacterium
TCTCTCCGAAATATTTGTTTTCTACAATGCACAGGATATACCATTTGAAACCCCTTATAAGCTTCCCTCTGACATTTGATTGAACGCTTTTAGCTTTAGACTGAAAAATCGTTTTAAGAAGCTCGGGAGAAATATTGTCTATATCGGAAATAGATACACAGTTCTCAAACCCGTCCGAATATCCGGAAAAATAACCCGCTTGGTCTGCGGTGACGCCTTCATACGGTAATGAGGAGGATGATAATTGCGAAAGCTCGTTTCTTAGATTGCTTAATTTCTCTTGAAAAGAAAAGGTAGAGCCTGTGGCAATTTGAAGAGACGTGACGCTGTTCCTGAAATCATCCACTATATCAGGCAGGGAGGAAAAATTGCCGCTGTCGGCCACGGATTGCAGCCTTCTGCATCTGTCCTTGATATCGGCATTTATTGAAGAAACATCAAAGGTTTGGATATTTGCTTGACCCGCAAGCTGTTCATAGCGTTTTATTTCCTTTTCAAGCGACTTTATTTTTACGTATTTTTCAGCTGCCGCAGTGTCCTTGAAAACCAGACAAACAGTATCACCCTTAGTCACGCGTTCGCCGTTTTTAACAAGAGTTACCGCCATTCCCGAATAATCGCTTGTAATATAGCGCTCGTCTCTTACTATAAAGCCGCTGCAGTCATAGTATTCAAAGTCTTCTGTCTTCATGACGACTTGCGTCGTATAGTCATCGTTGGAAATAAGCTTAGACTGGTAAACGAAGTAAACAAGCAAAATAACCACACAAATAACCGACGCAATAAGCTTAACCGCCTTAGGTTTGTTATTTTTTTTCATCGAGCCACTCCCTTACCGTCTCGTATGCATCGTTATCAAGCTGTGATATGTCAGCGTAGTCGTCATTGTAAAACCAAATTATATCCTTGTTTTTTTTGAACCAGGTCCCTTGTCGCTTCGCATATTGCCTTGTCGCCGTTTTCAGTGAGTCAATACAAGAAGCGAGAGATTTTTCCCCGTCAAAATAAGGCTTAAGCTCCTTGTAACCGATTGCCGCCGCTGAGGTAGCGGAATTTTCCCTCACATAAAACGCTCTCGCCTCTTCCAAAAGACCCTGCTTCATCATATCATCAACTCTTTGATTTATCCTGTTGTACAGCAGCTTCTTGTCCCTAAAGGCAACGCCAATGTAAAGAGGCTCCCATTTTGACGGCGACATACGGGACAGTTCATTTTGCTCGGATATGGTTTTCCCCGTTGTTTCATAAAGCTCCAATGCCCTGATTATTCTTCCCGTGTTGTTCGGATGAAGAGCGGCAAAGGCTTTGGGGTCGATTTTCTCAAGCTGCGCAAGCAGGCTTGCCGCACCTTCTTGCTCAAGCCTTTTTTTAAGACGATTTCTTACTTTTTCATCAAATGAGTATTCGACAAACGATAAGCCGGAAAGAAAAGAATCAATATAAAGCCCCGTCCCTCCGACAATTATAGGAAGCTTGTTTTTTGATAAAATATCATCTGCGGCGCTTTGGGCAAGCTTTATATACTCCCCTACGGAAAACCTTTCGGCGGGGTCAAGAAAATCAATCAGATGATGCAAAATGCATCCGGTCTCTTGCTTTGTGGGCTTTGCAGTAGCTATATCCATACCCTTATAAATCTGCATGGAGTCTGCTGATATAACCTCTGTGCAAAGCTTTTGGGCAAGAAAAACGCCAAGCCGTGTTTTCCCGACCGCAGTGGGTCCCACTATTGCTATTATTTTTATTTTATCGGATTTTTCCATTTTACTTGTTCACTTAATTCTCATAAAGAGCTTTTCAAGCTCCTTTTTTGTTATCTCAAGAATCACGGGTCTTCCGTGCGGACAATATCTTACATCCTTATCAGAAAGTATTCTGACAGCAAGCTCCTTAAGCTCTTCACCCGACAATCTGTCACCCGATTTAAGAGCGGCACGACACGCCGAAGTGTGATGTATCAAATCAAGCTTATCGGGAATCGGGTCTTTAGAACCCATGGCAAGCTTCGCGGCAATTTCCAAAATAAAAGACTCAATATCCTCTGATAAAACCATAGCGGGGCAGGCCTTGACGGACACGCTCATATCCCCAAAATCCGATATCTCATAGCCCGCCTCGTAAAGGAGGTCAAGATTCTCCGTAATTGCCGCATACTCGTCCGCTGAAAGACGTACCACTTTGCTTTGTATCAAAATCTGCGAAGAAGCACAGCTGTTTTTTTTCAAATCGTTAAAAATAATCCGCTCATGAGCGGCATGCTTGTCCGCTATATAAAACTTCCCGTCATATGTTAACAGCAGGTATACACCATAGACCTCTCCAAATACATTAAGCTGCGATAAGCTTTGTTCAAGGTTATCATTATACTCTTTTTCGCTGCTATTTACTTCGAGTGATTTCGATATATCGGTATTTAGGTTCGTATCCTGCGCGACCGAAGACCTCTCGGCTTCAGGGCTTCTTAACAAGCTATCCGCTCCGGTTACGGTCTGCCCGTAGACTCGTGAAACGGTAAATTCAGAACTCATCTTCACCTGCTGATGAGTTTTGTCCGGCTCAATAAATATTTTTGCCGCAGAAAAGGAGGCCGAGATAAGTCTTTCCTCGGAAATTGCGTTTCTGACACCGTAATGAACGCAGTCAAACACCCTTTTATCATCCTGAAATCTTACCTCGTTTTTTGAGGGGTGTACATTGACATCAACACAATCAAAAGGCATTTCTAAAAAAAGAGCGGCGCGCGGAAACCTGCCGACAAGCATTTTGTTGTTATACGCTCCTTCAACAGCCGCGGTAATAAGGGGACTTTTGACAGTCCTTCCGTTTACGAAAAAAAACTGCATGGAGCGGCTGCCTCTGCCTAAATGGGGCAATGAGACAAGTCCCCTGACGCTGACACCGCCGAGATTATGTTCAATCTCTTGCAAGCCGTCTGACATCTCTTTGCCGAACAGTGAACGAAGAACTGTTTGAAGCTTTTTGTCCGCGAAGGTTTGAAACACGGTTTTCCCGTCTCTGATAAATTTGACAGCGACATCAGTATGAGCTATTGCAAGCCTTTGCAGCACCGCGCTTACGGCATTGCCCTCACTTACATCCTTCTTTAGGAACTTCATTCTTGCCGGAACATTATAAAACAAGCTCCTTACAGAAACAGTTGTTCCCGGGGGACATCCGGCATCGTCAAAAAGCTTTTCTTCACCACCTTCGATAATATAGTGAGTTCCAACCTGTTCATTTTTTGTTCTTGTGAGTACATCAACCTTTGAAACGGCGCAAATACTCGAAAGAGCTTCGCCTCTGAAGCCGAGGGTTTTAATGCAGTCAAGGTCTGCTTTTCCTGAGATTTTACTTGTGGCGTGACTTAAAAAGGCTGTTTTTATGAATTGGCGTGGAATTCCCGATGCGTTATCCGTTACTCTTATAAAGGTTTTACCGCCGTTATTTATTTCTATTACAATGCTCGTAGCGCCTGCGTCAACCGAATTTTCAAACAACTCCTTAACAACCGACGCAGGCTGCTCAACAACCTCGCCCGCCGCTATCAAATCAGCTATGCTTTTAGGTAATACTCTTATTATTGACATCTTGTCTGTTACTCTTCCCCGGCTTTATTTATAAGACTGTGAAGCTTTGCTAAAGCTTCAATTGGTGTTATCGTGTTTATATCTATGCTTTGAAGCTCATTAATGATTTCTTTTGCGTTCGTTGCCTGAAAGCTTATTTGATCGTCCGAGTCCTCTGTTACAAAGGCGGTCTTTGTTTGCTTTTCATCGTATAGGCCAGATTCAATTTCTGATAGAATTTCTCGCGCTCTTTCAACGACGCTTTTAGGCACTCCCGCCAGCGCGGCAACATCTATACCGTAGCTGCCGTCCGCCGGACCCCTGACAATGCGGCGTAAAAAGGTTATCTCTCCCTTTCGCTTTTTTACTATAATATTGAAATTTTTAACTCCCTCAAGAGTGTTTTCGAGGTCGCAAAGCTCGTGATAGTGGGTAGCAAAAAGTGTTTTTGCCCCTAATTTTTTCTTGCTGTTGGTGTGCTCGAGCACTGCCCTTGCTATACTCATCCCATCGTATGTAGACGTGCCTCTGCCTATTTCATCAAATATTATAAGGCTCTTTGAATCGGCGTTTCTGAGTATCTGAGAAACCTCGTTCATTTCAACCATAAAGGTGGACCGCCCTGCCGAAAGATCGTCCGATGCCCCCACTCTCGTAAATATTTTACTTACAACGCCTATTTTCGCGCTTGAGGCAGGGACAAAGCCGCCGGTCTGAGCTATGAGCGTAATAAGAGCTACCTGGCGCATATATGTAGATTTGCCCGCCATATTAGGTCCTGTTATTATTGCCGTTTTTGAATCATCGCAGTTTAGATAAGTGTCATTGGGTACAAATAAATCACCCTCGAGCATAAGCTCAACTACCGGATGTCTTCCGTCCTTAATTACGATTTCGTCCGAATCGTCTATTACAGGCTTTACATAATTGTTGTCTCTGGCTACCTTTGCAAAGGAACAAAGCGCATCAAGCGTTGCCAAGGCACGAGCTGTTTTTCTGACTCTTTCAAGCTCGCAGGCTATCCCCGAAAGGATTGCGGAGAAAAGCTCGGATTCAATTCTGACTATGCGCTCTTGCGCCCCGAGAATTTTTGATTCCTGCTCCTTAAGCTCTTGAGTAATGTATCTTTCACAGTTTGACAGCGTCTGTTTTCTGATGTATGTATCCGGAACCATATCCTTGTAGGAGTTTAGTATCTCTATATAATATCCGAACACCCTGTTGTAGCCGATTTTTAGCTTTTTAATCCCAGTCTTTTCCTGCTCTCTTGTTTCGATTGACGCAATGAAGCCTTTACTGTCGTCCACTATGCTGTGAAGCTCATCAAGTTGAGAATTGTATCCGCGCCTTATCACACCGCCGTCACGCACCGATAACGGAGGATCCTCGACAATCGAAGAGGAAATCAATGCGGAAACATCCTCAAGCAGGTCAATATCCTTATAAACCTCGCCAAGTATTTTTGTTTTGACTTCTTTAAGAAGAATTTTAACATCAGCGAGGCGCCGGATAGTTTGGTCTAAGGCTATTAGTTCCTTCGGGCCGGCACACCCGTAAACAACCCGGGTCATAATCCTTTCAAGGTCATAAATATCACTTAAAAGACGAATTTCGTCTTCAAGAAGCGTTATATTGTCAAACAGCTCCTCAACGGCGTTTTGCCTCATTATTATTTTACCGCAGTTATAAAGGGGCTTTTCTATCCAGCTTCTGAGAAGTCGTTTGCCCATAGCCGTTTTCGTTTTGTCCAGAACCCATAAAAGACTGCCCTTTTTTTCCCGGCGTATCATCGTTTCACAAAGCTCTAAATTTCTTCTGGCGGTTAAATCAAGACTCATAAGTCCTTCTTTGACTATAAGATTTATTTCGCTTATGCCCTTGAGTTCATCCTTTTGAACATCTCTTAAATAAGCAAGAGTCGCTCCTAACGCACAAACTAAGCCGGAATCGGAAACTATATCCGAGTAGTATAACGCATCGCTTTTTAAATGCTCTACAACTATCTGCATACACGTTTGAAAGTCAAATTCACAAGCGGGCAGAACCTCTGTATTTATGTCGTCGCGTCCCTTAACATAAGCGTAGATTGATGCGTCCTTTGCTGCTTTTGAATTCAGAAGCACCTCGCTGGGCGAATAAGCGTCAAGCTCATTTATAACCTTGAGGGTAGCCTCCCCCTCTGAAAAAGAGTCTAAATGAATTTCACCTGTCGAAATTTCTGCAAAACAAATTCCGCCTCCCTTTTCGGACAAATAAACACACGCAAGATAATTATTTTTGCCCTCCTGGAGCATACTGCTTTCAATTACCGTACCGGGAGTGACTATTCTGAGAACATCCCTTTTGACAATTCCCTTAGCAATCGCGGGATCCTCAACCTGTTCGCATACGGCTACCTTATAACCTTTTGAAATAAGACGCGCAATATAGCTGTCCGCACTGTGGTAGGGAACTCCGCACATCGGCGCACGCTCATCCTGTCCGCATTCGCGGCCCGTCAGAACAAGGTCAAGCTCCTTTGAGGCTTTTTGGGCATCCTCAAAGAACATCTCATAAAAATCTCCCAGTCTGAAAAACAAAATCGCGTCGGGATAATTTTCTTTTATCTCAAAATACTGCTGCATCATCGGCGATAGGTTTTTAGTATAGGTATTTTCCATTAAAGAATTATATCTCCCCTTAAAGATATGAAATATAATAACCTAAGACTTATTCGCCGCAGCCGGAGGAACAATCGCCGCAGTCGCAGCCGCAGGAATGCTCCTTCTCGGGCTCGCATGTTTGGGGATTTTCTCCGTTAACACAAAGGGAGAGAAGCTGTACGATATAATTCATCATATCATCAATTTCCGTTCTCGCGGCCTCGTATCTGACCATATTGGGGTTAAGCATAACCTCGTTATATATTTCGTTGAATTCGTTATTGTAAGCTTCCATTTTTCCTTCGTCGGCATCATCGCCTTTTGCCGATTCTTGCTGATAGGAAAGCTGTATAAGCTTAATTTTACCTAAAAGCTCATTGAGCTGCTTGTCCTCATCATTTATTTTTCTCGCCTTTGAAAAAGACAAATAACGCTCGTCCTCCTGAATGGCAGCTCCGAGTTTGCGCGCAAGTTGAATTACATCCATTGTGTTACTCCCTTAATTTATTAACATCCCGTTTGGGTTGTTTTTTTAATTTTACGTTCTTTTTGTATTTTTTCCTGAAGCTCAAGAAGCTGTGAAAACCATTTCATCTTCTCAGATTTTGGAACCGTGTCTTCCATATCATACGCTTTGGTGCCCCTGCGTGGTGAGAAAACAAAGGTAAACATCGAATCAAATTTTACTGTTTCCACAAGTGATAGCGTTTCTGAAAAATCCTCATACGTCTCTGACGGGAAACCGACGATTATGTCGGTAGTTAACGATATATCGGGCATCTTGTTTTTTATAAGCTCAATAAGAGAAAGATATTGCGCCCTTGTATAGCCCCTGCTCATGGCCTTTAATATTCTATCGCTTCCGCACTGAACGGGTAAATGGAGATGGCGGCAGTAATGCTTGCTTTGTTCGAGAGTATCTATAAGCTTATTTGAGCAATCCTTAGGATGAGAGGTCATAAAATCAAATTGAAAATCGCCGGTTAGAGAATCAAGCATACATAGCAAATCTGAAAAGTCAATATTCGGCTCATTGCCCTTGCCGTATGAGTTTACATTTTGTCCTAAAAGAGTTATATGCTTTGCGCCGCCCGCTATAATATCCTTTGCTTCCTCTATTATTGCCTCGGGTCTTCTGCTTCTTTCGCGGCCTCTTACAAGGGGCACTACGCAATATGAGCAAAAGTTGTCGCAACCGAACATGATTGGCAGAAAAACTTCTTCATTATTATCTCTAAGTATTGGCATCCCTTCGGCTATAATACCATCGCTTTGTGTCGTATCAATAATTCTATTGCCGCGGCAAAGCGTTTTAGACAGAAGCTCGGGCAGACGGTGAAGGGCGTGCGTTCCGAACACGAGATCTACATAAGGGTAGCTTTTTTCTATCTTTTGAACTACATGGGACTGCTGGGCCATACAACCGCAGAGCGCTATTATCATTTTAGGATTTTGCTTTTTATATTTCTTAAGGGCTCCGATATTCCCGAACACCCTGTTTTCTGCATGCTCTCTTATGGCGCAGGTATTATAAAGAATAAGATCGGCATCGTTTGGGGAAATTGTAAGGTCATAGCCCATGGCATTGAGCATTCCTCTGATTCTTTCACCGTCCGCCACATTGCCTTGACAGCCATAGGTGTGCGTAAACGCTTTGGGCTTTTTGTCCGGATAACGCATCAAAAGAAGGCCTTTAACTTTCTTTGAATATTCGAATTGCTGCTTCATCTGCTCTTGTGAAACAAAAATATCTTTCAGCAAGCTAATCCTCCGATTTTCCAAACAGCGCTTTGTCAAGCCATTTCAAAATATCATTATAGACTCTGCCGTCTGTTTCTTCGTTCAGTATTTCGTGGC
>CAZPPO010000053.1:8075-10955 GCA_964588475.1 uncultured Eubacteriales bacterium
CGCAATTGGGGGTACAAAATAACCTGTGTCGTATGACCGGTCATTTCAAGCCTGTCCGCTACGGCAAGAACGCCTTTGCCGTTAAGCCCTATAGGGTCTTTTGCGCCTGAAATAATCATAATCGGAAGCTCTGCCCTAATTGTATTTGCCCAATTTGGATTAGAACCTAAGACTGCTATATTGATTAAATCCCTTACCCCTGCCAAAGTCAGCTGAATTCCGCAAAACGGATCTTTTTTATAATTCTCAATGTTTTTCCTGCTTAAACTAATCCAGTCAAGATCATCCTCCTTATCCGGAATAAGAAGCGATGCGAATTTATTGGATAATGATAGAATCTTTTCACTTGTAAAACGCGGACCGAATTTTAGGGCTGCCTCCTGCGCCGAAACAGCCACAAAATCAAGTGAAGAGGGAATTTGCCCTGTCCCACATAAGATTAGTCCGCTAAGCTCCTCTCCGAACACACTTGCGTAAACTCTTGCACAAAACGAACCCATGCTATGACCGAAAAGAATAAGAGGAAGCTCTTTAAAACGCTTTTTCATTATTCCGGTAAGAATGTGCATATCATCGACAAACCTGAAATGACCGTCCTTTTCCGCTGTAAAGCCAAGCCCTGCATCGTCCGATGCGGATTTTCCGTGACCGAGATGGTCATTTCCGAATACCACAAACCCGTTTCCCGCAAGAAAACGTGCAAAATCGTCGTATCTGCCGATATGCTCACTGACACCGTGCGCTATCTGAAAAAGCGCACGCGGCTCTTTAGAATCCTCCTGCCAGATAAGAGTTCTGATGCTGTCTGCTCCCGTTGACGAGAGAAAGAAAGCTTCCTTTCTTATTATTGCCATATTATCAGTTTCCTTTCAAAGATTTTAACCGAAAAGGTATACTCTTGCCTCATAAGGCTTAGTCTTAAATCTGTTGTTGGAAAGCGCGGGATATTTATAGTTGGAAATAATAAGCTCTCCCGCATTAAGATCAATTCCCTCGGGTGCCTCAAAAATTACTTGCTTTTGCGTAAACGAACAAATAACAAAAAGCCTCTTTCCGTCAAGACAGCGCTCATAGACATAAAGGTCGTCGCTGTTTTGCATATACTCCTTATAATCTCCGTATGTGAATACGGGATTTGCCTTGCGCAAAGCAATAAGCTTTTTATAAAAATTCCAGATACTGTCAGGATTTTTCCTGTCGTTTGCCACGTTTACCTGCTCATAATTGGGATTAATATGGAACCACGGCTTTTCGGCGCAGGTAAATCCGGCATTTTTCCCGTCGTCCCATTGTACGGGTGTTCTTGCGTTGTCGCGCGAGGCTCTCATGGCAAGACTCATAGTCCTTTCGTTGCTAAGACCGAAGCGCCGCGCCATTTTATAAACATTCTTGGTTGAAACATCCTCGTACATTTCAATGTCGGGGAGCTTTATACTCGTCATACCTATTTCCTGTCCCTGATAAATAAACGGTGTGCCGCCTAAGCATAAATACGACACTGCAAGCATTTTCCCGCTTTCCACTCTGTATTTGCCGTCATTTCCGTAACGGCTTATTATTCTCGGATGGTCGTGGTTTTCAAGGTAAAGGGCGTTCCATCCCTTGCCGTAAAGCTCTGTTTGCCAAGCGGACATTGCCGATTTGTATTTCTTGAGCTTAAAGGGTCTTTGAATAAAATCTGTTATCATACAGTCTGCCTGCATATGCTGAAAATGAAACATCATATTAAGCGTCTGAGCCTTATCCTCTCCGATAAACTCAAGAGCAAGCTTCGGAGTCATCATAGGCGCCTCTCCTACCGTAAAACAGTCGTAATGCGAGAGAACGTCGTTCTTAAATTCCATTAAGTATTCATGTAAATGAGGCCCCTTTTTATAATGCTCAATTCCGCACGCAACAGGAATGGGAAACCCGTTAGGGAGTCCTTCCCTTTTCGAGATAAAGGTGATTACATCTTCCCTGAAGCCGTCCACTCCCATATCAAGCCAAAAGCGCATAACATTTTTGACTTCCTCGCGAACCTTCGGGTTATCCATGTTGAGGTCAGGCTGTTCATCCGCAAAAAGATGGAGATACCACTGATTAAGATTCTCATCATATGACCAGCCGGGACCCGCAAAGGTGCTTTTCCAGTTGTTAGGAGGCTTTTTGCCGCCTTTTTTCCCGTCGCGCCAGAAATAATAATCATGATACGGGTTATCCTTAGACTTTTTACTCTCCAAAAACCATTTATGTTCATTGGAGGTATGGTTTATAACGAGGTCCATTATTATCTTCATTCCTCTTGAATGGGCTTCGTTTAAGAGCGTCTTGAATTCCTCAAGCGTTCCGTAGTCAGATGAAATATCCATATAATCGGCAATATCATAGCCGTAATCGTGATTAGGGGAGGGATAAAGCGGAGAAAACCATATTGCGTTTGCCCCCAAATCCTTTATGTAATCGAGCTTTGATATTATACCGCCTAAGTCTCCTATACCATCACCGTTAGAATCGCAAAAGCTTCGCGGCCAGATTTGATACACTATTAAATCCTTATAAAAAGCGTTTGTCATAAAAACATCCTTCCATACTGAGATAATCTATGCTTTATTTAAATAATACTACCATACTATATAAAAGATTTCAATAAAAAGAGAAAAAACGACCGATTTTCTTGCATATACGCTCCTTATATGATAATATTTTTCTATATTTCGGAAAAGGAGACACACGATGTCTGATACTCTCAATAAGAATTCAAAGGCTGTTATTATCGGTCTTTCCGACACGGGGGAAATGCTACCCGCAGCAGCGGGCAGAATATCAACTCAAAGCGGAACCGCGCTTGAAATTCTTGACAATTCCAAGGACGCCGAGAAAAATCAAAGGCTTATCTCC
>CAZPPO010000053.1:10965-12087 GCA_964588475.1 uncultured Eubacteriales bacterium
TACCGTGGAGCACACCGTCTACAACATAGCGTTTCAAAATGTATCCGTTATGGTCGAGCAGTTTATAATTGAATTTCGTCTTGCCTCCTTTACTGTAAAATCAAGAAGATATGTTGATTTTACCTCGCTTGGTTACTATACCCCTAATTTTGGTTCTGTTTCTGCTGCTAACCGCTATCGCAGCCATATGAATTACCTTTATGGCGAATATGAGGATTTTATAAAAAGAGGCATTGAAAAAGAGGATGCGAGATTTTTATTGCCCTATTCTCTTTACAGTAACTTTTACTGCACAGTTAATGCTCGTGAGCTTTTACATATGCTTTATTCAATGATATACTCAAGAGGCAGTGAGTTTCCGGAAATACGCGAGCTCGGTCTTTCCTTGCTTGAGCAGGCAAGGACTAAGACCCCCGGTATATTTATGGATTTTGAAAGCCGGCGGCCGCCTGAGCCGGAAACGCCGGTTTTTGATTATAGGGAAACAACAAAGGCTCCCCTGTCCCCTGTGCTTACACAGCTGCTTTCATATACGGCAAATCCCTCCGAATGTATATCAACAGCCGCGCTTATTGAGTTTACAAACCTTTCCTCCTCGGCTATCGATCGAATAGTATCTGATAGGGAACAGCGCGTTAAGATTATTTCTAAAATACTTGCCACACGCAGACCCAGAGCGCTTGAATGTGTTAATTTTACCTTTAGACTCAACAATGTTTCACTCTCGTGCTTAACGCACTTTGCGCGCCATAGAATACAGTCAATCAGTATACCCTCTCTTCTGCTTACGGATAGGGAGAAATATATAATTCCACCCTCTGTCCGAAAAGACGAGGAGCTATTTTGGCGTTATAAAGAAGCCTTCAAAAAAACAAAACAGCTTTTCGACGAACTCAAGGCAGAGGGCTTCTCGCAGCAGCTTCTCGTCTACCTGCAGCTTTCCGGTAACGCTCTTGACATAGTAACAACCATGAACGCCAGAGAGCTTCTTCTCTTTCTCAAGCTGCGCACCTGTAACAGAGCACAGTGGGAAATCAGGGCGTATGCCGTTGAAATGCTGAAAACGCTTCGTCAGGTTGCTCCGGAAATATTCAACTGCTACGGTCCGGGCTGTTTCCTCGA
>CAZPPO010000054.1:0-806 GCA_964588475.1 uncultured Eubacteriales bacterium
TTATTCAATAGTGTTCTCAACCTGGTCGATTTCAAACTCAACCGGAGTATCACGGCCAAACATTGAAATTGAGACCCTAACAACATTCTTTTCCGTGTTTAGATCTTCTACAACACCGGAAAAGCCCTCAAATGGACCATTAGTCACAGTAACGAGATCCCCTATTTCATAATTGACCTTTATAACTTTTTGTTCGACCCCGAGCTTTTGTACTTCTTCCTCGGTTAACGGAACAGGTTTGCTTTCAGGTCCCACGAAGCCTGTTACACCTCTCGTGTTGCGGATAAGGTACCAAGTCTCATCGGACATTGAGGGGTGATTGTCGTTCCCGATATTAACCGCAAGCTTAACCATAACATAACCGGGAAATATCTTACGCTCAACCTCAACGGTTTTGTCCTCTTTAATTTCGGTAACCTTTTCCATTGGAATCTTGACCTCAAGGATCTGGTCCTGCATTCTACGGTTTTCAACTATTTTTTCAATGTTTGCGGCTACTTTGTTTTCATAGCCGGAATAGGTATGAACTACATACCATCTTGATTCTGCCATCGTTAACCTCCGCTGTATTTCAAGGGAGTCGACTAATCTGCAGTCGTACTCTCTGTTGTTTCAGTAGAATCTTCGGCGTTATCTTCAGTAGTATCGGCAAATGCAGAGTCAGTCAAATCAGTTTGTTGGGTTGTATCGGATACATCTGAGGTTGTTGTATCAGATTTTTCCGCAGCCTTACGCACAAGACCAAGTCCCCCGGACAGCGCATAGTCAATTATCCAAACGCCGGCACCTATAACTAAGATTGCTGC
>CAZPPO010000054.1:816-12033 GCA_964588475.1 uncultured Eubacteriales bacterium
TTGGCGTCCCGGCCAAATAATCTTTTTTACCTCGCCCTTTGTATTCTTGAAGAAACGCAAGATAGCAATCCAAAATTTTTTAAAAGGATTGACCTTAGACGGCTTATTATGCTTCTCGGTCTTTTTTTTGCCTGTTTTATCAGACTTTGACTTTTTTATTTTGGCAGCTTTTTCTTTTTCTGATATTAGGTCACCTTTAGCGCCATCGGTCTTTTTGATATCGTCCGACATAAAGCTACCTCCTTATTTCGTTTCCCTGTGAAGCGTGTGCTTCTTGCAGAACCGACAATACTTCGACATTTCCAATCTGTCGGGATTGTTCTTTTTTTCCTTCATTGTGTTATAATTTCGTTGCTTACATTCAGTGCAGGAAAGTGTTATTTTTACTCTCACTGTACGGCACCTCCAATTTAGAATAGCCTCCCTCTATTTCAGGACACAAAAAAAGAACCCTTTTAGAGGTAAAGCAAATATATCACAATAACAGGAAACCGTCAATACTTTTTTTGTAAAATATTTTTACCGCTTTTTATTTTATTTTTTAAAAAAGGTTGGCATATGGTTTTTTTTGTTTTATAATGTAATGTATCTTTGTCCAATCAATACTAATATTCTGAGATAATAGGAGAATTTAGATGGAAGCAAAGTATTCCGTAGCGCTAACTAAAATAATCAGAGATAACTCTCTTGAAGCTGTTTATTTGCCTGAAAACTCTGATACTCTTTCAGTCACCTCCATGGATGTTAACCGTCCGGGACTAATTCTTGCAGGCTATGAGGAGCATTTTGACAGCGAGCGAGTCGAATTTATCGGCCTTACCGAAATGAGCTATATTAACACTTTATCCTCCGAAACAAGGTTTTCGAGGCTAAGCAGGTTTTTCGAGCTTTCCGCGAGCGCGGTTATCGTAACGCGCTCTCTGCCTGTTGATGATGATATGCTTATGCTTGCAAAGCGTTTTAATACCCCTATATTAAGAACTGATGAGACAACCTCCTCTATTATGGCAACACTTATCAGCTACCTTGGTATTGAGCTTGCTCAACGTGTTACGCGTCACGGTGTTCTTGTAGAGGTTTACGGGGAGGGTGTGTTAATTGTTGGCGACAGCGGCATAGGTAAAAGTGAAACGGCTGTTGAGCTTGTGAAAAGAGGACATCGCCTTATTGCGGATGATGCTGTTGAGATTCGCAAGGTATCCTCAAAAACTCTTGTCGGCTCCGCACCGGACAACATCAGACACTTTATTGAGCTTCGAGGTGTAGGCGTTGTAAACGCAAGGAATATTTTCGGGGTAGGAGCTGTTAAACTTACCGAGAAAATCGATATGGTTGTGCAGCTTGAACAGTGGGATAAGAATAAGGCTTATGACAGGATAGGCATCGAGGAAAACTATATAAATCTTCTCGATATAAAAGTACCGGCAACCGTTGTTCCTGTTAAGCCGGGGCGAAATCTTGCAATAATCATTGAAATAGCTGCGGTAAATAACCGTCAGAAGAAACTTGGCTATAATGCGGCAAAAGAACTTATGGTACAGCTTGGTATGAATGACGGAGAACCACTTGATAGGGAGCTTGAGGTTTGGCACTGATTTAGCAGAATAAATAGAATTATAAAACATATATTATTCAGGAGGATGTATTCAATGTACAGAGTGGGTGTCGATTTAGGAGGAACAAATATTGCGGCAGGGGTTGTTGACGAAGAGCTCAAAATAATTGGCAGAGGCAAGGTGAAAACTAATATCCCCCGTCCCGCACAGGAAATTTTCATGGATATAAAGGCTGCGGTAGATATGGCATTAGAAGATGCTGATATTAACTATGATGATGTTGTATCCATAGGCATCGGCGCCCCGGGTTCTGTTAATAAGGCTACTGGTGTAATCGAATTTGCAAATAATTTAGAGTTTGTCAATGTACCGGCGAAACAGTTACTTGATAAGCTCTTTGATAAACCCGTTTATCTTGATAATGACGCAAACTGCGCTGCTTTGGGCGAGGCTGTTGCCGGTTCGGGGAACAAAGTCAAGAATTTTGTTGCCATAACGCTGGGTACCGGTGTGGGCAGCGGTATAATTATTGACGGAAAGCTTGTAAACGGTGTGAATTTCGCCGCGGGCGAAATGGGGCATATGGTTATTTGCGTAAACGGTGAGCAATGCAACTGCGGCAGGCGCGGCTGCTGGGAAAGATATGCTTCCGCCACAGCCCTTGTCTCTCAAACAAAAGACGCGATGCGCCAAAATCAAGACAGCATTATGTGGGACCTTGTTGACAACAACATTGACGCTGTCAGCGGAAGGACCGCATTTGATGCAATGCGCAAAGGAGATCCGACCGCAAAACAGGTTGTCGACAAATACATTTTTTATGTAGCCAGTGGGATAATTAACATAATTAATGCCCTTCAGCCCGATATTATATGTATCGGCGGCGGTGTAGGTCATGAGAAAGAAACTATTCTTACTCCTCTTCGTCGTCATGTTGAAAGAGAACGATATAGTATATATGCGGAAAAGCAAACTCAACTCGTAAGCGCAGTTCTCGGCAACGATGCAGGTATTATAGGCTCTGCACTCCTTGACTTTTAAAGGCTTTGGGTGGTTATCATGAATAATATCAATTCAATCGTTGACCTCGCAGTCCAAAAAGGCTGTGAGGTCAATAGGAATGTAAATCTTAAGGAAATCACAAGCATAAGAACAGGAGGCCTCGTAAATTCGATTATTATCCCGAAATCGAGAGAGGCAGCGGCGGAGGTATTGAAGGAAAGTAATAAAAACGGTGTAAAGGTCAGTATCTTGGGAAACGCAAGCAATGTACTCGTGCCCGACACAGGTCTTGACGGAATTATACTGCGCACTGCGGGAGGGCTTAACGAGCTTTATCTTCAAGATGAAATCACAATATTCTGCGGCAGCGGTGTTGCACTTACAAGGCTTTGTATGTTCGCTTATGAAAATTCCCTTACGGGACTTGAATTTGCTTACGGTATTCCCGGTACCGCGGGAGGCGCGGTATATATGAATGCGGGAGCGTATGGCGGGGAAATGAAGGATGTCGTCATTTCCTGCCTGCATATTGATAATGATTTCAATCAAAACAAGCTGTCGGCAAGTGAACTGGACTTTTCTTACAGAAGCTCGGTTTATATGAAAAACAAATTCACAATAACAGGTATCTGTGTCAGACTTAAAAAAGGCAATAAGACCGAGATAAGGGCGAAAATGGACGAACTAATGGAAAAACGGCAGACAAAGCAGCCTCTTGATTATCCCAGTGCCGGAAGTGTATTTATGAGGCCAAAGAATAATTTTGCAGGCGCTCTTATTGAGAGCAGCGGTCTTAAAGGGTATACTATCGGTGGGGCGCAGGTAAGCAAAAAACACGCCGGTTTTATAATAAACATCGGAAACGCAACCACCTGTGACGTTCTTAAGCTAATAGAATATGTTCAGGAAACGGTATTTAGGAAGACAGGCGTCAGTCTGAAAACCGAAGTTAAAATATTAAGGTAATTTAGGAATGTCTTTTTCGGAAAACATTAAAAAAGAATTATGCTCTTTAAAAAGAGAGCCATGTTGCATGAAGGCAGAATGTTACGGGCTTTTGCTTTTCGGTCGTGCTTTTTCCATAAATGAAATGTCTATTCTAACTCAGTCAGCTGAGGCATCGCATCTTTATAAAAGTCTTGTTGAACAGCTTTTTTCTGTATCTGCGGAAATATCACGTTCACGAGCGGGCAAGTTTACGGTAAGAGTTACAAATCCAAAGGATTGCAGATATATATTGAGCCAATTCGGTCATACAGGCAGCGAAATTGCTCTTAGAATTAATTATGCGAATTTCGAGAATGAATGCTGTATCAGCGCGTTTATCAGAGGTGTATTCATTTCTTGCGGTTTTGTTACCAATCCTGAAAAGGATTATCACATTGAATTTATTACACCAAAACAAAAGCTTGCCTTGGATTTAAAGAGGATTATCGAGGAGCTTTCGATAACTCCTAAACAGATAAGGCGTAAAAGCGGTTATTCCTTGTATATTAAGGATGGAGAAAGTATAGAGGATATTCTTGGTTTTATGGGTGCAACAACCTCGTTTTTGCATATGATGAACATCAGAGCTTCCAAGGATATGCTCAATAAAATTAACAGACAGTATAACTTTGAATCGGCAAACCTAAACAGGACTATAGAAGCTAATATGAAGCAAATTAATAATATTGATACTATAATCAGGTTAAGCTCTCTCGAAAATATTGAGGTTGAGCTGGCTTTTCTTGCCGGCTTAAGACTTGATAATAAAGAGGCTACATTAGCGGAGTTAGGCGAGATGTTTACCCCTCCCCTATCGCGCTGTGCTATTAGCAGACGTTTTAAGAAAATCGAAGAAATTGCTGACGCTCTTATAAAAGGTGGAAAACAGCAATGAAAACAATAACAGTAAATAATAATGACAGTGGACGCAGGCTTGACAGCTTCATACAAAAATGCGTTCCGCACCTGCCCGAGCCGTTAATCTATAAGTATATTCGTGAAAAGAAAATTAAGCTCAACGGGAAGCGCTGCGCATTTGATACAAGACTTGCCGAAAATGATGTTATTGAGTTGTATATAAAGGATGAGTTTTTTTCCAAGGAAAATGAGGGTTTGTTTGATTTTATAAAAGCGGACAAGCCGATAAGCATTCTTTTCGAGGATGAAAATATTTTATTGATCAATAAGCCCGCGGGGCTTTTATCACACCCGGACGAAAACGAATATAACGACACCGCAATAACACGGATTATGCGTTATCTGTATGAGAAAGGCGAATACGAGCCTCAAAAAGAGAATTCCTTTGCACCCTCGCTCGCCAACAGAATCGACAGAAACACATCCGGTATTATAATAGCAGCAAAGAATGCCGAAGCGCTTAGGATTCTGAATGAAAAAATAAAGAACAGGGAGCTTCGCAAGTTTTATCTTTGTGTATGCATAGGTAAATTTGAAAAAAGCTCAGGCATTCTGAAAGGATTTCTTGAAAAGAACAAAAAAAACAACCTTGTTTTTATTTCAAAAAACAAGACCGTAAATTCTAAAGAGGTTTCCACAGCTTTTAACGTTTTGGATTTTAATAACGGGCTTTCACTTGTTGAAGCAGAGCTTTTAACAGGCAGAACACATCAAATACGGGCGCATTTCGCTTCAATAGGACACCCGATTTTAGGTGATGGAAAGTACGGCAGAAATGTGATTAATAAGAAATATGGCTCTTATAAAAAGCAGTTTTTATGCTCGTATAAGCTAATATTTGATTTTAAATCAGATGCCGGCTCGCTCAATTACCTTAACGGTAAGGCTTTTGTGTTAGAGGATGTTTGGTTTAAGAGAGATTTTGCTCTGCTTTAATTCTAATTTATTTATTAACAGACCTCCTCTTTTTAACGGAGGTCATTTTTTATATTAATCCTTGCATCTGTTCAAGCGAGGCTGAGTGTGAGCAGGAAGGAGAAAACTCAAGCCCGACAAAGCCTTTGTAGCCGGTCCTTTCTATAGCTTTGAAAATAACGGAAAAATTCAGTTCTCCTGTGCCCGGCTCATGCCTGCCCGGATTGTCCGCAACATGAAAATGACCTATCAAATCCTTAAACCGGGTTATATTGTTTATTATATTGCCCTCGGTAATTTGCTGGTGATATATGTCGAAAAGCATTTTAATATTTTCGCTTTTGACTTCTTTGATTATGTCCGCCGCCTGTAAAGAGGACGAGAGATAATAACCCTTATGGTCTATAAGGATATTAAGAGGCTCCAAAACCGCGGTTATACCGGCACTTTTAAAAATAGGTGCGGCTGCCGATAATGCGTTAACTATATTTTCGTGCTGTTTTTCACGGGATATATCAGCACGCTCCTGCCCTGTTGTAACAATCAGATTTTTGACGTTGAGTTGTTTTGAAGCTTCAACCGAGTGTGATGCAATTTCACAGAATATATCGCTTGAGCCGTTTGCGACAAGAGGAGTGTCATGGTATTTTTGTGCAAGCAAAGTATCAGGCGTCCCTACACACATTGACGAGAGTATTACACCGCTTTTTTCTACCGCTTCCTTTATCTGAGATATATCACGATTACCCCAGCCCCAGATTTCCGCCGCTTCCATACCTCCAGCCTTAACACGGAAAAATCGTTCGTAAATCGGCAGGTCGTTAAAAATCATCTCAATACAAACAGAGAATCTTATCATTTAGACCTTTTCCTTCCTCTGATTTTTATAAATAAAAATATTGTCAGTGAGAACAAAAAAACTCCCGCAATAATACCGGCCGTATCAACGCCTAAATCAAAAAACTGAAAGGCTCTGCCGGGAATAAAAATCTGATGTATTTCATCCGAAACAGCGTACGCGGCCGCGAAAGCAACCGAGCCAAAGGGCTTTAGCCGGCATGTAAGCGCATAAAAACAATTGACTGTTAATAATCCAAGGAATATGTATTCACAAAAATGTGCCGCTGTGCGCAAAATACCTTCGTTTATTTTCAGATGCAAAACCGTCTCAAGAAAAAGGCGGAAAGAGCCGCTTGAAGCTGAAGATTCTTCCCCGTTTTGATGAGACATATAAAATATTAATGCCATAGCAAATATCAATGCTGACACCGAAAAAATTCTGTATAGCTTGTTACTCATTTCGTTCTCCGGAATAAAGACAAAGGTTATTTTTTGATGAATAATAGTAAATGCCTTCTGTATTTATGTATGATGCAAAATAAGTGTGAGCGTTAAATACGGGATAAAATACAGCGTTAGAATGCAGATGTGTCTCAATCTGGGATATAATGCTTGCCTTTTTAGCGGCATTTGTCTGCTTTTTCTCTTGCAATAATAATGAATTAAGAGTTTTATTTTTGTAAGCGATAGTACCTATGCAAAGCTTATTTATGTATTCATTTGCAAGCGAACCGTCGCTTTCAACAGGAAGAAAGGCGGCTTCATAGCTTTTTTTCTCAATTAAATCAAGAAGCTGCTCATCGGATACTTCGTTTAACTTAATTGATAGGTTTATGCCCAGTACACTCTGCCAGTTCTGAATGACGCGCTCTATTGATTTTCTAAAATCTCTTGGACATGTTATTGTTATGGATATTTTTCGTCCTTCTGTTTTTTCGATAGCTTTTCCAAAATGAAGCTTTGCCTCTGCTTCGGAGTACAAAGGCTTATCTCTTGAGGGCTTAATCTGCGAATACAGCTCATTACCGATTAAACAGCCGGCAGGCACGACGGAATCGGTCCTTTCTCCAATATAAGGTGGCGAATCGATTACGGCTGTGTCAAACGAATAAAAAAGAGCTTTTCTTAAATTGATATCTTGTAAATTACTGTTGTTGTTTGCATTTATCATAAGTCCCCAAACGCTGTTTTGCAGTCTTTGCAATTTGAGAGAAGAGGTATCTGAAATTTCGCTGACAGCCTTAGCCTCAATGAAATCACAGTCGTATGAGCCCGACAAAAGAAGGCTTAAGCGGTTTGCTTTATCCTTATTTATCATAAGTCCGATAAGTGAAGCATTGACGGTAGCTTTACCCTTATAATCCTTATTCATACGGATGAACACAGAGCTGCCGTGTGTCCACGAGGTCACATAAAGAGGGCCGTTACAAAGGGTATAATCAAGCTCGAGCCCGTATTTTCCTTTTGTTTTTTCAAAAAACTCTTTGTTGCAGGGCATTGCTATGGGTGAGGCGAGAGTATAAAGAAAAGAAGTATCCTCATATTCAAGCGTTATTTCAAGGGTCCTGTCATCTATTGCTTTTACGCCGAGATTTTCAGGTGCTAAAGTTCCGTCATGAACCTTTTTGGCGTTTTTTATGCAAAAAAGATTTTCTGCGTATGCGGCTTTTGTTTCAGGCACAAGCGCCCTCCGAATGGCAAACACAAAATCCTCGGACCTTACTCTTGTATCAAAATCCTGAAGACTATCCCCTGTTAAAACAGTTTTATGCTCTGGCGTTAGATGCCAGCAGGCGTTTGGATTAAGTGAAAAAGTGTATTTTAGACCGTTTGAGCTTACTTTATATTCAAAAGCAACTCCAAAGTCAACATTGCCCTTGCTGTCAATTCTTAACAGACCCTCAAAGCAATTTCTCGCAATGATTTCATCGCCGTATCCAAAAGCTATTTGAGGATCAAGGGATATTGGCTCTTCATCAATGGGAACATACAAGGTCTTTCCTTCGGAAAAGTTAAAACAAGCTGAAAGATTAATTACAAGCAATATGATAAGTATCAAACAAACAGTTTTTTTCAAATAATCACCAAAATCAATATTTAATCTCTTTTTGAATAAAATCGCAGACATCCTTAATCTGAACGCGGATTTGCTGCATGCTGTCACGATAGCGAACAGTAACGCAATTATCTTGCAAACTGTCAAAATCAAAGGTTACGCAAAATGGTGTTCCTATCTCGTCCTGGCGTCGGTACCTCTTGCCAATAGAGCCTGTCTCGTCGAAATCTGTCATAAATTGTTTTGAAAGATTGTCAAAAAGCTCCAAAGCCGGCTGTGACAGCTTTTTAGATAACGGAAGAACCGCACATTTTATGGGTGCAAGAGTGGGATGAAGATGAAGAACAACTCTTATGTCTCCCTTTTCCTCGTCTACAACCTCTTCATCGTAAGCCTCGCATAAAACAGCCAACACAGTTCTGTCAAGTCCGTATGTTGATTCCACAATATACGGCACAAACTTTTCGTTTGTGGAAGGATCTGTATACTCAATTTTTTGTCCGCTGTATTCCTGATGGCGCGTAAGGTCAAAGTCCTGTCTGTTGTGCGTACCGTTTATTTCACCCCATCCGAAAGGGAAAAGATACTCTATATCGCACGCCGCTTTTGCATAATGCGCAAGCTTCTCATGGTCATGATAGCGGAGATTTTCGGGACTTATTCCAAGATCCATATAGTACTGACGCGCAAATTCCTTAAAATATTCATAAAGTTCACTGTCAGTACCCTCCTTGCAGAAGGTCTGATATTCCATTTGCTCAAATTCTATTGTTCTGAATATAAAGTTGCCGGGTGTTATCTCGTTTCTGAACGCTTTACCTATCTGACCTATGCTCATGGGCAGCTTTGCTCTCATTGTTCGCAGAACGTTAATGAAGTTCACATACTCACCTTGTGCGTTTTCGGGACGAAGGTATATTATGCTCTTACTGTCGTTTGTAACTCCCCTATATGTCTGAAACATAAGGTTAAACTCTCTGATATCGGTAAAATTCGTCTTTCCGCAATTAGGGCAAGAAATATTATTAATTTTTATAAAATCGAACATTTCCTGTTTTGACATAGAGCCAAAAGGAGCTTCCGGGTCAAAGGACTCAATCAGATTATCCGCCCTATGGCGGGTTTTACATTCCTTGCAGTCGAGCAAAGGGTCTGAAAAGCTTGCTACGTGTCCGGAAGCCTCCCATACTCTCGGATGCATTAAAATGTCACAATCAAGCTCATAGCTGTTTGCTCTTTCCTGAATAAACCTCTTTCTCCAGGTATTCTTGATGTTGTTTTTAAGCTGAGTACCGAGCGGTCCGTAATCCCAGGTGTTAGCAAGACCACCGTATATTTCGCTTCCGGCAAATATAAAGCCCCTGCCCTTGCACAGTGCAACTATTTTTTCCATTGTCTTCTCATTGTTTTGAATCAATGTTATTCTTCCTTTCAAATGCTTAAAAGTCGGTGTCTAATTTATTTTTCGCAGCCTGGCCTTTAAATTGACTGTTGTACATATCTGCATAAAGTCCTTGCTTTTCAAGAAGCTGTTCGTGTGTGCCTTGCTCCTTGATAACTCCGTTATCTATAAATAAAATAATATCAGCTCTTCTTATCGTTGAGAGCCTGTGTGCTATAACAAAGTTTGTTCTGCCTGCCATTATTTCGCTCATAGCCTGCTGAACTAACAGTTCTGTCCTCGTGTCAACTGAGCTTGTCGCTTCATCGAGTATTAATATCTTAGGATTTTTAATAAGCGCTCTGGTAATAGTGAGAAGCTGTCGCTGACCTTGTGATAAATTCGTTCCGTTTTCCTCAAGCATAGTGTCGTATCCGTCCGGCAGGTTTATAATGAAGTGGTGCGCCCTTGCGTTTTTAGCGGTGTCATAAATTTCATCGTCTGTAGCATCGAGCCTGCCGTATCTTATGTTTTCCCTAACAGTCCCCTCAAATAGCCATGTATCTTGAAGTACCATACCGAACAGTGAACGAAGCTCTTCTTTTTTTATATTTCTTATATCGACCCCGTCTATTGTTATAGAGCCTGAGCATACATCATAAAATCGCATCAAAAGGTTTACAAACGTCGTCTTACCCGCGCCGGTCGGGCCAACTAATGCTATAAGCTGACCCGGTTTCACAGAAAAATCCATATTTTTAATTAAAGGCTTGTCCTCGCTGTAGCTGAATGAAACGTTGTTGAACGACAAAAGTTCATTAAATTCGGGAATAGGCAGAGCGTTTTGAGCTTTGGTTTCCTCAGGCTCATCAAGTATTGCAAAGACTCTTTCACCAGAAGCGAGTGAGGATTGCAGGTTGTTGGTAATTTGCGCAAGATCAACAATCGGCTGAGAAAACATCTTTGAATAGGCGATAAAAGCCGTTATACCACCGAGCGTAAAGTTGCCCTTTACGACAAGATAGCCTCCGACAATACAAACTAAAACATATCCGATATTGTTTACAAAGCTTAAAAAAGGAGGCAAAACGCCCGATACAAACTGGGCTTTTTTGCTGACATCGTAAAGCTGATTGTTTATATCTTCAAAATCCTCAGAAAATCGTTAATGAGAAATTAGTTGAAAGGAATGAAGATGAAGACAATTTAAATGGTAACCAAAAAATTCACAAATTGCTAGCCCAAAAAGGATATTTAAATGCATTTGAAGAAATGATATACGCCATTGAAACGAATACAGCAATTTCAAATTCGGAAGCTAATCGATTTTTTGTAACAATAGGATTGGCCGAAATTAATGGAGACTATGGTGGTGCAAAATCATATCGATTTACTGATTCAGGAAAAGCATTTAAATCTTTTTATAAGGACGAAATATTAGGTATGTCAAATAATAATTAAAAGTTTTGTATGAATGAATTATTGTAAACATTTATATTAAAACCGAATATAATATTATTACTATAGGCCCTCCATCTTTAGCTAAACCAATTTCTGTATAA